>CAKSDJ010000086.1 GCA_934445015.1 uncultured Eubacteriales bacterium | reverse complement strand
TATATAAACACGGTTATACCGCCTACAATCATACCGGAAACCGCACCTGTTTTTGTTGTGCGTTTCCAAAAAAGCGCACAAAGCACAACCGGTCCGAAAGCACCGCCGAAACCTGCCCAGGCAAAAGATACTATACGGAATACCGAACTGTTTGAATCCCACGCTAAAAATATCGCAATTACCGAAATTGCAATTACAGATATGCGAGCCACCCACATAGATGTTTTTTGAGACATTTTTATACCAAAGGTTTCCTGCAATAAGTTTTGTGATACACTTGACGCTGCTGCAAGCAACTGTGAATCCGCTGTTGACATGGTAGATGCTAAAATACCTGCTAAAATTATACCGCCTGTAAGCGCTGCCACATAGCCGTATTTGCTCAGAACCTTAGCAATATCAACAATAATTGTTTCTGCAGCAGACGCATCTTTATATGACGGCAAAATGCCTTTTTGCATAAGAGTATATCCAATAACGCCGATAATTACAGCAACGCCCATTGAAATAACTACCCATGTTGAAGCAACACGCCGTGAAAGTTTAAGCTTTTTTTCATCCTCGATTGCCATAAAGCGTAACAATATGTGCGGCATACCGAAATATCCAAGACCCCATGCCAAAGTTGATATCACCGGCAAGGCGCCGTAACTGCCTGTCTGACCCGCCGCAACATCAAAGCCCTTAAACAGGTCAAGATAACCGTTAAGCGATGACACATTATTGAATACACTACTAAAGCCTCCGGCAATACCTTCACCAAAACCGACAACTACAAACAGTGCAATGGTCATAATAATACTCTGTACAAAATCAGTTGTCGATGCTGCAAAAAAGCCGCCCAAGGTGCAATACACAACAATTACAATAGCGCTCAAAATCATTGCATAATGATAATTCATTCCGAAAAGCGAGGCAAAAAGTTTACCGCATGCAGCAAAACCCGAAGCGGTATACGGAACAAAAAATACAATTATAAATAACGCCGCAACGGTAGTAAATATTTTTGAGTTATCACCAAATCGCTTTGCAAAAAAATCAGGTATTGTAAACGCGTCGATTTTCTGACTGTAAATTCTCAAACGTTTTGCAACAAACAGCCAGTTCAAGTATGTACCTATTGCAAGACCTATGGCAGTCCAACTCGCCTCAGGCAAACCGCCCATCAAAGCAACTGCCGGCAAACCCATTAACAGCCAACCGCTCATATCAGAAGCCTCTGCACTCATAGCGGTTACAAACGGACCGAGTTTTCTGCCGCCTAAATAAAAGTCATCCGAAGTCTTATTTCTGCCTGACACTGCAATTCCAATGGCAACCATCATAATCATATAAACTATTATGGTGCCGAGAATTACAAAATCATAAGTTGTCATAATTTGTAACACCTACCAAAATTTTAATAAAAGAATTATATCATAACGGTAATTAAAAAGCAAGATTTTTATACTTATACAAACCCCCGCCTGCCGCATCACTGCAACAGGCGGGGGCATTATATTATTGAATTAAATATGCTTTGTACGGTATTATCCGAGAGTTACGTCCCACTGGTTTACAAACTGCATAAGCAAGCCG
>CAKSDJ010000085.1 GCA_934445015.1 uncultured Eubacteriales bacterium | reverse complement strand
AAATAATAAAACTCGGAATGCACATCGGCATAGGCGGTGTTGTAACGTTTAAAAATGCAAAAAAACTGCCCGATGCAGTTAAAATAATACCCGATGATCTGCTGCTTTTAGAAACCGACTGTCCATATCTTGCACCGGAACCGTACCGCGGAAAACTTTGTTATTCGGGTATGATAAAACTTACAGCCGAAAAGATTGCAGATATAAGATGCACGGATACCGATAAAATTCTTGACATAACGGCACAAAACGCAAAGCGGCTGTTTAACATTAAATAACCCAAACAGATCGGCTGAGTTTTAAATTTTAAGGTATAATCACCCCGTAAGGTGCAAACAATAGCACTGAAAGCGGGGTGATTTTTGTGAACAACGATAAAAATAAAAAGAATCAAAACAAAAATGATAATCAAAAAAATGACAACAAACAGGAAAACAAACAAGACGATCAGTACGACAACAAAAATCAGTAAACCGAATTTAAGTTAAAACAAAAGTCCAAGCCGGGTGTATGACCTGACTTGGATTTTTCTATAAAAAGCGAGAAAACAACAGTATTTCAAAGAAAAACAGAGCATTTCAGAGTTTTTTAAATTCTACCGTATTTTTTTGCGCGGTATTTCTACATTTTTTGCAAAATATGCTTGACATTTTGGCTTATTGGCATTATGATTTTATATTGTCGGCGCAGTGTTTAAACTACGTAAAAACCGTGCCGGCATTTAACGCATCTGTGTAGAAAGACAGTTTGCACCAATGTATGCCGTAGCCCGTGTTTGTCACGGACTACGAAAAACCCTTTGTCAGGGCATACAAAAAGGCGGCTGTGGGGTATCGCGCAGGGTAAACGTAAAACTTTACTGCTGTCGACACTTGAAGTGTTTGACAAAGGGGGATGCTTTAAATGGCAAAACAAAATATTATTGAACTCAAAGACATTTTCGTTTCGTTTGACGGCGAACAGGTACTCGACGGTCTTAATCTTGATATAGAAGACAAAGAGTTTATCACATTGTTAGGTCCGTCGGGCTGCGGTAAAACAACAACCCTTCGTATTATCGCAGGTTTTTTAGACGCAGAGCGGGGCGACGTGATTTTTGAGGGTAAAAAGATCAATGGTGTTCCGTCTTACAAAAGACAGGTCAACACCATTTTTCAGCGCTATGCGCTTTTTCCGCACCTTAATGTTTATGAAAACATTGCGTTCGGTTTGCGCGTTAAAAAGTTGAAAGAATCAGAAATCAAAGAAACCGTTACCGATATGCTGCATCTTGTAAATCTTGACGGTTTTGAAAAACGTTCGGTGTCGACCCTTTCGGGCGGTCAGCAGCAACGCGTTGCAATTGCGCGCGCGATTGCGAACAAACCGAAAGTGCTGCTGCTTGACGAGCCGCTTGCTGCACTTGACCTTAAATTGCGAAAAGATATGCAAAAAGAACTTCGCCGTATTCAGTGCCAGCTTGGAATAACATTTATTTTTGTCACACACGATCAGGAAGAGGCGCTTACTATGTCTGACAGGGTCGTTGTTATGAACAAGGGTAAAATTCAGCAGATCGGCACCCCACAGGATATATACAATGAACCCGAAAACGCATTTGTTGCGGATTTTATAGGCGAATCAAATATTCTTGACGGCG
>CAKSDJ010000084.1 GCA_934445015.1 uncultured Eubacteriales bacterium | reverse complement strand
ACCGCCAAAACCGCAGTAACAATTATTAAAATTGATTTGCACTTCTTACTCATAATCAAAATCCCTCGTATTCACCATTTTTAATTTTTTCGCCAAGGGCATTTACAACATTTTCTTTGTCGGCTTTATACGTCACGCCGTACCAACGGTCATCGGCAACAAGAACCGAAATATCCTTATCACCGCGTTCAATCACGTTTGATACAACCATAGGCAGATAATACTCCGCTTTGGGAACATTGATTTTTTCACGCAAAAAGTCGATAAGATCATTTTCTATATAACGGAATACATCAGGAGTAAAACCCCACATATTCATTGAAACAATGCAGTCGGACGGCAAATCCACCCAATTTTTATCGTCTTCGGTATATTTGCAGCCGAGAATTTTTGTGCGCTCTACAACCGATTTAAGAAAACCGTTTTGCACGTTGCAGATTCCGCGTGATACTGTTCCGTTTTCGGTAAGCGTATTTTTAAGTTTGAATCCCACCATACAGTAATCGCCTTTTTCTTTTTTCAGGTGGTCATATATTTTTTCATAGGCGCCTTTTCCGTAATAATCATCGGCGTTTATAACCGCAAAGGGTGTTTTAACTACATTGCGGCAACAATAAATCGCGTGCGCGGTTCCCCACGGCTTTTGACGATCGGGGGGGCACAAAAAACCGTCAGGCAACATATCGGTCTCCTGAAAAGCGTAGTCAACATCGATTGTTTTTTCAATCCTTTTGCCGACGATTTCCTTGAACTCTTTTTCAATTTCGTGTTTAATTACAAACACAACCTTGTTAAATCCTGCCTTTTTTGCATCATAAACCGAAAAATCCACTATCGCCTGCCCGCCCGGACCTATGGGTTCGATTTGTTTAAGACCGCCGAAACGGCTGCCCATTCCAGCTGCCATTACTACAAGTGTTGCATCAAAACTCATACTTATTTCTCACTTTCTTTTTTTAATGATTCGGATGTGCGAACATTTTTATTTGCATCTTTGTCAAAGCCTTCGGTGCTTTCACGCATAAACAAAATTTTAAACGTCAGTATTAAAAGTTTTATGTCAAGCAAAAGAGAATATGTTTCAACATATATAAGATCCATATGAAGTTTATCTTCAGGTGATGTATTGTATTTGCCGTAGATCTGCGCAAAACCGGTAAGACCGGCTTTTACGCGGTGCCTTAGTTCAAATTCTGGATATTTGTTTGTATACTCGTAAACGTTTTCTATTCTTTCGGGTCTTGGTCCTACAAGCGACATATCACCGAAAAGTATATTAAACAACTGCGGCAGCTCGTCCATACGGCAAGCCCTGATAACCCTGCCAACGCGAGTTATGCGGTCATCGTCATTTTCAGCTTTTTTTGCGCCGTCTTTATCGGCGTCTACAATCATTGAACGAAATTTCAATATGTTAAAAATTTTACCGTTTATCGTGATACGGTTTTGTTTAAAAAATACGGGACCGCCGTCATCAAGTTTTATAGCAATCGCGCAGATCAGCATAATTGGGCTGAAAATAATAATGCCGATTGCGGAAAAAAATATATCAAAAGTTCTTTTGATGATACGTTGTTCAAGTGTAAGACCTCGGTTGCGGCTCATAAGAACAGGCGTATCGCTTATCTGTATGTTATAACTGTTACTGATAATTATATCGGTGATGTCGGGCAACATATAAG
>CAKSDJ010000083.1 GCA_934445015.1 uncultured Eubacteriales bacterium | reverse complement strand
GATAGATTCAAAAATGAAAGTTTATGCTGAAAATGATGACACTGTCGAAGAATATATAGATGAGGGGCGGAGAGAGTGTTATAGGTGCTTTTTATTTATTATTGTATTTTGCATTTTGGATATAATATTTTGTTTAATGACAATAGCTACATATAGTAATAATTTAAATATATATACTCCGTTTTTGATGACGGAGTCAATTATTTTATTTGTATTGGTTTTGATAGAGATATTCAGATTTGTTATGTATCTAAATCCAAATGAGGTAAGTGAGAAAGGTGAAAAAGATAAGAAAGAAATAGATTTACTATATGAGAAAAATAATGATGATAAATTAAATTCTAAAGATAATTTAAAAGCAACATTTAGTATGTTTGTGACAAATTACAATCAATTGGAACAGACTCTAATAAAATTGGCCTGTAAAGTTATAAACTCAGAGGATTCCTATTATAAAATTAAAATATTTGATGCATTAGATATTTTATTTAATGGTGGTATCATAAATGGACAGGTATGTAGCCAAATTGACGAAATACGTCGTTATCGAAATGCAATAGTCCATAGTTGTGATGATGAAAAAAATATAAATGGATATATTTATGAACGAACAAAAGATTATTTAAAGTTATTTAGTGAAGTGATAGAATGTATAAATGATGAGAATAAGGAAAATAAGATCAGCAATTTGAAACAGTATGGCGAGAAAAATGGATTTAGTGAAACCGATAGATCTATCATAGAATATATTAATGAAAAATCATGTGCAACAATATCGGAATTGGCTGAAACGTCAGGTAGAACTAGTGTAGCTATAAGAAGACGACTGGAATTACTACAGAGATATGGCATTATTACAAGAGTAAGAGATGGTAAGGAGGTATATTGGCACGTAAATAAATAGTGAACAGTATTTGGGGGAATTTTAAATGAATTAAGATAAACCTGAATTCGTGAAGTTCCTTGTTTTATATACTAAGCCCATAAAAATAGGTTTAGCATAGTGTGGAGAACTAGAATGGACTGACATTTAGATGTGTTGTAACAGACAAGAACGGAAATACTGTAATTTGTGTGTTATTGCGAGGTAGGAATACTCAGAGGTGTATTTATATACGTATGAGGAGGTTTTATGATTCGACGAGAAAATATAATTAAAAGATTTACAATGGGAATAAGTGTTTTAACAGCCTATATACATTATATGGGGAGCTTAAATATGCATGATATAAATATTAGTTCTGAGCAGTTTGTATGTGATTTATTAAATATTTTATATAATGTAGATTTGAAAAATGCGAATAATAATAGTTTTAATAATGTGGGGTATGATTTAATCAGCGAAACGAAAATGGAAATCGTACAGGTTACATCGACAGATAAACCAGATAAAATTATAAATACAATCAATGTTATAGAAAATAATATACAAGAGCGTCGGGAAAAGTTATATAGACTCAAAGAGATTAATTATATAAGAAAAGAAAATTTAGAAAAATATACGGATAAACTTAAAGAAGATTGTAAAAAACTTAAAAATGATTTAAGCAAACAAAAATCTATTGAATGTTATAGCTTATATTTTTTTGTAATGGTAGAAAATGCGGAAAAAACAAAAAATTATAAGGGGAAAAAGGATAAAAACAAATTTCTGACCGCAGGAAGGCATGTTTATTTTTCTAAAAGCGAC
>CAKSDJ010000082.1 GCA_934445015.1 uncultured Eubacteriales bacterium | reverse complement strand
TGTCGGCATTATAACTCATCATTATTGCATCGCGCAGATAATGATAACCTTTAAGATGTTTTGGTACACCTATTCTGTTCAATATACCTTCTGCCATCACTTTTAATTTTGTTTTCAATTTGAAATGACTCCTTTTTTTATGATAGTAAAATATTACCATATTCCTTTTGTCGAATAAAAGCCTTTTGAGTCGTTTCGAAAAATTTTTTTTAATTATTTTTTTATTTACTCAACATAAATTTTAACAGCGTCGATTTTCCGGACCGAATATACCGGGATAGTCTTCAGTTTTTGTTGGTTGTAAGTTGAGCTATTTGTTTAATGTCTTTGCGGTTAATAATTTAGGTTTCTATTGCAAATGCAAAGTTGATGTGATATAATATGACCAAATAAACGATTACGGTCATATTTTTTGGGGGCGTGAGTTTGGCTTTTTCAGATTTTGAAACCGAGCAGATTTATAAAGCTTTGCTTGCAGAAACACGGCGTTGCGCAGTTACGCTTGGGATGCGGAAAACTTCTGTTGATCAGTTGACGCAGGCTGTTGGAATTTCAAAGGGCTCTTTTTACAGATTTTTTACATCCAAAGAGCTGCTGTTTTTCGCACTTCTTGAAGATATTCATACTGAACTCTACGATGTTGCCGCCGGGGAGCTTCGAGATAATATCGGCTTGCCGCTGGCCGAACGTGCAGCGAAGGCCATTCTTGCTGTCTGTAAACGTATGTCAGATACAGGCGTGATGACCTTTATTGAAAATGATGTAAAATCGCTCCTGCAAAGACTTCCCGATAACATTAAGTCGGAACACTACCATGACGATGAGGCTCATATTCGTGCCTTGCTCGAAGCAAATGCACTCACTCCAAAAGGCGGTGCAGAGCTGGCTACCGCTACCGTACGTGGATTGATTTTAACGATTTCTCACAAGGAGCAAATCGGTGAATTGTACCCACAAGTACTGGATATGTTGGTTCATGGCGCCTGCACGGAACTGTTTTCATAAAAGCGGAAGCTGCCGCAAGGCGGCTTTTTAAAGGAAACGCGGTTAGCGTATCCTAACTGAAAAGGTATAAGGAGAAACAACTGATATGGATGAAATGAAGAGAAACAGTGTTGTTGTCGCAGGGAATAAACGTATTAGTGCTTTCGCTCATTTGCTGCGTGGGATATATAAGATTTCCGGCGCGAAAAAGGCGTTTGGCTTGCCGGAGGACGAAATCACAAAAGTCATTGAAAAGCAGAACCGCAATCGCGGCGTCTTTACGCCTACCGACCGCAAGGCGTACTACGAGACGATTACGGTGAACGGCTTTCCGTGTCTGATTGTCCGTGAAAAACCGGAGCCGTCGGAGCGTGCGATTCTTTACTTTTTCGGCGGAGGAATGGTCATCGGGCCCGATAAGGGCGACCTGCCCGTAATGCGTAAGCTGATGCGGGACACCGGGTGCGATGTGTGGTTTCCGTTTTATCCGCTCTGTATGGAACATTGTATCATCGATACATACGCGATGGTCTATGAATGCTATCGCAAAATGATAGAGCTTTACGGCGGCGGAAATGTCAGCACCTGTGGTTTTTCTTCCGGCGGAGCGCTTGCACTCGGTATTGCAGCACATAACAACGTGCAGGAGCATTCGCTTCCGCAGCCAACGCCGTAAAGAACCTCGCAGCTTTGAGACTAAAACCCAATTGCCGCCCGAGGTGGGCTATGATTTCAGCTATCAAAATCTTGTGTGTCCGCTTGCAAATTTTGCAAAGTAGTACGGATATGAGGAATATATGCCGTATCTGTGCAACCTCGACTATGTAATGTTCGGGATAGTCGGGGCTCCGCTGTTTCGTGAGTACACTTGCATGGATGAGGGCAGAATTCCGTGCGCCGCGGCGATTCTCACAAAAAGTGAAAAGGACAGGACTTTATGAAAATCAATACACTAAGCGAGAGCATTGCGGAGGACATCGGTCATGCCTTCGGTTACTATGATTACGGCACGGAGCACGGAC
>CAKSDJ010000081.1 GCA_934445015.1 uncultured Eubacteriales bacterium | reverse complement strand
AATATCCGCCGATAAATTACAGGAGGATATGGGAAAATGGCTGACAGTTTTTTTGATAAAATCTATAAGGATAAAACACAGCACACGCCCGATGTGCTTTCTTGCCTTGCAAATCTTTCAAATGACGAGGTTTTTACTCCGCCCGATGTGGTGAATAAAATGCTTGACCTTTTGCCGCAAGAACTGTTCACAGACCCGAATACAACATTTTTAGATCCTGCTTGCAAAACAGGCGTATTTCTCCGTGAGATTGCAAAACGATTATTGGTGGGACTCAAAGATAAAATTCCTGATTTACAACAGCGCATAGACCATATTTTTCATAAACAACTTTTCGGAATTGCCATTACAGAGCTGACAAGTCTTTTATCCCGCCGAAGTCTTTATTGCTCGAAATATCCGAACGGTCCGTACTCAATCACGCACTTTGATGACGCCGAGGGAAATATTCGGTACAGAAGAATAAATCATACTTGGGTGAACGGAAAATGCAAGTATTGCGGTGTATCTAAAAAAACTGTATTAGGAAACGAAAACCGCAAAACAGAATTAGAATCATACGCTTACGAGTGGATACATACCGACAACCCCGAAAGGCTATTAAATATGAAATTTGATGTTATAATAAGTAATCCACCTTATCAGTTAGATGATGGTGGCGCACAGGCGAGTGCAATGCCAATATATAACCTATTTGTTGAAAAATCCAAAATGCTAAATCCAAGATATATTTCAATGATAATTCCTTCACGATGGTTTTCAGGCGGCAAAAATCTTGATAGTTTTAGAGACAATATGCTTAATGACGATCAGCTTTGCGAACTTCACGATTTTTGGAATGCATCAGATTGTTTTCCAGGTGTAGAAATCAAAGGCGGTGTTTGTTATTTTTTGTGGCAAAAAGGGCATCACGGAAATTGTAAAATAGTAACACACAATAATGAAAAAATAGCTTCATCAATGGTGCGACCGCTTTTGGAGAAAAACTGTAATGTTTTTATTCGTCAAAACGAAGCAATAGGCATTCTGCACAAGGTACAAAATTTAAACGAAAAATCATTCTCAATGGTTATTCATCCGGCTATGACTTTTGGATTTAGAACTTTCTTCGAAAATTTTGATAATGCAAAGTTTGATGGTTCTGTGAAAATATATGCAAAACAAAAGCAGGGCTATATAACTCCAGGAATCATTGAACGGGGTAAAGAGTATGTGGATAAATGGAAAATTTATATTCCCGAAGCAATCGGTTCAGGTGATACAAGAACTGATGTAATAAAGCCTATAATTGGTGAGCCAAATACAATTTGTACGGAAACATATATTATGAATGGTCCTTGGAAATCGGAAAAAGAGGCTAAAAATGTGTGTTCATATATAAACACAAAGTTTTTTCATTTCATGCTTGGACTAAAAAAGATTACACAACATACAACAATAAAGGTGTATGAATTTGTTCCTATGCAAGATTTCTCAAAGCCTTGGACTGATGAGGAACTATATAAAAAATATGAATTAACCCAGGACGAAATAAAATATATAGAATCATCTGTATGGTCAAACAAGGGAGGTGACAACTGATGGCAGGAAGCATCAGCCTATCCGACATACTGCATAACCGCCCTGCGGTTATGCCTACAATTTACGGCTACACTCTGCCCGATGTTGCCGACCATAACGGCTACATAAAAATCGGATATACCGACCGTGAAGATACGGAAACAAGAATCAAAGAGCAGTTGCATACCGCTGCGATTCCGTTCAGAATTTTGTTTAAGGAATCCGCAATGCGTTCCGACGGAACTTGTTTTACGGATAAAGATATTCACCGATTACTAAAGCACAAAGGTTTTCGGCAATTAAACGAGGGTGAAGACCGCAACGAGTGGTTTTGCTGCACCGAAAAAGACGCGCTTGACGCCATAGAGGAAATGCGCACCGGCATTCGCTTTGAAGGGCAGCGCACCTGGACTTTTTCCATGCGCAAAGAGCAGCAGACCGCCGTTGGAATGGCGAGAAAATATTTTGAGCAGGCAAAGGAAGAAGACCTGACCCGTCCGCCTAAATTTTTATGGAATGCTAAGATGCGTTTCGGCAAAACCTTTGCAACATATCAGCTTGCACGGG
>CAKSDJ010000080.1 GCA_934445015.1 uncultured Eubacteriales bacterium | reverse complement strand
AACTGTTTATTATTTTGTCAAAGTATGTTATAATCTGTAAAACGTTTTTTGAGGTGTTTTTATGAGAAAATTTTGGAATGAATTTAAAGCATTTGCACTTAGAGGCAATGTAATGGATCTGGCAGTTGGTATGATTATCGGAAGTGCATTTACCGCTATTGTTACGGCGCTAAAGGACAACTTTATTCAACCAATACTTGATTTTGTTACCCGTAGCCACCCGGAATTGTATACAAAACAGGAATTATTAGGATATATTTCTGCTTTTATCTCTGCGATTATCAACTTTATAATTATCGCATTAGTTCTTTTTATGTTAATTAAAGCTATGAATAAACTTATGACATTGGGAAAGAAAAAGGAAGAAGTGCATGAAGAGGCAGTTACAAAAATTTGCCCTTACTGCAAAAGTGAAATACCGATTGATGCAACGCGTTGCTCACATTGCACATCAATGCTTGATAAATAATATAAATCTCTGATACTGAGTTGTTCATATGAATAACGAATTACAATTTTACTCAATTATTATGATAAAATATATTTTTAAATTATAAAATTAAAAGCCACTTCTACATGTAAATGTGTACCTAAGAAGTGGCTTTTAAATATTTTTTAAGCAAGTATTAAACAAACTACAAACTAAATCTAAATTTAAGTTCAATATTTGGAATTTAAAAAATAATATATTACTGTTTCTGTAAGTCTGATATTTTTTAAGATCTACAATAGTAGAAATTATAAGGGATTATTATTCCGTCCGCCGCGGGATCCGTGACCTCAATCTACAATAGTAGAAATTATAAGGGATTATTATTCAACAAAATGGATTGATACTTTTGCTTTAATCTACAATAGTAGAAATTATAAGGGATTATTATTCCGAATACCGTCCGACCTCCGTTATAACATCTACAATAGTAGAAATTATAAGGGATTATTATTCCCTTGTGTTGTTAATATACATGGAATTTGAAAGATATTTTTGTTGTGTTGCACAAAAAACAGTTTGTTTCATAGAATAATAACCCCTTCTGTAAACGTTATATCACATTAAGACCAAGGTTTGCAAATTTATTTTACTATCAATATATCTGAATCCTCATTTCGCGCATAACCGTATTTTTCGATTTTACATAAACTGCTCATTTTAAAAACATATATGCTGTCTGTTTGGTCAAACTGTTTCAACCATTTATTATTTATATCGGTAATAATGTTATTAAGTATGCGATTGCTGTTTTCAATCTCATAAACCGAATACTGCAGCATATGGCCGAATTTTCTTATGTATTTATTAAATCTTGCCCTTTTTTTATCATCACTGATGTCATAACTTATTAAAATCATTTATTTTCACCTATTTCAAATGTAGGAAATTTTTCCGGTGGAAGTTCTTTCATAAAAGAACGATAATAGGACCTGATATAAACAAATATGCCTTCTTTGTTTTCCAGGATAGGTTTCATAAATATTTTTACATAATCTGCCGATTTTTCCCACTTTAAACGGTATTGCCCATTTATGACGGTAAAATCAGATTCTTTAATCTGCTTTAAGTTAACTGATATTTTTACCTGATGATCTATCAAAGGTCTAAATGGCTCAACCAAATCACAAACAAGCGATTTCCGCATATAGAACTGACGGTGCATTACACCGCAATAGGTATCAAATCCATAACTTGATAATAATGCATCTATAAATGTAAAAAGTAATGTGTACCCGATGTCAAGTGTAGAATTTATATAATCACGCTTTATTCTGGGTTGCCTGCCGTTCCAACGAAAAGTATTGAAATGATTTCGGAAATAAATTTTTGAAGCGAGGCCTTCATAAGCCAACAACTCATTTAATGTATCGGTGTCTTTAATAAGATCAACATATTTTGAAATAACGGAAATTGCATTTTTAACAGCATCGCTTTTATTTCTTACGTATTTTAATTCTGCCATTTGATTGCACATTTTATTTTTTGTTATGACCTTTGCTATTTCAAGCCCTGCATAATTATACTGTTTTTTATGCAACAGGGTATTACCGTCTTTTTTTGCACCTATGATAGAATACAATTTGAAATTTGGAGTCATCAGTGCGATATAAAAGCCAAATTTATTGGATTTTTGTATCAGTGCAGACG
>CAKSDJ010000079.1 GCA_934445015.1 uncultured Eubacteriales bacterium | reverse complement strand
GAATAGGCAGACACAAGGGACTTAAAATCCCTCGGTAGCGATACCGTACCGGTTCAAGTCCGGTCAGCGGCACCAAATTGCCAAGCCCCGTATGGTCTTGGCAATTTTTGTCTGTAAATCAATTATATATTGCGGAGGTTTATTTATGAAAAAAATCAAATTGCTTTTTCAGGGTGACAGCATAACCGATGCCGGCAGGGCATACGGGGATTGTCATAATTTGGGAAACGGTTATCCGAAGTATGCCGCAGAGTATATTGCCGAAAAGTATCCCGATGTTGATTTTGAATTTATTGATCTTGGTGTAAGCGGTAACCAAACAAAAGACTTGGTTGCAAGGTTGCAATCGGATTTTATTGATATAAACCCCGACATAGTTTCAATACTTATAGGAATAAACGATGTATGGCACCATGCCGAAGATAAAAGCTGGATACCGAATGATGTTTTTGAAGAACGCTACCGCACAGTGCTTAAAGGAATAAAAGAAAAGACTAATGCGAAAATTATGATGTTAGAGCCGTTTCTTATCCCTGCAGAGGATAAGCTGTTTTTCAGGGAGGATTTAGCACCTAAGATTGAAATAATCAGAAAATTGGCACGTGAATATGCCGATGTGTATCTGCCGACAGATGGACTTTTGAATTCGGCGTTTATACACGATGATCCGTTTTCATATTCGGCTGACGGTGTTCACCCGATAGAGAAGGGTGCAAAGTATATCGGCAAATTATATTCGTATTTTGTATCTGAAATTATTGACAGTTTAATATAATATAACAAATATAAAATCCCTCAGAACCGTAATTTTAGTTCTGAGGGATTTTATGATTTATGTATAGTCAATTATAATTTTATTTTTTGATGTTTTCAAAATTTCCGTTTTCAAGATGTAAAATTTTATCGCATACACTAAGCGAAGTATTTCGGTGCGTTATAAATATAATGGTTTTATCGGTCAATTCTTTTAAATTTTTAAGCAACTGCGTTTCGGTATCTTCATCTAAGGCTGATGTGGCTTCATCAAGCAGCAAGATCGGAGCGTCAAATAATAAAGCACGTGCTATTGAAATCCGTTGTATTTGCCCTTCGGAAAGGCCTTCGCCTTTTTCCGAAATCACGGTATCAAATTTATCCGGCAGTGAGTTTATAAAATCGTATATAACGGCTGCTTTTGCCGCTTTTTCAATATCTTCTTCAGGCACACTGCTGTTACAAAGCGATATATTTTCACGCAGCGTACCCGATATAATCATATTACCCTGAGGCACATATGAAAACATATTTCTTGTTGTTGCGTCTACGGTGGTTGTCCTATCAAAAGTAAGACTGCCGTTTGTGGGTATGTATAAACCTAACAACAGTTTAAAAAGCGTACTTTTTCCGCTGCCGGACTGACCGGTTATCGCGGTAATTGTATTTCGTTCGATAACAAAAGTGCTGTTTTTGAGTATAATTTCCTTGTCGTATGCAAAAGTAAGATTATCTGCATTTATTGTTTTAAAGTTAATAATATAAGGTGTAACTGTTTCAACAAACTCGTTTTCCATATTTTCAAGTTCTATAAGTCTTTCGGCTGATGCTGTCAGTGCATAATATTTCGTCATTACGCCCGAAATGTTTTGAAGCGGTGACCTCAGCATAGATATCAGTTGCAAAAAGTATACTAAAGTACCTATGGTTATTGCGCCCGTCGCAATTTTAGCAGCGCCCCAAACAAGCACCCCATAATAACCGGCGGTAAAAAATAAATACAAAAGCGCTGATATTGCGGTAGAGATTACGCTCTTTTTAATTCGCAGTGTTCTGTTATTTTCCATATACTCATTTAACTTTAAGTAAAAAGACTTTTCACCGCCAAAAGTCTTTATTACAACTATATTGGCAAAACTTTCTTGTAAAAAGGAGCGCGTTACACCTTCCGTCTGCTGCACTGATTTATGCAGCAATTTGTATTTTTTGCTTATGATCCTTCCTGCTAATGGAATAAGCAAACCTGCAGCAAGAACAATTACGGCAAAAATATAATTTTGAACACAAATCGCGCCTATGCCGGCTATAATTCGTGCAAGCATTGAAATTACAGACGGTATCATACCTATACAGCCCTGAACAACAACATCTGCATCAGAAGAAAACCTATTGAGCAAATCGCCCGAATGGTATTCTGATATATCGGCATATTTTTTTCGTACAAGTTGGGTGAACAGGCAGTTGCGCAAATAAATATTCATTTTAGTGTAAGCATACGTTGAAATAACCGATGATGCGGAATCAAACAAAATATGGAGAATTATTAAAATCAATAATGAAACAGCGCTGTATATCAACGCTTTCTGAGTGCTTGACGCGGCATTGTCAATTACTTGTTTTGATACTTTTGCCAGGTATATATATATAAATGCTGTTAAAACATTTAAAATAGATAACACTACAACATATGGAATAAACTTTTTGGTTTTCAGATAAAGCCAATTATTTACGCTTGTATTATTCTTCATTCTTCTAAAATTCCGTTTTCTCTTAAAGTTTTAATAAATATATCAATATCGTTCAGCGCAAGAACGGTTGATATTTCAAAATTTTTAAGCAGACCGCTCAGCATTTGTTGTTTGTCGGCACTGCCTTCTTGTAATAAATTCCACAAAAATACAGATGTATCT
>CAKSDJ010000078.1 GCA_934445015.1 uncultured Eubacteriales bacterium | reverse complement strand
GTGTATATTTGGATGCACCTGTAATGAACTATTTGAGCTGGCCTTTTGCTTTGGGCGAAGGGCAAAATGACTGCTCTGCGGAATTTATAAATAATATGGGAATGAACCTGTCACAGATGCTCAATTTCAGGAATCACCCTATCGACCAGAAAGAGGCGCTTTTAAAATCCGGTGTGCCTGTAATTCTTGTTGCAGGTGACAGTGATAAAACTGTGCCGTTTGTTGAAAACGGCAAACTTTTGGTTGATTTTTATAAGCAGAATGGTGCTGAAATCGAGGTTATTATAAAGTCCGGATGCGACCATCATCCGCACGGACTGCCCGACAATACACCAATCGTTGATTTTATAATTAAACATTACTGATAACAATTATAACAAAATCACCCAAAGCATTTTTAAATGCTTTGGGTGATTTTTTGTTTTATAAAATAAAATCTTATTAAAGACCGGCGGCTTTAAGATAATCGCTATACGCTTTTTCCCAAGCGGCGTTATCACAAGGTGTGTAGGTCTTGATCTCGGTTGAGTCTGAAACTATTTTGCGCAGTTGCTTAAAGTCCGAAATCTCACCGAGCGCGCTGAAAGCAACACCTATGTTGCCCATAACGGTGGCCTCGGTAGGTCCTGCAAGCACAGGCACATTGCAGGCGTCGCTTGTCATTTGACAAAGCAGACGGTCTTTAATGCCGCCACCCAAAATGTTTATGCTGTGATATTTTTTTTCACCTATATTGTTGAGCGTATTAAAGGTGTACTTATATTTCATTGCAAGGCTCTGGTAAATGCAGCGCATAACCTCGCCGCGTGTCTGCGGTACATATTGACCCGTTTTTTTGCAGTACTCTTTAACACGCAATGGCAAATTGCCCGACGGTTCAAAAGCGGCATCGTCAACATTTATAAAACACTTAAACGGTTCTGACGCAAGCGCTTCTTTTTCAAGTGTGTCAAAGCCTACCTCTTCGCCCTCGCGGCGGAACTGTCGGCGCGATTCCTGAATGAGCCAAAGACCCATAATATTTTTAAGAAAACGTGTTGTGCCTTCAAAACCGCCTTCATTCGTAAAGTCTGCCTTAGCGGCGTCATCTGTCAAAATAGGAGTTTTGCTTTCAATGCCGAAAAGGCTCCAGGTGCCGCAGCTTATGTAAACAAAGTCGTCGCGGTCGGTTGGTGTAGATGCTACCGCAGAGGCGGTGTCATGTGATGCAACCGCAATCACGGGAACTTTGTCGCAGCCCAATTCTTCACATATTTCATCAGAAAGATAGCCGTAAATGCTGCCCGGTTTTGTAATCGGCGCAAAAATATTTTTAGGCAGCCCTAACTGTTCGATAAGTTCAAAATTCCAATCTTTACTGTATGGGTCGAGTAGGTTAGAGGTGGAGGCAATAGTTGCTTCCTCCTTTTTTTCGCCGGTAAGCATATATGCAAACAAATCAGGCATCATAAGCATTTTATCGGCGCGTTCCAACACATCCGGCTCATTGAACTTTAAGTACATAAGCTGATAAATAGTGTTAAAATGAATACACTGTAAACCTGCTTTGCGGTACAGTTCATCTTTAGGAATTATTTCAAAAACTTTTTCGGGTATGCTGTGTGTGCGGTTATCACGGTAATGATATGGATTTGAGAGCAACCTGCCGTTTTTGTCGAGCAAACCGAAATCAACGCCCCAGGTATCAATACCTATGGCATCAAATCCGCCGCTGTTTACTGCCTTTGTAATACCGGTTTTAATTTCAAAAAACAGGCGAAGTACATCCCAATACATACTGCCGCAAACTACAACGGGGTCATTTGAAAAGCGATGTATTTCCTCCATATTTATTTTGCCGTTTTCCAAAGTGGCGAGCATAGCCCTGCCGCTTGAAGCACCAAAGTCAAAAGAAAGTATTTTTTTCATAAAAACATCCTCCTGTAAATTATATACACACTAACTATACCAAAATAATTTGAATTTGTCTATAACTTACTTGTAAAAAAATTTATTTGAGTGTATAATCTTATGTATGAGAGATTTGTGGAATTATTTAAGGAGCGCAGAAAAGCCTGTTGTTCTTTACGGTATGGGCAACGGCGCCGACAAGATTATAGCCGTGCTTGAAAGTTACGGCGTAAGAGTATCCGGTGTTTTTGCATCGGACGATTTTGTGCGCCAAAAAACATTTCACGGGTTTAGGGTTACCGATTATGCAACTGCAAAAAACACCTTCGGCGATATGATAGTGTTGTTGTGTTTCGGTTCGTCTTTGCCCGATGTTATATCCAACATAAAGCGCATAGCGTTTGAGCAGGAGTTATATGCGCCGGACGTACCGGTATACGGCAACACGCTTTTTAACGCGGAATACGCTTTGTCAAACAAGGCAAGGCTTGAAAGGATTTATAACCTGCTTGCCGATGATATTTCAAAAAAAGTATTTTATAATGCCGTAATGTATAAACTTACCGGAAAAACTCACCTGCTTTTTGAATGTGAAACTTTGCCGGATGAGGTATACTCAAATGTTTTAAAATTAAATAACAGCGAAACTTTTTTTGACCTCGGGGCATACCGCGGCGACACTGTTGCGGAATTTGTATCAAATGTAAGCAGTTACGGTAATATCTATGCCGTAGAACCCGATAAAAAAACATACGGCAAGTTGTGTGCCGCTGTTCAAGAA
>CAKSDJ010000077.1 GCA_934445015.1 uncultured Eubacteriales bacterium | reverse complement strand
TACAACATAATCAATATTATGTGACAGCCGCCGATTTTGGTGGCTGTTTTTATATTATCAACCGCATATTTTCCATACGCTGACGGTGTTCCGTGCCGGTGGAGATGATATAAATCCTTGTGGTGTTGATACTTGAGTGACCGAGAATGTCCGCAAGCTTGGCAATATCCTTTTCAATCCCGTAAAATACCCTTGCGAACAGATGACGCAGATTATGCGGAAACACCTTTTGCGGGTTGACATTTGCCTCCTCGCATAACGCTTTCATTTCCCGCCAGATGTTTGTACGGCTTATCGGCTTGCCTGTCCTCGTCACAAAAATCATACCGCTTTTAATATTTTGCTCTGCTGCGTAGCTGAGCAATTTTTGTTTCAACTCTTTCACAATAAACACCGACCGAGTTTTCGCTTTGCAGTTTACAACCGCCTCGCCGTTCATTACCGCCTCAACTGTAATAAATTGCAACTCACTGACGCGGATACCTGTGCTGCAAATCGTTTGCAAAATAAGGTTGAGTCTTTCATTGTGTTTGCGTTCCGCAGTCCTGCAAAGCCGCGCGTATTCCGCTTTTGTCAATTCTTTTTCTTCGGGGCAAAATACTTGTTGTTGCAGTTTTAAGGATTTCACCCTTAAATCGTGCCAACCTAAAAACATAAATAAACTGTTGATACTTGCAAGCATTGAATTAACGCTCCGCACAGCGTAATTTTCCTGCAAGTGCTTTTTATATGCAATAACAGTTTCTTTTGTGGCGGTAGAGTTTTTCGTATATACCGCAAATGCCTTTACATCACGGATATACTTTTCAACTGTTGCCGCACTCCTTTCCTCTAAGATTAGATGCTTCTTAAATTCGGCAATCGTTTTTGCCGTGATAAATCGTCCTTTCATTCTTTTACCTCCGGGTGTTTTTTAATATTGTACCCGAAAGTCGACGTAACAAAAAAATTGCCGTTCGGTCAGTATTGGGTAGTTGCGGCAGATATTTAAAAATATATCCGCATAAAAATATAACCCTGCCGCTTAAAACGACAGGGTTTTTGATTTGATTTTTGCGTTTTAAGTTGCCCAAAAACTTTGTTTTGATTTTATGCCTTTGGTTTGAACGAGGGCATAAGTTGCAGTTTAAACAGGTTTGCAGCGTGTTTTCGGTCGATAAGCGCCTTAGTTTCGGCATTTGATATAACGCCTTCGCGAATGTACTTGTCAAGTTCGGCGTAAGTAAAACCTAAATTTTCCTCATCGGTTTTGCCGCACAGGCCGTCTATGGGTGGCTTTTCTACAAGTTCTGCAGGCAGATCCAAAACGTGACCTATTTGCTTTACCTCAGTTACGGTGAGATTTGCAAGAGGTGAAAAATCGCCTGCTGCGTCACCGTATCTTGTAGCGTAGCCTACCCAGTCTTCAGACAAATTACAGGTGTTTGCCACCCTGCCGTTGCAGCTTTGCGAAACTGCGTAAAGCGCCGACATTCTGATACGGGGCGGCAGATTTGTTTTTGCCTGCACGCTTATGGGTAACTCTTTTGGTATAGAAGATATTATACCTTCAACCGCGGATTTAACGTTTACAACGTAATGTTTTATGCCGAGGTGGTTTACAAGCAGATATGCCATATCAATATCGCTTTGCTCGCCCTGCGGCATAAGCACGCCTATTACGCGGTCTTTGCCGAGCGCCTCTACGCACAGCGCCGCCGTAACCGAACTGTCTTTACCGCCCGAAATACCGACTACTGCGTTGCAATCCGCACCGTTTTGCTCAAAAAAACGGCGTATCCATTCTACACATTCACCTTTAACTTTTTTTGCGTCAAACACTTTTATCGCCTCATTGAATTTACTTGATTATACCGCAAAGCGGTACTGTGTAGATATTATAGCACAAACTTTAAAATTTGTAAATGCGGTGTAACTGTTTTGTTTTAAAAAATCAAATTATTTATACATAACAACCCACCTGCTGCAACAGACGGGTTGTTATGTATTTCAGGTATTTATGTTAAACTTTTCAGATAGGCAAACGAGAATAATCATTCAAATGTTATATCCCAATTGTTTAAATATTGCATAAGCAATCCGTAGTCCTGTGTGCTAACCTCACCGTCACCGTTAACATCGGCAAGTGCTTTTGCTCTGCAAGCCGACAATTACATTTTGCAGCATTACCGATTTCGCCGCCGCAGTCCATCACAAACCAAATGCGTTCCGCAGAAAGCAATTCCGTTTTGGAAAACCACTCTGATACAATCCGCAGAATAGCCACGCATAAGTTGGGGTTACGATAATTATATTGCGCCCTGTCTGTATAGGCGAGCAATCTCTTACCTTGATTTTTGCATTCAGGTTCACCATTTCTTCCTGCAATGCTTTTGCAATCCGACTTGCAATATAACTACTGTTTCCGGTTCCGGAAAAACACAAAACCATAATAAATCTACCTCTGTAAATTCTGATTTTCAAACTGAGTATAATATATCCGTACAGAAAAAATCCACCGTAATTCTATCAAAATTACGGTGGACTTATGGTGGGAGAGGGTGGATTCGAACCACCGAAGCTGAAAGCAGCAGATTTACAGTCTGTCCCCTTTGGCCACTCGGGAACTCTCCCAAATCAAGATGTTAAACGCTCAAAAGATGGAGCTGGTGGACGGACTTGAACCCCCGACCTGCTGATTACAAATCAGCTGCTCTACCAACTGAGCTACACCAG
>CAKSDJ010000076.1 GCA_934445015.1 uncultured Eubacteriales bacterium | reverse complement strand
GAGGATTATCAATATGAAATACGATATAAAAAAGCATACAAAAACACTGGAGTTAGACGCAGTATTGCAAAAACTGTCCGATGAAACATCAACCGAAGATGCCGCGTCAAACGCTCTGAAAATATTACCCGATAACAATATAGATATTGTAAACCGAAATCTTGCAGAAACCGAAGCAGCCTATATACTTATTTCAAAATATTCTTCTCCGTCTTTCGGAGGTGTTGTAAATGTTTCTTCATTTCTTACACGTGCAGAACTCGGCGCCGTTCTTACACCGTCGGAGCTTCTTAAAATATCAAACGTTTTACACGTCATCCGCTCAGTTCGCGCATGGCGTGATAACTCTTCCTCCGACAAAACAACTGTAATCGATCATTTATTTAACAACCTTATACCGAATAAATTTTTAGAAGAGAAAATTTCACTTTGTATAAAATCCGATGATGAGATTGCTGATAACGCTTCAAATACACTTTTTGATATAAGACGCAAAATTGCCTCAAAGGGGGCAAAAATACGCGAAAACCTCGATAAAATCATACGTGGCCAACAATCTAAATTTCTTCAGGATTCAATAGTTACTCAGCGTGACGGCAGATATGTTGTTCCGCTTAAAGTTGAACACAAAGGTGAGATAAACGGCATTATCCACGATACATCTTCAAGCGGATCAACGTTGTTTGTAGAACCAATGTCTGTTGTAGAAACAAATAATGAAATACGTGTTTTAAAATCTAAAGAACAAGATGAAATAAACAGAATATTGTCCGAACTGTCTTCGCTTTGCGCCGATTACTCACAGAATATCAAATTATCGTACGACGCAATAATAAAACTCGATTTATTATTTGCAAAGGCAAAACTTGCTTACAAAACAGGTTCAATTATACCAAAAACAAATAATTCTGGGTATGTATATATAAAAAGAGGCAGGCACCCGCTTATAAATCAAAAAAAAGTTGTCCCGATTACTTTATCACTCGGAGGCGATTATAATTCTTTGATTATAACCGGTCCTAATACAGGCGGAAAAACAGTTGCACTTAAAACAGTAGGCATTATGTGTTTAATGGCAATGTGCGGTCTTATGATACCTTGTGACGATAACAGTGAGATCGCAGTATTCGATAAAATTTTTGCTGATATAGGTGATGAACAGAGCATAGAACAATCTCTTTCAACATTTTCGTCACATATGGTTAATATAATTTCAATATTAGACGATTGCGACAGTAATTCTTTGGTTTTATTTGATGAACTTTGTGCAGGTACAGATCCGGTTGAGGGCGCTGCATTGGCAAAAGCGATTTTGATTACATTGGCTAAAAAGGGTGCAAAAACTGTCACAACAACACATTATCCTGAACTCAAAGCATATGCGCTCGACACAAACGGCGTAGAAAATGCAAGCTGTGAGTTTGATGTTACAACACTCAAACCGACTTATAACCTTATAATAGGTCAACCCGGACGTTCAAATGCTTTTGCAATTTCAAAAAGGCTTGGTCTTTCAGAAAGCATTATTGATCTCGCAAATACGCAGTTAACCGAGGATGATTTAAGATTTGAAAATGTTGTTGCAAGTCTCGAAAAAGCGCGACAGACTTCTGAAGCGGAAAAAAATGAGATATTGCGCCTTAAAACACAAATTACAGAATCAAAAAAGCGAATGGAACAATCCGAACGCGATTTAAAAATTAAACAGGATAAAATTATCGAACAAGCACAGGAAAAGGCAAATTTAATATTAAATAATACCAGATACAACTCTTCAAAGTTACTTAATGAACTTGAAGAAATTAAAAAACAGTTTAATGAAAAAAATGCCTCACAAAATTTAGATAAAGCACGACGTGACTATAAAAACACATTGCAAAACTTAGAAAATATTGCAAATCCTGTTATTGAAAATCAAACAGCAGGCGAGGGCATTAAAAACGCTCCGAAAAACGGTGATATTGTAATTCTTAAAAGCTTTAACCGCGATGCAACCGTTATAAAAGTTGAAGAAGAAAAAAAACGGGCTTATGTTGTATCTGGTTCAATTAAAATGTGGGTGGGGTTTGATGAACTGTTAATAAAAAAATCAGGTATAACAACAGAAAAACCTAAAACGCGTAACGTTACGGGGATAAAATCACGCGCTGACATAAACATTAAAAGCGAAATTGATATTCGCGGTCTTGCTACCGATGAGGCAATTTTGGAACTTGATAAATACATCGACAATGCAGTTTTGGCCGGAATAAATACAATAACAATAATTCACGGTAAGGGGACAGGAACCCTTCGAAAAAATGTCCAGGCCCATTTACGCAAACATAAAAATATTAAAAATTTCAGAGTAGGCCTTTTCGGTGAAGGCGAAAACGGTGTTACAATAGCCGAGATAAAAGAATAAATAAGTGTGGTAGAAGTTATATTTCTACCACACTTATTTTTTATCTATACATTACATTACATAACCGCCGTTAACACCAAGAACCTGACCTGTAATGTAATCTGCATCGTCCGACGCTAAAAATAATGCCGCAGCGGCAATCTCTTCCGCATCACCCATACGGCCTAAAGGTATATCCTCAACAAAAGCATTAAGATCATCTATGCTTATATTTGCATTCATAGTAG
The DNA here is from genome assembly GCA_934445015.1 of uncultured Eubacteriales bacterium. GTDB lineage: Bacteria > Bacillota > Clostridia > Oscillospirales > Acutalibacteraceae > UBA737. Next base: position 256 of record CAKSDJ010000076.1, on the reverse strand, counting down.
TGTCTATAAGGCCGGGAGATATAGAATTAACGGTTATTCCACTTGGCGCTAACTCTTTCGCAAGCGCCTTTGTAAGACCGATTACACCGGCTTTGGCAGCAGAATACGCAACCTCGCACGAGGCGCCGACTTGCCCCCAGATAGAAGATATATTTATTATTTTTCCGGACTTTTGATTAACCATAGTCGGTGTAACAGAACGGCAACAATTATACACACCCTTCAAATTAACATCGAATATTCTGTCTGAATCAAA
>CAKSDJ010000075.1 GCA_934445015.1 uncultured Eubacteriales bacterium | reverse complement strand
TATCCCGCTTTTACAACACATAGGTGCTCCGTGTAACCCCGTTGTAAAAAAAGGTGATACCGTTTTTGTAGGAACGCTTATAGGCGAAGCGTCGGGATTTGTGAGCGCGCCGGTGCACTCAAGCGTTTCGGGCACGGTTGTTGATGTTAAAGAACTTACAATATCAAACGGTCTGCCTCAAAAATATGTGACGATCGAGTCTGACGGCAAAATGCAGCCCGACCATCAACTTGCACCCTTTGAGGTCAACACCGCCGCCGATTTGGCTGAAGCGGCAAAACAGTGCGGACTTGTAGGTCTGGGCGGAGCGGGTTTTCCGGCGCATATTAAGTTATCGCCCCCAAAAGACGTAAATATTGACACGCTTATAATTAACGCCGCAGAATGTGAGCCTTATATAACTTCGGACTACCGCGAGTGTATGGAAAGTTTTAACGATGTTATTGAGGGCGTATACCTGATAAAGGATAAACTCAACATCGAAAATGTTATTATCTGCGTTGAAAAGAATAAACCGCTCGCCATAAAAAAACTTATGGAAATAGCGGCAGACAGGCGCGATGCCGATGACGCGGTCAAGTTGATGAAACTGCCGTCAAAATACCCTCAGGGGGCAGAAAAGGTCATAATATATTCTGCCACCGGGCGCAAGCTGCCGCTTGGCAAACTGCCCAGCGACATAGGTTGCATAGTTATGAACGTTACAAGTGTTTCCACGCTTTATAAGTTTATTACAACGGGTATGCCGCTTGTATCGAAACGCATAACAGTTGACGGAAACGCCGTGTCTGAACCTAAAAATATTATTGTTCCGATAGGAACTTCGGTTAAAGATGTTATTGAATTTGCAGGAGCGACCTGTGAAAACGCCGACCGCATAATTATGGGTGGACCTATGATGGGCAACTCCGTAATAAAAGACACCGCGGTAATAGAAAAACGCAGCAATGCATTGCTCATTATGAAAGATAAAAAAATTGCACCGCAGACCGCTTGTATACGCTGCGGCAGATGCGCAAACGCCTGCCCTATGAATCTTTATCCAGCCGCGGTAGAAACCGCAAGCCGCACCGGAAACACCGAGCAGTATAACAAACTCAATGTTAATTATTGTATAGAATGCGGAAGCTGCTCATACGTGTGCCCGGCAAAACGTCCGCTTACACAGATTATGAGGACGGCAAAAGCCGAAGTAAGGAGGCAGAAACAGTGAACGGTATACTAAAGGCATCTTCCTCGCCGCATATCAGGCATGAGGACTCTACAAGAGGCATTATGTCGGATGTTATTATTGCACTTTTGCCCGCTGCGGTTTACGGCTGTATACTTTTTGGATTAAAAGCGGCGTTACTGCTTTTGACAACCACCGCTACGGCTGTAATTGCAGAAGCACTATGGAATCTGGCATTGCACAAAAATCAGACGATAGGCGATCTGTCCGCCGTTGTAACCGGTTTGCTGCTCGGTATGAACTTAAGTTCACAAGTGCCGTTATGGATAGCGGCAATAGGCAGCGTTGTTGCAATCATTGTTGTAAAACAGATGTTCGGCGGACTCGGATTTAACTTTGCAAACCCTGCAATTACGGCGCGCATTGTATTGCTTGTTTCATTTGCATCGCATATGACAGATTATGTAAAACCCATAGACGCCGAAACTTCGGCAACCCCGCTTGCAGACAGTGCCGGCGTTACTTTAAAATCGTTGTTTTTAGGCACACATGCCGGAGCAATCGGTGAAACATCCTCATTTTTGCTTATAATAGGCGGTATATACCTTGTATTCAGGCGTGTTATCAAACCAATAATACCGTTGTCATTTATAGGCACGGTTGCGCTGCTCTCGCTTTTAAGCGGTCAGCGCTTATCTGTTGCGGTGTTCGGCGGCGGCCTTATGATAGGCGCAATATTTATGGCAACCGATTACGTTACAAGTCCTACAACAAATACAGGCAAGCTTATTTTCGGAATAGGCTGCGGACTTATAACGTTTGTAATAAGAACGTTCGGTTCTTTGCCTGAGGGCGTTTCGTACGCGATATTGCTTATGAATATACTGACCCCTCACATAAACAGACTTACACTTTCTAAACCGTTCGGTTTTAAGGAGGCGGCAAAGGATGAATAATTTTTTAAACAGGATCAAAACGTTTTTCAAAACAAATTCCGATGTAATAACTCCGACGGCAGTTTTGACGATTATATGTATAGTTGTAACGCTTGCACTCAGTTCGGCAAATATGATCACCGCAAAAAAAATAACGGAGTTATCCGTAAAAAATCAGAATGACGCTATGTCAAAACTCATAGACGCCGACGAATACAAAGCCGAAACGGCGGTTTTAGACGGCGAAACCGTGAATTACCATACAGCCGTAAAAGACGGTGAAAATATCGGTTACATATTTACCGTAGATGAAAAAGGTTACGGCGGTACGGTTTCGGTTATGACTGCCATAAACACCGACGGCACCGTTGCCGCAGTTGAAATTATTGACGCGTCGAACGAAACACCCGGACTTGGTCAAAACGTTAAAAACAGTAATTTTTATACGCAATTTAAAGGTCTTGCCGATAATATAACGGTTATACGCGGCGGCTCGGCGAATGCCGACAACAATGAAATAAACGCGGTAACAGGCGCTACAATAAGTTCAAAAGCCGTAACAAAAGCAGTTAACCGGGCACTCGGTTATTCGGCACAGATAACAGACAAGGGGGACGTTTCTTAAATGAAATCAAAATCAGGTTACTTAAACATTTTTACAAACGGCATAATAAAAGAAAATCCCACATTGCGCCTGGTGCTTGGCACCTGCCCTACCCTTGCGGTCACAACCGCCGCCGTAAACGGAGTAGGTATGGGTGTTGCCGCAACAATTGTGCTTGTCTGTTCAAATGCAGTAATTTCACTTCTTAGAAACTTTATACCCGAAAAGGTCCGCATACCTGCTTTTATTACCGTAATTGCCGGGTTTGTAAGCGTTGTTCAAATGCTGGTAAAAGCCTACGCGCCGGCAATTGACAAATCACTCGGAATATTTTTGCCGCTTATAGTTGTAAACTGCATAATTTTGGCACGCGCCGAAATGTTTGCATCTAAAAACGCCGTAATTCCGAGTATTTTAGAC
>CAKSDJ010000074.1 GCA_934445015.1 uncultured Eubacteriales bacterium | reverse complement strand
CTGTCGGGGTTGGTAATAGCCTGACGCTTTGCAACCTGACCTACCATTCTTTCACCGGTTTTCGAAAAAGCAACCACAGACGGCGTTGTGCGTGCACCTTCGGCGTTTGCTATTACTACCGGTTCGCCGCCTTCCATAACGGCTACACAAGAGTTTGTTGTACCTAAATCAATACCAATAATTTTTCCCATGATTAAATCCTCCTAAGATTTTGTTTTAAAGTTAGTTAGTTTTATGTTCAGACAGACATAATGTTTGTCGGTCTTGTTTAATTTGCAACCTCTACCATTGCGGCTCTGATAACCGTGTCACCTATCTTATAGCCCTTTTGCAAAACTTTGACTATAACATTTTCGCCTGCGTTTTCATCCTCGCGATGCATTACCGCTTCGTGGAAGTTGGGATCAAAGGTGTCACCCTCTTTGGCGATTTCTTCTATACCTAGGTTGTCTGAAAGCGCCTGAAACTGTTTTACTATCATTTCAACGCCTTTGATATAATCGGCGCTGTCACGGTCTGCTGCCGCGGCACGGTCTATATTATCAAGTATAGGCAACAACTTTTTTATTAAACCCGCCTTTGCAAATTCGGCAACCGATGCCTTTTCACGCTCGGTGCGCTTTTTATAGTTATCAAATTCGGCGGCAGTTCGCATAAGCTGGTCATTTTTGGTTTCAAGTTCTGCTTTCAATGCTTCAATTTCACAGCACTTTTTTGATTTCTTTTTTTCTTTCGGAGCCTCATTTTCTTCCGAAACGGTATCAGGCTCAGTAGTTTCGCTTTTAATTTCTTCGCTCACGTTTAATCCTCCATATCATTTACCGTATTTGTTATCATATCGGTAATTTTATCTGCAATGTATTTAACACTAGGAATAATCTGTTCATAATCTATTCTGCACGGACCTATTATTCCTATATTTCCGCAAAACTCACCGCGGCAATAATATTTGTCGGTCACCACAACTTTGTCGCAAAGTTCGGTATACTGTGTATCGTTACCGAAAATAACCGATGTTTTATCGCTGTCCGCTTTGACAATATCAAGCAGCGGCGAGGTTTTGTTTATAAGCGATATTATTCTGCGCGCCTCATCTTCATCACAAAAACCGTAAAGTGACGGTGCGCCGACCAAAGCGGCTGTTGACTGCGATGCGCTTTCTGCCATATTGAATAATGCAACAACAAGAGGTGTCACGTATAAGGCGTTGATGCCGGAGGCGGCAATTACGTTTTGCAAATACGGTCTGCTCAGGTCCGAAAGTTTTTTGCCTTTTACGGACTTGTTGACAATCTTAATAAAATCTACCGTAAGATCTGCCGTTAAGCCGTCTGGTATATGGCAAACGCTGTTTTTTGTTCTGCCGTCTGAAAAAACCACAAGCAGCACAGCGGCTTTTTTGCTTACCGGCAACAGTTTGACCTGCCTTATAAAGGTGTCATCACCGACAACGTTGGTAAAAAACACCGGATACCCCGTCAGTGCCGAAAGAACAGAAGCCGCAGATTTCGGTATGCTCTCGGCGTCAAATTCAATATCTGAAAGGTTGCGGTTTATATAATTTATTTCAGGTAAGTTCAGACTGCTGTGATTCATAAGCGAGTTAACGTAAAGCCTGTAAGCCGAACTTGTCGGAACACGACCCGCAGATGTGTGTGGCTGTGATAAAAAGCCCAGATTGCAAAGTGCGTTCATTTCGCTTCTGAGGGTTGCCGGAGACGGTGAATTTTCAATCAGTGAGGTAAGATTTTTTGAACCTACCGGATCACCGGTTGCTATATAACTTTTTACAATAGCAGAAATAACGTCAAGTTTTCTTTTTGAAAGTTCCGTAAATCTCACCGCCTGAATGTAAGTATTTGCTAATTAGCACTCGTACTCTTTGAGTGCCAACGATTATATTATATGACTTTTTTCAAAAAAGTCAATATATTTTTTAAAAATAATTTGACTTTTTCTGACCTTTTACATTCTGTTCACATACAGATGTGAAAATTAAACAAAAATCTTAAAATAATGCTTGCTTTTAATATACATAAATGATATAATAGCCGTACGATTAAATTGTGAGTTAATATGGAGGTTTAACTTATGAAAAGAATAATTTCTCTGCTGCTTGTGTTGGCAGTGGCTTTTTGTGTTTGCGGATGCAAAAAGAATGGCGACGCAACGTCCTCAATTTCGGATGAAGTTGAATATGAACACATTACGATAAGGCAGGATGAAAACGGCAGTGACGTAGTTACAAGCGGCGGTTCCGGCACGCAAACAAGCGATGTCAGTTCGGCAAACAGCAAACCGGCCGGTACTAACTCACCGGGTTCGGGCAACAGCACACCGGCAACTCCCGTAAAAATTGACTACAATACCGTTGTTGAAGTTGATATCTGCGACGATATTATTCGCGGTTATCTGGATGCCGATTCGCCGTATCAGCAATATCATTTTTTGAGCGAGTACAACGGCACAAAGTTGGATTATCAAAGCCTTTCGCTTGATTGGACATTAGACGGCAGTTCAATTTACACGGTGTATTTCTCCGAAAACGCTGATTTTTCAAATTCAAATATTGTAGAAACAAAATATACAACTATTAAAGAGAGCCTTTGTGTACCCGGCAAAACATATTATTGGAAGGTTATAGGTACACATTCAACAAAGCCTATAGGCGGCGGTAAAATTCATATTAAAGATGTACCGGTAAGGTGGCTCTATATTGACGGCACCGCCAATGTGCGCGATATGGGCGGTTGGAAGACTGAAAGCGGAAAAAAAGTCAGATATGAAATGATGTACCGCGGCAGAAACCTTGACGGTGTAAGCAGCACCGGTTTAAATACAATCAAAAAGTTAGGTCTTAAAACAGAATTTGATTTAAGATATGCCAATCAGAAAAATCAAGCGGCAGGCACCGGTATGAATTACATATTCCTCGATACTTCTGCCCAATATGATTATATACTCAAAGACAGATATGTCGACGAGATGCGCGCAAATTATAAGCGTATATTTGAGATTCTTTCAGACAAAAGTAATTATCCTATATATACTCACTGTTCTGCCGGTGCAGACCGCACGGGTACGTTTGCTTTCATAACAAACGGCCTTTTGGGCGTTTCTTACGCAGACCTTACACGTGATTTTGAACTTACTTCATTCTCATCTTCGGGCAAACGTTGGCGCGGTAACGGCGACGGCGGCACATTCTCTGACAGCGACCTTGAAATGAAAGTAGAGGGCAACTATGTTGCATGGGGCAAACTTTATAAAGAGATGATGAGCAGCAAATACAATACCGATGGCAATCTCTCGCACACAATACAAAATTACCTTGTAAATTATATAGGTGTGCCGCAATCACAAATTGACAGCTTTAAAAGCATAA
>CAKSDJ010000073.1 GCA_934445015.1 uncultured Eubacteriales bacterium | reverse complement strand
ATCTGTTACAGCACAACCGATGCTAAAAACACAATATATTGTAACGGATAAAATCAGCAGATACTATATCTGCTGATTTTATTTGTGTTTGGTTGTTAAAATATACAGAAAAAGATAAAAAATTTGTCGAATGTGATAAAACACAATATTTTGTGTTTGCAACTATTGACCTACACAAGAATATGTGATAAAATACACAAGCTGACAAAAATTATAAAAATGTAAGTATGTGGAGATGTAAGTGTTATGAAAATCATAAAAAGAAGCGGCGCAGAGGTTGTATTTGACCCTGCAAAAATAATAGTCGCCGTAACCAAGGCAAATGAAAGCGTTGTTCCGAGCGAACGTATGAGTGAAATTCAGATCAAACGTATCGCAGAGGATGTTGAGGCTGCCGCCGCTAATATAAACCGTTCTTTAAGTGTTGAAGAAATTCAGGATATGGTTGAGGACCAGATAATGAATCAACGCGCTTTCAGCGTGGCACGCCGTTATATAACCTACCGCTACAACCGTGCACTTATACGTAAATCCAATACTACCGATGAGCAGATATTAAGTCTTATTGAGTGCAACAATGAAGAGGTAAAACAGGAAAACTCAAATAAAAATCCTACCGTTAACAGCGTTCAGCGCGACTATATGGCAGGTGAAGTAAGCAAGGATATAACAAAAAGAATTTTACTTTCAGGCGATATTGTAGAAGCGCATGAAAACGGAATAATACATTTTCACGATGCCGATTATTTTGCTCAGCATATGCACAACTGCGACCTTGTAAACCTTGAAGATATGCTTCAGAACGGCACTGTTATAAGCGGAACCCTTATTGAAAAACCTCACAGTTTTTCTACCGCATGCAATATTGCAACGCAGATCATTGCGCAGGTAGCATCCTGTCAGTACGGCGGTCAGAGCATAAGTCTTACGCATCTTGCACCCTTTGTAGACATAAGCCGCAAAAAAATACGTGCCGAAGTTATTGCGGAATTTAACGATATTGACGAAAAACTTTCTGATGAAAAGATCGACAAAATAACCGAGCGCCGCCTCTTGCAGGAGATCCGCAAAGGCGTTCAAATGATACAGTATCAGGTTGTAACCCTTATGACAACAAACGGACAAGCGCCTTTTGTTACCGTATTTATGTATCTTAACGAGGCTAAAAATGAACGTGAACGTCAGGATTTAGCGCTTATAATAGAGGAAACATTGCGTCAACGCTTTGAGGGTGTTAAAAATGAAAAGGGCGTATGGATAACACCGGCATTTCCTAAACTTATCTACGTTCTTGAAGAGGACAATATACGTGAGGGTACAAAGTATTGGTATCTTACCAAACTTGCCGCAAAATGCACCGCAAAGCGTATGGTGCCTGATTATATATCCGAAAAGATTATGCTTCAGAACAAGGTTGACAAAAACGGCGAAGGTCACTGTTATACATGTATGGGCTGCCGCAGTTTCTTAACGCCTTATGTTGATGAAAACGGTAAACCAAAATATTACGGCAGATTCAATCAGGGTGTTGTTACGGTAAATCTTGTAGACATCGGTCTTTCGGCACAAAAGGATATGGACAAATTCTGGGAGATTTTTGATGAGCGTATGGAACTTTGCCACAGGGCGCTTCAGGCACGTCATGAGCGGCTCACCGGCACGTTTTCGGATGCTGCACCGATTTTATGGCAGTACGGTGCGTTGGCGCGACTTCAAAAAGGCGAAACCATTGACAAATTGCTCCACGGCGGCTATTCTACCATTTCGCTTGGCTACGCAGGTCTTTGGGAGTGCGTTTACTCGCTTATAGGCAAAAAACTTACCGAGGCAGAGGGTAAAGAATTAGGCCTTCAGATAATGAAAAAGCTTAACGAGTACACCGCAAAATGGAAAGCTGCTGAAAATATTGACTATTCGCTTTACGGTACTCCGCTTGAGAGCACAACATACAAATTTGCAAAATGCCTGCAAAAGCGTTTCGGCATTGTAAAGGGCGTTACAGACAAAAACTATATTACAAACAGTTATCATATTCATGTTACAGAGCCGATCGATGCCTTTGAAAAGTTGGCGCTTGAATCGGAATTTCAGGCTTTGTCACCAGGCGGTGCTATTTCTTATGTTGAGGTTCCGGATATGAAAAACAACCTAGACGCAGTGCTTTCGGTTGTTCAGTTTATTTATGATCACATTATGTATGCAGAACTTAACACCAAAAGCGATTATTGTCAGGTATGCGGCTGGGACGGTGAAATTGAAATAATAGAAGACGCCGACGGCAAACTTATCTGGAGATGCCCGAACTGCGGCAACACCGATCAGGATAAAATGAATGTTGCACGCAGAACCTGCGGTTATATAGGTACGCAGTTCTGGAATCAGGGCAGAACGCAGGAAATTCAGGAAAGAGTATTGCATTTATAATTGCAAATACTAATAAAAGGGGAGGGTTTATCCCTCCCCGTTTTTGAGCAGACTGCCGGTAACCGATTGCGGTTTTGCACAACGCCTTTTGCTGCCTTGTATATACTTATACACTCATTTTGTAAGTCGGCGGCATTACTGACAATGAGGCGGATAAAGGAAAAAAGTATTATTTGCAGGTGTGACGGATTTTTTATACCGTCTGCCTGGGCGGAGAATTTTTATTATGCACTACGGAGCTATAAAAAACTGTGACATTGCAAACGGAGTGGGCGTTAGGGTAACGCTTTTTGTTTCGGGTTGCAGAAATCAGTGTAAAAACTGTTTTCAACCCGAAACCTGGAATTTTAACTACGGCAATGAGTTCACTGAAAAAACAGAGGATTACATTATAGAACTTTTAAAGCCCGATTATATAACGGGGCTTACGGTACTTGGCGGTGAGCCGTGTGAACCCGAAAATCAACGCGGACTGTTACCGCTTTTAAAACGTGTAAAGAAAGAATACCCACAAAAAACAATATGGTGCTTTTCGGGTTTTACTCTTGAAGAAATGCAAACACCCGGAAACCGATGCCATACTGATGTTATAAATGAGTTTTTGTCATATATCGACATACTTGTAGACGGTCGTTTTGTTGAAGAACAAAAAGATATTTCACTTAGGTTTCGCGGTTCGCGCAACCAGCGTGTAATCGAACTTAAACCCACACTTGAATCGGGCAAAACGGTTTTATGGCAGGAGCCTTCAAAAAATTTTTATTAACCTTGCGAGTCGTAAAAACAAAAGTTTTTACGGCTCGTTTTATATTTATTGTTCTATTCGGGACTTGCTTTACATAAAGTGTACTATCAGGTAAAAGGACAAGGACAGTGAACATTATATGCCGTGCTTTGAATACGATAATTCTTTATACGGGGTAAGCGAGCGCATACGCAGAGTTTTGCAGTTTATACCCGATAATATAAAACAAAAGACCGAGGAAATAAGGCTGCGTGTCGGACTTCCTGTTTGTCTTACCGTTGAGGGCAGAGTTCTGTTTGTGAAAAAAAACAGTTCGGTA
>CAKSDJ010000072.1 GCA_934445015.1 uncultured Eubacteriales bacterium | reverse complement strand
ATTTAATACGTATTTTGGCTGAAAAAAACGGAATAATCGTTATTACCGATTCGGATTCCGCCGGCGCTATGATAAGGTCATATCTTAAACAGATTTGCCCTGAAAATACTGTTTGCAACGTTTACGTTCCACAGCTCAAGGGTAAAGAAAAACGCAAATCGAAACCGTCAAAACAAGGTTTTTTAGGCGTTGAGGGATTAGATAAACAAACAATTCTGAATGCCCTTGAAAGAAGCGGTGTTACAGGCGTAAAAGAACAGGAAACATCAAGCCGCAAGGTTACTAAAACCGATCTGTTTGCCTTAAAACTTTCAGGTTGTGCAAACAGCGCCGCTTTGCGTGCTTCTGTTTGCAGATATTTAAATTTACCATCCGGTATGTCATCAAATGCTTTTTTGGATTGCATCAATGCAATATATGATTATGAGAATTTTTTTGAGGCGGTGAAAAAATGGCAGAAAAACAGCCCAGAAGAGGTCAAAAAATAAAACCTGTTTATATTATAAAAATACTGTCTGAGTTAACCGATGATGAACACCCGTTATCGGCTAAAGAAATATGTAACAAACTTTCGGAATACGGCATTACAGCTGAGAGAAAATCGATATATAATGATATTGACTGCCTTGTAAATGCAGGTTATGACATAATTTATACAAAGGTTCCTAAAAACGGTTATTTTTTGGCAAGCCGTGATTTTGAACTGCCTGAAGTTTATCTTTTGGGCGATGCCGTAAGGACCGCAAAATTTATAAGCGAAAAAAAGACTCGTTTGCTTACTTCAAAACTTGACTCGCTTTTAAGCAAATATCAGTCGAAGAGGAATATTTGCAGTATTTATATCGACGGCAGCAGAAAAACACATAATGAAGAAATTTTTTATAACATAGACCGCATAAATACAGCGATTGAAACGGGCAAAAAAATAACATTCAAATACGGTAAAAGAGAACTTGATGAAAACAGGCAGATAGTTACAAGGTATAAAAACCATAAGGTCAGTCCTTACGCCATGACTTGGCAGGACGATCATTATTATCTTATATGCAACAACGAAAAATACAACAATTTAATGCATCCGCGTATTGACAGAATTCGCTCGGTTGAAATTTGTGACGAACAGTCAAGACATTTCAGCGAGGTAAGCGATTATGATGAAACATTTGATGTTGCGGATTACACAAAAAAACTTTTCGGTATGTTCGGCGGCGAAACAGATGAAGTCAAAATCCGCTGCAAAAAAGAATTGCTTGAGCAGATAGAAGACCGGTTCGGCGATAACATTTATATTACAAATGTTACGGATACAACCTTTGATGTTACCGTAAATGCAGTTGTAAGCGCAGGACTTGTAACATGGATTATGAATTACGGTGATTTGATTAAGGTATTGAAGCCCGAAGAACTTCAAAACAAAATAACAGACCGTGCCATTAAAATTATCAAAAATTATGAGAAAACTTGATAAAAACTACTTGCATTTTCAGAATTACTGTGATATAATTTATCGGCTACCGTGTAGGTGGTAAATTATTACACACATTTCGTTTTATGCAGGTAGAGGTGTGACTTTTGATACGGTCAGTAACCTGGTGCTTACGGAATGGAGGAAAAACCTCAGGAGGAAAAATTTATGTCAGTTGTATCAATGAAACAACTTCTTGAAGCAGGTGTGCATTTCGGTCACCAGACAAGACGTTGGAACCCCAAAATGGCTCAGTATATATTTACTGAGCGTAACGGTATCTACATTATCGACCTTCAAAAAACCGTTAAAAAACTTAACGAGGCTTATTTGTTTGCCCGTGATATCGCGGCAGACGGAGGCGATATCCTTTTTGTAGGTACAAAAAAACAGGCACAGGATTCTGTTAAAGAAGAGGCAGAACATTGCGGTATGCCGTATGTTAACGCACGTTGGCTCGGCGGTATGCTTACAAACTTTACTACTATCCGCACACGTATTGCGCGTTTAGAACAACTCCGTGCTATGCGCGATGACGGTACTTTTGAACTTCTTCCTAAAAAAGAAGTTGCAAATCTTACACTTGAAATTGAAAAACTCGAAAAGTTCATCGGCGGTATTCAAAATATGACCAAGATTCCGAGCGCACTTTTCATAGTTGACCCGCGCAAAGAAAGAATTGCCGTTGCAGAAGCTAAAAAGTTGGGTATTCCGATTATTGCGATAGTTGACACCAACTGCGACCCTGATGAAATTGACGCCGTTATTCCCGGCAACGATGACGCTATCCGTGCGGTTAAACTTATTGCCGAAACTATTGCCGCTGCGGTTATTGAAGGCAGACAAGGCGAAGAGATGGGCACTGCTGCATCCGATGATGCCGAGGATGCAATTGAAGTAATTGAAGAAACCGAAGAGGTTGCAGATTAATTTTTATCTAACTCAATAAAGGAGAATATGTTATGGCTTTTACTGCTAAAGATGTGCAGGCTTTAAGAGAAAAAACCGGTTGCGGTATGATGGACTGTAAAAAAGCACTTACCGAAACAAACGGTGATATGGATGCAGCAATTGATTTTCTTCGTGAAAAAGGACTTGCTTCACAGGCAAAAAAAGCAAGCCGTGTCGCTGCCGAGGGTACTGTTTGCGCTATATGTGAAAACGGCGTAGGCGTTGTTGTTGAACTTAACGCCGAAACTGACTTTGTTGCAAACGGTGAAGAATTTAAAGCACTGGCTTTAAAAGTTGCAAAAATTATTGCAGCACAAAACCCTGCCGACGTTGATGCACTTTTGAAATGCACCGAAAACGGTCAGACTGTTGAAGAGATGGTTCAGGAACTCTTCCTTAAAATTCGCGAAAATATTCGAATTCGCCGTTTTGTACGTTATGAAGGCAAGGTTGTTAATTATGTCCATGCCGGTGGCAAAATAGGCGTGTTGGTTAAATTTGAAGGCGACGTTGCCGATGATAATCCTGAGTTTATTACTATGGGTAAAAATATTGCAATGCAGATTGCCGCTATGAGCCCAAGTTTTCTTGATCAGGCTTCTGTTCCTGCAGAAGTTATTGAAAAAGAAAAGGAAATTCTTATCGCACAAATGAAAGAAGATCCTAAAATGGCTAATAAACCGGATATGGTTCTCGGCAAAATTGTTGAAGGTAAAATCGGTAAATACTACAAAGAGAATTGCCTTGTTGAGCAACAGTTTGTTATGGACGGCGATATAACGGTAGGCAAGTATGTTGAAAATACTGCCAAAGCATTAGGCGCCGATATTAAGCTTGTAGACTTTGTCCGTATGGAAAAAGGCGAGGGCATCGAAAAGCGTGTTGACGATTTTGCTGCCGAAGTTGCAAGTATGGTTAAGTAATTTTATTTGACTTTTGTTTTTTGATGAGTTCAACAACATAATGTTGAACTCATTTTTTATGCAATAAATTGCGTGTTTTGAATTAAAAAATTCTTGACAAAATAGGTATTTTATTATATTATGTTAGATATGCCGCTGTGGTGGAATAGGCAGACACAAGGGACTTAAAATCCCTCGGTAG
>CAKSDJ010000071.1 GCA_934445015.1 uncultured Eubacteriales bacterium | reverse complement strand
CTAAATTTTAAGGAGGTAAAATCCAAATGAAAGTCAGACCTTCTGTTAAAAAGATTTGCGAAAAATGCAAAATTATCAAGCGCAAGGGTAAAGTCATGGTTATCTGTGAGAACCCCAAGCACAAACAGCGTCAGGGTTAATTACCCCGACCATCGCAATTAGAAATATGGAGGTGCTTTGTTAAATGGCACGTATTGCTGGTGTTGACCTTCCTAATAATAAGCGAGTTGAAATAGGACTTACTTACATTTATGGCATAGGTCTTACAACATCTAAAAAAATTCTTGCAGACACAGGCATTGATCCTGATGTTCGTGTAAAGGATTTAACAGAAGAAGATATTTCCAAACTGCGTGAGTACATCGACCACAACCTTCAGGTAGAGGGTGATCGTCGTCGTACTGTTGCATTGGATATTAAAAGACTTATTGAAATTGGAAGCTATCGCGGTCTTCGTCACCGTAAGGGTTTGCCCGTAAGAGGCCAGCGTTCAAAAACAAACGCTCGTACCCGTAAAGGTCCCAAGAGAACCGTAGCAAACAAGAAGAAATAAGTAGGAGGTAAACTTTAATGGCTACTGCTAAAAGAGCAACGACCCGTCGTCGTCGCGAAAAGAAAAATATTGAGCGTGGTGCAGCCCATATCCAGTCGACCTTCAACAACACAATAGTTACAATTACCGATACACAGGGCAACGCTCTTTCATGGGCTTCTGCCGGTGAACTCGGTTTCCGCGGTTCTAAAAAGTCTACACCGTTTGCAGCACAAAGCGCTGCTGAAATGGCTGCTAAGGCTGCTATGGAACACGGTCTTAAAACTGTTGAGGTTTATGTTAAAGGACCCGGCGCAGGTCGTGAAGCCGCTATTCGCGCATTGCAGTCGGTAGGTCTTGAGGTTTCAATGATTAAAGACGTAACCCCGATTCCGCATAACGGCTGCCGTCCTCCCAAGAGAAGACGCGTATAATAAAAAACAGGCAACTTTTGTTGCGCAATAATTTGGAGGTGTAACAGATGGCAAGATATACCGGTGCAGTGTGCAGACTTTGCCGCCGTGAGGGTCAAAAATTGTTCCTTAAAGGTGAGCGCTGCTATTCTGATAAGTGTTCTGTCGGTATCCGCGGTTATGCACCCGGACAGCACGGACAAGGTAGAAAGAAGTCATCAGAATATGGTTTGCAGCTTCGCGCTAAGCAGACCGCAAGACGTTTTTATGGTGTTCAGGAAGGTCAGTTCCGTCATTATTTTGACGTTGCTGAAAGAAAGCCCGGAATTACCGGTGATAACCTTTTAAAAATTCTTGAAAGCCGTATTGATAACGTAGTTTACAGAGTAGGATTTGCTTCTTCAAGAGCAGAAGCACGCCAACTTGTAGGTCACGGTCATTTTGAGGTTAACGGTAAACGCGTTGACATTGCTTCATACCTTCTTAAAGCAGGCGATGAAATCGCAATCTGCGATAAGGCAAAAGACAGCGATAAAATCAAAGCAGTTATTGAGGCAAACGGTGCAAAACCCGTTCCGGAATGGATCAGCGTTGACCGTGAAAAACTTACGGCAAAAGTATTAAGTCTTCCTACACGCGAGCAGATTGAAGCCCCTGTAGACGAGCAGCTTATTGTCGAATTCTATTCAAGATAATAATTATACTGTTATCAAATATTATACCTACCGCGTCGGGGTACAATTACTTAAAAATTTGCGATGCGGAGAAACGGAGCTTTTAAATGATAGAGATTGAAAAGCCCAAAATTGAAACGCTTGAACTTTCATCAGACGGAAAATACGGAAAGTTTGTTATGGAACCGTTGGAGCGCGGATATGCAATTACACTTGGCAACAGTTTAAGAAGGGTTTTGCTTTCTACATTGCCGGGCAGTGCGGTTACCGGTGTTAAAATTGACGGTGTGGTTCATGAATTTTCTACTATCCCCGGTGTAAAAGAAGATGTCACCGAAATAGTTTTAAATTTAAAGGGCCTAATCGCAAAAATTAAATCCCAATCCCAATCCCAGCAGGAAAAGAAGGCCTATATTGAAGCAGAAGGCCCCTGTGAAGTTACAGCAAAAGACATTAAAGCAGACGCTGATCTTGATATTCTTAACCCCGATATGCACATTGCAACTCTTGATGAGGATGCCAAACTCAATATGGAGCTCACATTCTCAAACGGTAGGGGTTATGTTGCAGCCGAACAAAACAAACCGGCGCAGAATATAATCGGTTATATTCCGATCGATTCTATATACACTCCGGTTTTGAAGGCTAACTTTAATGTTGATAATACCCGCGTAGGAAATGTTGTTGATAAGAACAAACTCACTCTTGAGGTTTGGACTAACGGTTCAATAAGTGCTGATGACGCAGTGTCTATGGCTGCCAAAATCCTTATTGAACACTTTGAATTATTCTTAAATCTTTCGGCGAGCGCGAGCGATCTTGACAGCATTATGTCAGAAGCGTCCAACAACGAAAAGGAAAAGGTTCTTGATCTTACAATTGATGAACTTGACCTTTCTGTCCGCAGTTTCAATTGCTTAAAACGCGCAGGTATCAATACCGTAGAAGACCTTATTAACAAGTCTGAAATGGATATGATGAAGGTTAGAAACTTGGGTCGCAAGTCTTTGGAAGAGGTTATTGCAAAACTTGCTTCGTTTGGTTTCAGCCTAAAAAAAGATGAAGAATAAAGGAGTGAATATCAATGCCGGGTACTCGTAAACTTGGAAGAACCAGTGATCACAGAACCGCTATGCTTCGTGCAATGGTAACATATCTTTTTGAAAACGGAAAGATAGAAACAACCGTTACACGCGCCAAAGAGGTAAGATCAATGGCAGAGAAGTATATTACACTCGCTAAAACAAACACACTTCACAGCAAACGTCAGGCAATGGCATTCATTACTAAGGAAGATGTAGTTGCAAAACTTTACAACGAAATTGCTCCTAAGTATGCTGATGTAAACGGCGGTTACTGCCGTATTACAAAAACAGGTCCTCGCCGCGGCGACGCTGCTGAAATGGCTATTATCGAGTTAATATAATTTCTTTAAAAGCCTAAGGGCACAATTTAGTAGTCACATTTTCGCAAAAATGACGGCAATTTTTTCCCCGTCAGACCCGCCGAAAAACAAATCCTTGCGATTTGCCGCTTCGGGATGATGTGGGTACTAAATAAATCAAGTATTTAACGCCTCCGTGCTGTACGGGGGCGTTAATTTTATACACAAATAAAAGTTTAAATTTTTTAAATATCTTTGCATTGCGTGCGATTTGCAATCGTTTTTTTGTAAATCCGTGCAGCCACATAGCGCATTATAAAAGGGTTATTGTTTTAAAATTCAGTACATATTGTGGTTATATAACGCAGTGATACATACTATGTAGTATATTTAATAATTCGATTAAAAATTTTAATAATTTATAGTAATAAACATTAAAAAAGTGTTGAAATTTTGTGTTGTTTGTGTTAAAATGTTTGTGTAAATTATATAAAGATTGATTTTTTGCCTTAAAACTGATTCTTGGTCGGTTTTTGCGGCAAATATTTATCGGCAATATTTTAAAACACCCATAAGAAAGGATTGTTTTTTAATGACAAAATTATTTAAAAACAGTAAGCAAGTGCTCAGTTTTGCGGTTGCATTCGCAGTGCTTGCAGTGTCGCTTT
>CAKSDJ010000070.1 GCA_934445015.1 uncultured Eubacteriales bacterium | reverse complement strand
TTACAGGTGTTGTATCTCTCCCCGCAGGCACTGAAATGTGCATGCCCGTCGATAACGTAAAGATGGAAGTTGAACTTATCACTCCTATCGCTATTGAAGAAGGTCTTCGTTTCGCTATCCGTGAAGGCGGACGTACTGTAGGTTCAGGCGTTGTTACAAAGATCAACGGCTAATCTTACGGTTTGTTAAAACTTTTAAAGGTTCAAGGCATACGTCTTGAACCTTTTTTTGTTTTAAAACGGTAAACGGTTAACATTACAGTCGGCAGCAAAACGGTTTTTACGTCTTAAGTCTTTCAATTGCGCCAAAAATGACAAAAAAGTACCGTTTTTAGGCAATTGTGACAGCATATTTTTCTGTTTGACTTTCTTTTTAAATAAGTTAATAATTCTTTTAGTTTAAATACCACAAAAAAAACGAAATTTATGTGCAAAATATATATATAATTTGTTGACAAATCATATATTCTAATGTATAATATATTCGTGTTTATGTGCAATTTTGGATAATATTGCTTTTTGCACATATTTCGTTTTACCGCAAATCGGTTTTACGGGAAAAATTTGCATCTTATTTTCTCTATTTTGATGAATTTTGCTCTTTTTCAGTTTTTGCGGACACCATATAATACAAAACAGAAAGGATGAATGTTATGAGCAAGAAATTGGCAAGATACCTGTCGGTGCTATTGACGGTATCTGTTTTATTTTCAGGTATTTCTTTGCAAATAACCACTGCTTATGCAGGAAACAGCAATGCTGCAGGCGATGTAAAGGCAATCAGCACTACAGACTCCGAATTGCAGGATTATGTTGAATACACAAGCAGTCATGGTATTTCAAACAAGGCATCTGCCGATGTTGAGGTACCTATGGGCGCATTTACCGCTGACGGTGCGGATGTTACCGTTAGTGACAGTGTGCTTAATTGGTCAACGGGTGAGGGTAGCGTTACATGGAACTTTAATGTAACTGAAACAGCCCTTTACAATCTTAAATTTGTGTGGGAGCCTAAGAGCAGCGGTGTTGATATTACATTCGGCCTTATGATCGACGGTAAATATCCGTTTGACGGCTCCGATGAAATAGTCCTTTCACGAATATGGAAAAACGCCACCGACGAACCCCGTAAGGATGCACAGGGTAACGAGTATGCTCAAGAGCAGGCAGAAGTAGGCGGCACTATTGAAACGGTTGTCCGTGATACTGAAACCGCAATTGTTGATCCGTTTGAGTTTGCGCTTACCGCAGGCGCTCATACTATTACAATAGTAAAACCGGAGCAAAACATAGATATTCACAAAATAACTTTTGCATCTCCTGAGAAGTTTGAAAGTTATGAAAGCGTGTCAAAATCATACGACGTTAAGGATTTGGATGCCGATATTATCACCATTGAAGGTGAAAATGCCGATATTAAAACTTCAAACTCAATTATACCTAAATCAAACAACAGTGACGCAGGTATGACACCGAGTGATTCATACATCACGAAAATCAATTATATAGGCGGCACATCGTGGCAATCGGCAGGTGATCGCATTGAATGGAATTTTGATGTTGAAAAGTCCGGATATTACTACATAAATATGCGCTATAAACAGAGCGACCTTGTTAACGGTGAAAGCTGGCGCTGGCTTAAAATTGACGGTAAAACACCTTTTGAAGAAGCAAAATCTCTGGTATTTCCGTATGATACGGGATGGAAGTATTACACTTTTGCCGACGGTGAGAAAAATCCGTATTACATCTATCTTGAAAAAGGCAGCCATACGCTTTCGATGGAAGTAAGCGTAGGCGGTCAGTCGGATTATTTTTATGAGTTATCAAAACTTGTAAAAATACTCGGTGACGAATACATCAAGATTGTTATGATAACGAGCGAAAGTCCGGACCTTAGCCGTGACTATGACCTTGATAAGCAAGTACCTGATTTTCTTGATACGCTTAAAGACTGCAGTACAAGACTCGGAAAGCTTTCGGATTCTATGACAAGCGGATCAGGTAAGGCTTCGCAGGCAGTTGCTTCTATCGATAATATGAAGCGGATACTTGACAATATGATTCGCAGTCCGTTTATTGCCCAACAGTATGTAACGGATTATTACACTAATTACACCGCAGTAAGCTCATGGCTTTACGATATGATAAAAATGCCGCTTGCTGTCGACCAAATTCAGATAGTTCCGGCAGGCAAAAAGTATAAAAACAATGATGCCAACTTCTTTAAACAGCTGGCTTATGACACGGTAAGACTTGTTTCATCTTTTACAAGTGATTATTCGCTTACTAACACAGACTCAAAAGACGATGAAAATACGATCCGTTTGTGGGTTAACTGGGGTCAGGATCAGGCTTCGGCACTTAACTCACTTATACAGGATTCGTTTACTGCAAATGAAAAATATTATTATAACGGCAAACCCATTAACGTTCAGCTTGAAATAGTAAACGCTTCACTTATCAACGGTATACTGGCAGGCAACTTCCCGGATATGTCGCTTATGATGTCACGTACAGAGCCTGTTAACTTGGGTATACGCGGTGCGTTGGCAGACTTAAAACAATTTGATGATTTTGACGAAGTGCTTAAAAACTTCCAGGATGGTGCCGAGGTTCCTTACACATACAATGGTGCTACGTACGCTTTGCCGGATACGCAGAACTTTATGCTTATGTTCTATCGCAAAGACGTAATGGAGGAATTGGGACTTGATATTCCCGAAACCTGGGATGAGTTTTTGCATTGTGCAACAATTATTCAACGTAATAATATGAACGTTTATGTTCCGTTTACTCAGATAACAACTTCTACAACAGTTAATGCCGGTATAGGTAACTTGCACCTGTATCCGACGCTTATGTGGCAGCACAATCTTTCAATTTATAATGAAGAGGGAACCGCTACCGCGATTACAAGTAAAGTAGCACTTGATGTATTTGAGGAGTGGACCGACTTCTACCTTAAATACAGTTTCCTTAAAGAAGCGGATTTTTACAACCGTTTGCGTGTGGGCGTAATGCCTTTGGGTATAGCACCGTATTCAACCTATATGACACTGTACTTGGCAGCACCGGAAATCAGGGGCAGATGGGATATTGCGTTGGTACCCGGTGTGAAAAATGAAGACGGCACAATTAACCGCACTGTTGCGGGTTCGGGTTCAGGTTGTGCTATAATTGAAAAATCCGATAAAAAGGAACAGGCTTGGCAGTTCCTTAAATGGTGGACTTCTACCGAGACACAGACGAGATACAACAATAACCTTGAATCTATACTCGGTATGATAGGTCGTAATGCTGTTTCTAATGTTGACGCGTTTAACTCACTTGCCTGGGATAAGGATGCTTTGAAAGTCCTTGATGAGCAGTGGGCAGAGGTTAAAGAAGTTCAGGAAGTTCCGGGCTCGTATGATGTAACACGTTCTATAGACCAGGCGTTCTGGGCAGTTGTTGAAGACGGTGACAGAGTAAAAGACGCTGTTACAAAGTGGTCCAAAACTGCTGACAAAGAAATTGACCGTAAGATTAAAGAATACAGTTAAGGAGGGGAGAGACATATGTTAAAAAATAAAAACGGTGATGCGGCTGTAATGCCTGCCAGATCCAAAAAACTCAAAAACTTTTCGCGTGATAAACTTTTAACCGAACATATACCTATGTTCGTTATGTTGGCTCCTTTCTTTATCTTCTTCTTTATATTCACGATATTGCCGATTGCGTCTTCAATCGTTTTGAGCTTTACATCATACGATATGATAGCTGCTCCTAAATTTGTGGGTATTGATAACTACCGCCGTATGATGGTAGAGGATGCAACATTCGGCACTACTGTTAAAAACACTCTTGTATTTGCAATCATAGCCGGTCCTTTGGGATTTTTGTTCTCATTCGTTCTTGCATGGTTTGTAAATGAGTTTGAACCTAAGGTACGCGCGGTACTTTCGTTTATGTTTTATGCACCTTCGCTTGTCGGTAACGCATACTTTATTTGGAAAGTTGCATTCAGCGGCGATAGTTACGGTTACATAAACAGCCTTTTGCTTTCGCTCGGTATTACTACTGAGCCTATAGTATGGCTCAAAACCGAAGCATACCTCATGCCTATAGTTATAATAGTGCAACTGTGGCAAAGTATGGGTGTTTCGTTCCTTTCAAATATTTCCGGTTTACAAAACGTAAGCCGTGATATGTATGAAGCCGGTGCGATTGACGGTATCAGAAACCGTTGGCAGGAACTGCGTTATATAACATTGCCTGCTATGGGCCCGATGTTACTTTTCAGTGCGGTTATGCAAATTCAAAGTTCTTTCAGTGCAAGCACAATTATGATAGAACTTGCCGGCTATCCTTCAAAAGGAAATGCGGTTGATACAATAGTTTCGTTTATGTCTGATATGGCTACTGTCAGATATGAACTCGGATATGCCTGTGCTATGTCTGTTGTACTGTTTATTATGATGGTTGCAGCACGACTTATAATAGGCAAAGTCCTTAAGATGTTTGAGAAGTGAGGTGACTGTGGTGAGTATTAAACAATATTTTGAAGACAAACGTGGCAAGAAATCCGCAGTCAAACGCTATACACGTTCAAAGTTCGGTAACTTTACATTGGTTTTCTTCTTGGTTGTATTCGGACTCTTCTCGATGCTGCCGCTTATTTATTGCGTATGCACATCTTTTAAGCCGCTTGATGAGTTGCTTATATTTCCGCCTGCATTCTTTGTAAGAAGACCTACAACAGGTAACTATACTGTGTTGCCGGATCTTATGGCAAGTTTGAAGGTTCCGCTTTCACGTTACATTTTCAACAGTATATTTACAACGCTGTTTACAACCGTTATATATATATTTGTTGCTCTTATGGCGGCGTATGCCCTTTCAAAAGGAACATTCAAGGGCAAAAACGCATTGTTTTGGATCGTGCAGTTTGCCCTTATGTTTAACTCTTATACTTTGGCGGTTCCGCAGTATTTGATTTTTTCAAAGCTCGGTTTAATTGATACCTACTGGATCTACATATTACCGCCTATGGCTTCTACAATGGGTGTATTCCTTGCGAAACAATACATTGAAGGCTATGTACCCGACG
>CAKSDJ010000069.1 GCA_934445015.1 uncultured Eubacteriales bacterium | reverse complement strand
GGTGAGACCGGATACTTTACCGAAACAACGCCTCTTGACCCTCATTCTCCTTATTCATCGTCAAAAGCAGCTGCAGATTTCTTTGTAAAAGCGTTCGGCGACACGTATAAATTTCCGATAAATATTACACGCTGCTCTAACAACTACGGTCCGTTCCAGTTTCCCGAAAAACTTATACCCCTTATTATGAACAATACCTTGCAGCATAAAGATCTGCCTGTTTACGGTGACGGTATGCAGATCCGCGACTGGCTTTTTGTTGAGGATCACTGCAAGGCAATAGATATGGTTATACGCGGCGGCAGACTCGGTGAAGTATATAATGTAGGCGGACATAATGAGCGCCCCAACATATTTATTGTTAAATCGATTATAGAGTACATCAAGGAAAATGTTGACGCTACAGTAGGCGAGCATATGATAAAACATGTTACCGACCGCAAAGGTCATGACCGCCGCTATGGCATTGATCCGCAAAAAATCAAGGATGAGTTGGGTTGGTACCCCGAAACATGCTTTGAGGTAGGCATTAAAAAAACATTGAAATGGTATCTTGACAATAAAGAATGGTTTGACAATGTAACAAGCGGAAATTATCAGAAGTACTATGAGAATATGTACAGCGGTAAAAAGGAGATTTAATTAAATGGGCAAGTTTAATTTTATTAAAACTTCTATTGACGGCGTTATAATTGTAGAACCCACCGCCTACGGCGACAGCCGCGGCTATTTTATGGAAACATATCAAAAAGAGGATTTTAAGGCAGGCGGAATAGATATAGACTTTGTTCAGGACAATCAGTCTATGTCTACAAAGGGCGTGCTTCGCGGTCTGCATTTTCAGATAAACTATCCGCAGACAAAATTGGTGCGCTGCGTTCGCGGCGAAGTTTTTGACGTTTGCGTTGACCTGCGCGAGGGCTCAGAAACTTACGGAAAATGGGAAGGCGTTATTCTTTCTGCCGAAAACAAACGTCAGTTTTTGGTGCCGAAAGGATTTGCACACGGCTTTGTTGTTTTGTCCGATGAAGCTGAGTTCTGTTACAAGGTTGACGACTACTATCATCCCAACGATGAGGGCGGCCTTATGTGGAATGACCCGGATATAGGCATTGACTGGCCTATACCCGCAGATATGGAGATAAAACTTTCAGATAAGGATAAAATACATCCTCCTTTCAGTCAATACAAAAAGTAAAAATTGGATATAAATAAACCTCCCGTCAAACGGTAACACTACTTTTGAAGGGAGGTTTTATTTTATGCAAAAAAGCACATCAATGTCTTTTATCAAAGGTATGGGAGCAGGTATGGTTGCAGGTGCCGCCGCCGTTGTTGCCGGCAAAATGATAATGCAGGATAAACATAACATTTCAAAAGGTTCTGCAAAAGTTGTAAAGGCGGTAGGCGAAATCGTTGACGGAGTTCAAACAATTTTCAAATAAAAATTCTGTTTCAGAGATTTATTAAAAATATTTTATAATTTAAGATGCAAACACAAAATCACCGTGAAAGTCTTTTTTTGACTTGTCACGGTGATTTTGTATAATGCTGTTAATCCTTTACGCTATATAACCTGTTGATATATTGCGTTTATATCAGTAAAGTCTGAACAGGTTGCAGATACTATCGATTGCTGAATATATGATTCTTTTATCTGCTGTTTTTGTTCTTCGTTTAAAGAACTTAAAGCATCTTGAAGCTCGTAATTTTTATAAAAGTTACCTTTGCAGTTTTTATTTTTACTTACCGAAAAACTAATTTCGAGCGCTCCGCTCTAGGGTATTTTATCTGTGATATTAAGTATTTTTATGTTCTAAAAATATAAAGGGAAATACCGCAAACGACAAAACAGCGCCTGCTGCTATATCAATCACCGAGTGTTGCTTTAAAAATACTGTTGAAACACATATTAAAACGGTAAATAATAAAATTACGGTTCGCCAAGCGGGAGTTTTAAAATGCTTTGTATTCCACAACGTAAACAAAATACCTATTGAAAATACTACGTGGATTGACGGGCATACATTTGTGTTGGTATCAAGTGCGTAAAGATTTTTCATTATATCAACCAAAAAATTATCGCGCGCAAATTCGGTAGGACGCAAATTTTGCATATTAGGAAACAGTATGTAAATTGCAAATGTTACGGCGCTGGTTACACATAAAAATTTATAAAACTTTTTAAATGCGGGTATGTCAAAAAACAAGGTGTAAAGCGACGTAAACGCAAGCAGCGCATACCATAAAACATAGGGTATAACAAAAAACTCGCAAAACGGGATAATTTTATCCAGCGGGCAGTATACGTCATACACAGGCACAAGCAGTTTTTCTGTGGCAATAAAAAGCGCAATGTACACAGGCCAAAACAGCAACCAAAACAGATGCCTGTACTTAGGTGAAGTTATATTTTTAAAGTTAAAGTCTTTGTAGTAGTCAAACATAAAACTCTCAAACCCTTTTTAATGTTATGAATAGATTTTAACACTTTTTAAAAACATATTCAATAGACAAATAATGAATAAAGTATTATTTTGTGTTAAATATTCGATTAAAAAATCCAAAAAGCGGCGTTAAAGTCCAAACTTTTGGACTTTAAAAAAATTATAATAAATTTGTAAAAAGCACTTGACAAATGTCAAAAAAGCTATTATAATGAAATACAGAAATCGAACAAATGTTCGGCGGAGGAAAATTATGAATTTAAAAGATACTATGTTTACAATATTCGAGATTGCTTTGGTAGGCTTTGCAATATGGGCGGTATTTCATGAAGACGTGTTTGTTGCCTTTGAAGAAAAAATCGTTGCGTGGGTTCGCCGTCGCAGATTTAAGGTAATACACGGTAACAATGTTTGTAAAACCTGTTGCCCTGAAAAACACAGAGCATAGGTTTCACATTTTTAACTCCTTTACTTTAGCGCAAAAAAAGGCGGAATTTTCCGTCTTTTTTTGTTGCAATCAATATATGTTTGTGTTAAAATGTCAACTTGGTATTAAGTTTTACAGAGGTATGTTATGATTAAAAAATTTATCGGCGATAAGTCGTTATATAAAAGGGTATTTGTTTTAATGCTGCCGATTATGATACAAAACGGCATTACAAATTTTGTGAATATGCTTGACAATATAATGGTGGGCAATGTAGGTCAATTGCAAATGACGGGTGTGGCGGTTGCAAACCAACTTATTTTTGTTTTTAACCTGTGCGTATTCGGCGCGATTTCGGGCGCGGGTATTTTTACTGCACAATATTTCGGTAAAAGGGATTTAGAGGGCGTAAAACAAACCTTTTGCTTTAAAATGATTTTTTGTGTTCTGCTTGCTCTTGCCGGTATTTTATTATTCAGGTTCGGCGGTGAAAGTTTAATGTCACTGTATTTGCGCGATGAATTCAACGCCGACTCGGCAATGCAGTCTCTTGAGTTCGGTAAAGGTTATATGCAAATAATGCTTATAGGTCTTGTGCCTTATACAATAGCACAATGTTACGGCAGTACGCTCCGCGAAACAAATCAGGCGTTTATACCTATGATTGCCGGCGTTATAGCAGTAATTTTCAATATGTCGTTTAACTATATTTTAATATTCGGTAAATTCGGTGCTCCGAGGCTTGGTGTTAACGGTGCCGCAATAGCAACGGTTATTTCGCGTTTTGCCGAACTTGCTTTTTTGATTATATATACACTTATCAAACGCGCAGAATGTTCGTTTATACTAAACGGTTGGAAAAAGCCTTACGTTTCATTTGGTCTTATATGTGAAATATTCAAAAAGGGTATGCCTCTTATGATAAATGAAGCGCTTTGGGCTGCCGGCATAGCAAAAGTAAATCAATGTTACTCTCTGCGCGGCATAGACGTTGTTGCGGCTAACAATATTTCGCAAACGTTTTTTAATGTTTTTTCGGTCGCGTTTATGGCTGTGGGTGTGTCAATAGGCATAATTTTAGGTCAGGACTTGGGTAACGGTGACGATAACAGCGTAAAAGAAACCGCTTCTAAACTGATTGTGTTCTCGGTTTTTATCAGTGTATTGGCAGGAATAATTTATGCGGTAACAGCAAAATATATACCGCTTATATATAATGTGAGCGGAAGTGTTCGCATAACGGCAACACGGCTTATGCAAATAACAGCGCTAACACTGCCTTTTGACGCTTATGCCAACGCGTCATATTTTACGCTCCGTTCGGGAGGTAAGGTGCTGATAACCCTGATTTTTGACAGTATTTTTGTATGGTGTGTAAACGTTACATCTGCATTGATTTTGGTAAAGTACACTTCGCTCGGTATTTTACAGATATACTTTATATGTCAAATGCTTAATTTTATTAAATGCGTGCTGGGTTATGTGTTTGTAAAACGCGGCTCCTGGATAAAAAATATAATTTCTGACGTTTGATTTAAAGTATAAATGTTAAAAAATTATCTTTTAAAGTATTGTTTTTTGTCGAAAAAAATGTTATACTGATGTTGTATGAAATCTTGAAAGGAGCAACATATATGAACTATTCACAAGAAGTACAGAATATGTGTCCGCTTGCAAAAGGCGCATATCACGGTCCGGCACCTATCCCCGAAGAGGGTAAGTGGGTACAGGTAAAAGAAATCAAAGATATTTCGGGTCTTACACACGGTATCGGTTGGTGCGCACCGCAACAGGGTGCCTGCAAACTCAGCCTTAATGTTAAAGACGGCATAATTGAGGAAGCCCTTGTTGAAACCATAGGCTGTTCGGGTATGACACACTCAGCGGCAATGGCGTCTGAAATTCTTGTAGGCAAAACTTTGCTTGAAGCACTTAACACAGACCTTGTTTGCGACGCAATTAACACTGCAATGCGCGAATTGTTTTTGCAGATAGTTTACGGACGTACACAAACCGCTTTCAGTGAAGACGGTCTGCCGATAGGCGCAGGTCTTGAAGACCTCGGTAAAGGCTTGCGTTCACAAACAGGTACAACTTACGCTACAAAAGTTAAAGGTCCGCGTTACCTTGAACTTGCCGAAGGTTACATAACCAAATGTGCCGTAGATGAAAACGATACAATAATCGGCTACAAGTTTGTTCACCTCGGCAAAATGATGGAAATGATTAAAAAAGGTATGGACGCTAATGAAGCTCTCAAAATGGCAAGCGGTCAATACGGACGAGTTGATGACGCTGTTAAGCTGATCGACCCGAGAAATGAATAATGGAGGTACACTGTAATGGCATTATTTGAAAGTTATGAAAGAAGAATTGACCAGATTAATGCAGAGCTTAAAAAGCACGGCATAGCTTCAATAGACGAGGCAAAAGAGATCTGTGATTCATATGGAGTAGACGCATACTCAATCACAAAGGGCGTACAGCCGATATGCTTTGAAAATGCTGCATGGGCATATGAAATAGGCGCAGCTATCGCTTTGAAAGAAAAAGTAT
>CAKSDJ010000068.1 GCA_934445015.1 uncultured Eubacteriales bacterium | reverse complement strand
TATTTCATAACCGTTAAAGTCAGGACCGTCAACACAGGCAAATTTTGTAACCTTTTTGCCGTCCTGGTTAAGTGTAAGTCTGCAACCGCCGCACATACCCGTGCCGT
Organism: uncultured Eubacteriales bacterium; assembly: GCA_934445015.1. GTDB lineage: Bacteria > Bacillota > Clostridia > Oscillospirales > Acutalibacteraceae > UBA737. The sequence goes on along the minus strand of CAKSDJ010000068.1, from coordinate 5,373 downwards.
CGATCATAATCGGGTTCATAGATGCTGTAACGGGTATATTGTACGGTCTTGCGGTTTCAACTACAAACTTCATCATAATAAGCGGACCTATGGTTATTATCATATCAAATTCCGTGCCGTTTTCAAGCATTTCGGCAAGCGGTACACAAACATTGCCGTGTCTGCCGTAAGAACCGTCATCGGTCATAAGATAAAGTTTGTCAGAGCAAGCGTTGAATTCGTCCTCAAGTATTACCAGATCTTTATTTCTGAAACCTATTATACTTGTAACTTCTGCGCCCTGCGCGTGGAGTTCCTGTGCAATAGGCATAGCAATTGCACAACCTACACCGCCGCCTACTATACAAACCTTTTTAAGACCGTCAATGTGTGTTGCAACACCAAGCGGTCCTACAAAATCCTGCAGATATTCACCGGCAGACTTATGATTTAACTTTTCGGTAGTAGCGCCTACAATCTGAAAAATTATTTTAACCGTTCCGTTTTGTTTGTCGGTTCCCGCTACGGTAAGCGGAATACGCTCGCCCGATTCATCAACACGCAAAATAATAAACTGACCGGGCAACGCTTTGTTTGCTACAAGCGGAGCGACAATTTCCATTTGCGTAACTGTCGGATTGAGTTCTTTTTTCGTTGCGATTTTGTACATATACTGCTTCTCCTATTCAAAGTAAGGCGACCGCTTTTGTGCGACCGCCTTACAAATAATATGTTAAGAAAAAATATCCGCCGCCAAACGATTATTAAAAATCAACTTCGGTATCGTAGTAGCAACATTTAAGAAGTTTTTCCATTTCCTCAACAGAAGGCTGGCGCGGGTTAGAACCTGTGCAAGCGTCAGCAATTGCATTAACGGCAATATCGTGAAGCCTTTCAAGGAATACTTCTTCGGGTACAAAGCCGTTTTCTGTCGGATAACTGTCTTTGCCGTAGTTTTTAATGCAATGAGGAATATTAAGTTCATCATTCATCTTGCGCAAATACTTGATAAGCGCTGCTACTTTGCAGTCGTCAGAAGCATCCTTATCGGCAATGCCCATATAATCTACAATAACGCCGTAACGTTTTTTAGCGGTTTCATCCTTAGCGTTAAAGGCAATAACCTTAGGCAGATACATTGCATTTGCGGCACCGTGGATAATATGTGCGCCGTAATCTGCAAATGCAGCACCCGTTTTGTGTGCCATAGAGTGAACTATGCCGAGCAAAGCATTTGAAAATGCCATACCTGCAAGGCACTGTGCGTTGTGCATACGGTCTCTTGCTGCCATATCGCCGTTGTATGAAGGAACAAGGTCTTTCATAATCATTTCAATTGCGTGAATGGCAAGCGGGTCGGTGTAGTCACAATTAGCGGTCGAAACATACGCTTCAACAGCATGTGTCATAGCGTCCATACCTGTATGCGCAACCAATTTCTGAGGCATTGTTTCTGCAAGTTCAGGGTCAACAATTGCTACATCAGGTGTGATCTCAAAGTCTGCAATCGGGTATTTAATGCCCTTGCTGTAATCTGTAATAATCGAAAATGCAGTTACTTCGGTAGCGGTGCCGGAAGTGGAAGATACCGCACAGAAATGTGCTTTTCTGCGAAGTTCCGGAATACCGAATACCTTGCACATATCTTCAAATGTGCAATCTGGATACTCGTATTTAATCCACATGGCTTTTGCTGCGTCAATAGGTGAGCCGCCGCCGATAGCCACTATCCAGTCAGGTTCAAATTCAATCATTGCGTTTGCACCGCGCATAACGGTTTCAACTGAAGGGTCAGGCTCGATGCCGTCGAATATTTTAACTTCAAAACCGGCCTCTTTTAAATAACTTTCGGCTTTGTCAAGAAAACCGAAACGTTTCATAGAGCCGCCGCCAACACAAATGATTGCCTTTTTGCCCTTAAATGTTTTTAAAGCCTCCAATGAGCCTTTGCCGTGATAAACGTCACGGGGAAGAGTAAATCGTGCCATAAAATAACCTCCTGAAAAAATTTGTATAAATTAAGTACTTAACCAAGCACCGAACTCTGTAAGCTATTTTATCAAATTTACCCCCAAAATTGAATAACTAACTAAGATAGATAGAGTTATCAAAAATGATAACACGCAAAATCTGGAAACATAACACCACATTCTACAAGGCAATTATAATACAAAAAGACTATCGTGTCAATGCTTTCAAAATTTTTGATTTGCAAAATTATACGGTATAAAAATTCAAAAAAAATTTAATTGCCAATAAAAAATAAAACTGAAGTCTGCTGTCAGGCAAACCTCAGTTTTTATTTTCAGTATAATTTTAAATCAAGCCACAGATTTTCATAATGCATACGCACTTCATCCGAAATATCGTAATAATACTCGCAATTTTTTATCGCGTCATCATCGGGATACAAAATTTCATTTTTATAGTAGCAATATTCCGGATTTTCGATAACGGCTCTATTTGGTGAAGCGTAACCGATATATTCTGCATTTGCAAGCGCAATGTCGGGTTCCAGTAAAAAGTTAATATACATCATTGCCGCCTCATAGTTTTTAACGCATTTGGGTATGCACACAGAGTCAATAAAAATATTTGTGCCTTCCTTTGGGTAAAAGAACCGCAGATCCTCGTTTACTTCCTGCATAACAAGAAAATCGCCTGCGTAATAAGGCCCTATTGCGGCTTCGCCTGTTTCAAGTTTGCCGTAAATCTCATCCATAACATAAGACTGTAAAACGCTTTTGCCTTGTTTGAGCAACTCGGCAGCCTCATCCCACTCGGCAAGATTTACAGAGTTAACACTGTAACCCAAAAGTTTTTGAGCCGTCATAAATCCGTCGCGCGGATTATTGAAATTAAGCGACATATTTTCATATTTTTTATCCCATAAAGCCGCCCATGAATGTTCGGGCTCATCTATTAAAGAGCTGTTGTAAATCACACCCACAAGGCCTACGTTATAAGGCACACTGTAATTTTGATCGGGGTCAAAGTATAAACCCTTATACGAGTCGTCAATGTATTTGTAATTGGGTATTGACGATGTGTCAACCGTTGTAAGCATTCCTTCCGACTTTAAGCGTGATATCATATAATCGGACGGAATAACAATGTCGTAACTGACGCCGCCGTTTTTTAACTGTGAATACATAGTTTCGTTGCTTTCAAAGGTTGTATAATTTACCTTGATGCCCGTAACCCGTTCAAATTCACGGTTTACGTCTATTGAACCGTCGCTTCCGTCTGATATATATTCACCCCAGTTATATACGTTAAGTTCAGTGCCTGCAAGGTCACGGCTGTATTCTGATACAAGATTAAGTTCGGCATATTCATAACCGCAGCCGCAAAGCGAAAGGCAAAGCGCCGCAGAAATCAGCAATGCAAGTGCTTTTTTAAACATTTAAACCCCTCCTTGAATCACTTTTTGACTGGAGAGCGTTATACATTACAAGCAGCACGAATACCGCTAAAAATATAATTGTAGAAAGCGCGTAAACATCGGGCGTTACCGTCTTTTTAGTCATATTATAAATTACGATAGGCAGGGTCTGATAGTGACCGCAGGTAAAATAACTGATAACAAAATCGTCAAGCGACAGTGTAAACGCCATTATAGCACCCGTAAAAATAGAAGTCGATATTGACGGCAATATAACTTTAAAAAATGCTTTTACCGGTGTGCAACCGAGGTCAAGAGCCGCCTCATTAAGGCTTGAATCGGTAGCGCGGAGCCGCGGCATTACAGATAGTATTACATACGGCAGATTAAAGGTTATATGAGCGGCAAGCACCGTTATAAATCCCAAAGATTCTTTTAAACCGAAAAGATTGCCGACAAATACAAAAAGCAGCATAAGCGACACACCGGTTACAATATCGGCATTCATCATAGGTATGTTTGTTATCGACATGACAACACTTCGGCTTATGCGTTTGCGAAGCGCCAGAATGCCTACAGACGCCGCAGTGCCTAAAACGGTAGATATAAACGACGACAGCACCGCAACAATCAAAGTGTGTTTAAGTGCCGTAAGCATAGACGTATTTATAACAAGCCCTTTGTACCAATCAAGCGAAAATCCTTCAAATACCCACACACTTTCACCCGAGTTGAATGAAAAGAAAATCATAACCGCCACGGGTGCATACAAAAAAATAAGTATTAACGCAACATATATACGGGAGAGTGTTTTCATACAACAACCTCCTCATCGTCGCCGAATTTGTTCATTATCAGCGTGCAAATAAGTATCATTACCATAAGTATAAGCGACAGGGTAGAGGCAACGTTGTAGTATTGCGGACCGGTGTTAAAAAGGTATTCTATGGCGTCGCCTATAAGCAGAGTTTTGTTGCCGCCCAATTTTTGTGAAATGTAAAACGTGCTTACCGACGGCACAAACACCATCGTAATGCCGGATATTACGCCCGGCAGCGAAAGGGGTACTATAACGCGGCGCATACGCGACATACCGTTTGAACCGAGGTCGCTTGCGGCTTCAAGCAAAGATTTATCGATTTTCGACATAGCGGTATATATCGGCAAAATCATATACGGTATAAAGTCATATACCATACCTAAAATTACCGCACCCGGAGTGTTTATCAGTTGCAGCGGACCTATACCCAAAGCACCTAAAAACTTGTTTATAAGACCTGTATTTGCCAAAATTGTGATCCATGAATATGTACGTATTAAAAAATTCATCCACATAGGCAACATAATAAGCAGCATGGTCATACGCTGTGAACTTATTTTCATTTTTGTCATACAGTATGCCATAGGGTAAGCGAGCAACAGCGTTATAACCGTAGCGATAAGCGCATATAAAACCGATATGCCGAACGCCTTTTTAAATTTGCCTATCTGCTCAAAATTTGCAAGGGTAAAGGCACCCGAACTGTCAGTAAAAGCAAAGTACATCATTATAAAAAGCGGAACAACGATAAAGATTACCGACCAAAGAATATAAGGAGCCGCTGTTATTCGGCTGCCGAAACTTTTTTTATTCATCTTCGGCCTCCGACTCAACATCAGAAAGGTGATCCATTTCTTCGCTGTATGTACTGTAATCTCCGTAAAGTCCCGAATACTCGGACTTTTTCATAATGTGTATTGCGTCGGGTTCTATATAAAGACCTACGTTTTCACCGACAAAACACTCATCGGTGGTCTGTATCATCCACTTGAAACCGCCTATGTCAACAATTATTTCATAGTGAACGCCCAAAAAATCAACCGAGGTTACAACGCCCGTTAACATACCTTTATCGGCAGAAACAATATCTACATCCTCAGGGCGCACAACAACGTCGACGTTTTCATCTTTTTCAAAGCCTTTGTCAAGACATTCAAACGTATGTCCCGAAAACTCTGCTTTGAAATCG
>CAKSDJ010000067.1 GCA_934445015.1 uncultured Eubacteriales bacterium | reverse complement strand
TCCGCTTGTATATCAATCAAAAGACTGGGTTAACGGTGTATTCATCGGTTCTGCAATGGCTTCTGAAACAACAGCAGCCGCTGCCGGTGCAGTAGGCGTTGTTCGTCGCGATCCTATGGCTATGCTTCCGTTCTGCGGTTATAATATGGGCGATTATTTTGCACATTGGCTCGAAATGGGCGAAAAACTCGGTGATAAAGCACCTAAAATCTTTAATGTTAACTGGTTCCGCACCGATGATGAAGGCAACTTTGTATGGCCCGGTTTCGGTGATAATATGCGTGTTCTTAACTGGATTATTGACCGTTGCGAAGGCAAGGCAGATGCAGTAGAAACCGCAATCGGTTATGTACCGCAGCCCGAAGATATTGACCTTACCGATCTTGATATGGATCTTGATACACTTAAATCAATTCTTAAAGTTGATAAAGATGTATGGGCAAAAGAAGCTGCTGAGATCGAAGAGCATTATAAAAAATTCGGCGACAAATTACCGGCTCAGTTGCGTGAACAGCTTGAGAATCTAAAATCAAATATTTCTAAAATGTAATTTTACAGTCTTTGTTAAAAAAAAATCAACGGCAAGTATTGCCGTTGATTTTTTTATGTGAAAAAAGAGCGATTTAATCGCTCTTTTTTTGATTTTGTTTATTTTTATATTATTTAAACTTAACTTCAGCCACGCGTACACATAAACTCTGACCGTATCTGAAGCCTGTGAAATTAACGCAAAGATTATCATTTTTCTGCGCAAATTCCAATGATTCGCCGTTATCCATCCATTTAACCGATTCAATTTCGCGGTCAAACTTTTCAAGAACATTTGAACTGTTTTCATCAATTTCAAGCGATACGTTGACATCACCTGAACCGAATCCCAAATCAAACTTAAATATATATGCGGTATTTTCGTCTTTAATATCCCTTAGTACAAATTCTTTTTTGTCAGGGTATGTGATATACGGTCTGCCGTTGTAAATTGCTTTGCCGTATATATCCATCCATCTGCCGATGCACTCCATAATACCTTTCTGTATGGTCGGTACGGTGCCGTCGCCGTTAGGACCGATATTGAGCAATAAATTTGCGCCGACTTTTCTGCAATTGCATAAACTTTCAATAAGGGTTTTTACGGGTTTAAAGTTAATATCATCGGCAATGCCCCAGTGGTCGCATAAGGTTTCGCACATTTCACCGGCTACATATTTGGATTGACCGCTGCGATCTACAGGTGTTGCTAACCCGCGTTCAAAAGTAACTGCATCAATTTCGGAATTGCCGGTTTTGCCCCTTGCGTGCAGACCTGTATTATTTATAATCATTGCTTCGGGCTGCAGGCGGTGTATCATTTTATAAAGGCGGTCTTCCTGCCAATCGGCATCGGGTTTTGACCAGTTGCCGTCAAACCACATACCGCCGATTTTTCCGTAATTGGTGCAAAGAATTTCAACGCTTTTATACAAATAGTCAAGGTAAGCGTCAAAGTTATTTTCAAAGTCAGGGTGCATCCAGTCAAGCGTTGTGTGGTAAAAAAACGGTACAATGTCAGACTTTCTGCACTCGTCAACAAATTCCGCGATCAAGTCATGTCCGATAGGCGAATGAACCGCATCAAACTTTGAGAGACCTTTTGTATCATACAGCGAAAAACTGTCATGATGGCGCGTTGTAATGCAAACGTATTTACAACCCGCCATTTTTGCGGTATTGACAATGTCGGCCATACCTACGCAGCTGAAAGTGTCGGCAAGTTTTTTATATTCGTTAACATCGCGATGATTTGTGTGCAGCGTCCATTCGCCGCTGTTAAGCATTGAGTAAAGTCCGTAATGCACAAACATACCAAATCCCAACTGTTCAAAATTTTTTATGTATTCAGGTGCTACGGGTATTGAATTTTCCATATTTAAACTCCTTATTTATCTTTTTAATGTAGCATAGCACAATATTTTATGATTGTAAAGATAAAAATAAATAAAATATAAATCAAAAGTATTAAATATCTTGATTTTGTAACAAAGTAGTGATAAACTTACAGTGGCAAATAAATAAGTGAAGGTGATAATTATGAGTATTTATGTAGAAAAAATTTATCCGAAAGTTTTTAAAAGCAACACCAGACAAAAAGTATTTTTAAAACTCTCAGAATCAAATGTTCGACCGGATTCAATTTCTATAAAAATACAGCCTATGGAAAAATACAGCATTCAACACACTAAAAGCCACCGTATCAATGAAGAGGACAGATATTCGTATCTGACTATGACACGTACTGAAAATGATGAGTACTGTCTCGATTACGATTTTACCGATGAACAGCGTTACAGCGTTAAGGTAAAATACCTTGACAGTATTATATCAAATACACATATTTATGCGTTGGATGAGGATTTATTTGAACTGACACCATACAAAGGTGATACGCACCTGCACACCTGCCGTTCGGACGGCGAGGGAACTCCGTTTGAAGTCGGTTGCGCATACCGTGAAGCAGGTTTTGATTTCATAGCAATAACAGACCATCATAAATTTGCACCGTCTTTAGAGGCGCAAAAGGAGTTTTCATCTCTTACCGATAAATTTCATATATTTACGGGTGAAGAAGTACATAACAAAAGTATGGGATATTTCCATATGATAAATTTTAACGGAAAAAGCAGCGTAAACGATATCATTGAAACTGACGATGATTATGTCAATTCTCAAATTGAAAAAATAATTTCTGAGCGTGGTTTATCCGAAATGTCAGATCCGTATAATCTGGCATACCGCATTTTTGTTGCAAATGAAATAAGAAAATGCGGCGGTGTGGCAATAATGGCACATCCTTTCTGGGATTGCTACGGCGAATATCATATGCAGACAGAGGAATTTATATATCATTGGCAGCACGGTGATTTTGACGCTTTGGAAGTAATAGCCTCTTGTGACGGTAACGGAAACGGCAATAATCTGCAGGAAATGTTGCGTACAGATATGTTATCCGAAGGCTATAAAATACCGATAGTAGGTTCTTCGGACGCACATACAACAGTTCCAAAACGTGATACCGATTTATTTAATCTTCAGTTTACAATTGCTTTTGCAAAAGACTATGACGATATTCCCAATGCTGTAATTGAGGAACGCGCCGTAGCGGTAGACAGGCGTGATGATGTATATTTCCGCGCGGTCGGAAAATTCAGATATGCAAAATATGCCCGTTTTCTTATGTGGGAGTATTTTCCGCCTTATGCAAAACTTACTGCAAAACACGCAAAGGCAATAGCAGATAAAAATTCTGCTGAAATATCCGCTTTTGAAAAACAGATTAAAGAATATCAAAATGAGTTTTTCGCACGTTAATATATCGGGTATAAATTTATAACAACTGACAGCAAGAGGGTATGCGTTTTATGAAGTCAAAATTTAATATTATATCCCTGCTGTTAGTTGTTGTATTATTTTTATCGTCGTGTGATGTACTTTTTACCAACAATATTAACAAAACAAACAGCCTGTTTTTAAACGTTGGTAAATATGAGTCTGTTTCACAAATACCTGAGTTCAACGGAAAAGAACCTTATGTTATAATAAACGGTAATGATCCGTCTTTTTCAGATGACGATTTAACAACTGAGTCTTATGAGCATTATTCTCCGCTTGATGAATTAGGTCGCTGCGGAGTTGCAATTGCCTGCATTGGCACCGATATTATGCCAACCGAAAAACGCGGTGAAATAGGTATGATAAAACCAAGCGGCTGGCACACGGTTAAGTATGACAATGTAGACGGCAAATACCTGTATAACAGATGTCACCTTATCGCATATCAACTCAGCGGCGAAAATGCAAATGTTCAAAATTTGATAACAGGTACAAGGTACCTTAACATTGAGGGTATGTTACCGTTTGAAAATTTGGTTGCCGATTACATCGAAAAAACAAACAATCATGTTTTATACCGTGTAACACCCGTTTTTGAGGGTAATAATTTATTGGCATCCGGAGTTCAGATTGAGGCAAAATCCGTTGAAGATAACGGCGAAGGAATTGCTTTTAATATTTATGCTTATAACGCTCAACCCGATATAACCATTGATTATGCAACCGGCGAGAGTTATTACAAAGACGCACGAACAAATACCGCAAAAGACAGTACGTACATATTAAATACAAGCAGCAAAAAAATTCATCTCGCAGACTGTTCTGCAGTAAAAAATATAAGCGATTCAAACAAAGAGGTAACTTCAAAATCAAGGGAAGAACTTATCAGCGACGGGTATACTCCTTGCAAAATCTGCAATCCGTAAATTAACTATTGACAAAATATTAAATTTGTGTTAACATATTTAAAAATTGATATTTGATAGAGGCGCGGTGACCATCAGTAAAAGTGTTTTATGTTCGGATAAACAACACTTTGAAAGGGGAAATCGCCGAAATCATATTATATTATCCGGTATAATATGGTTGGTATATTGCAGAATATGCAATGTACTGTCACATTTTTGTGGAGTGCTATCTTGAATTTGTATTTTTTCACGGTAACGCTTTTGTTGTTACCGTGTTATTTTTTAGGAGGTTTATAATATATGACTGCGAAAAAAATTATTCCAAAGGTGCTTATATTGCTATTTATTGTAGCTTTCGGTGTGCTCTGTGCTTTTACAGGCAACATTACCGACCCTAACGGAACGTTATGGTCACTGTTTCCGCCGGTTGTTGCAATAGGACTTGCTCTTATCACTAAAGAAGTTTTTTCTTCACTGTTTATCGGCATTCTTACCGGCAGCCTTTTGGCAACAAATTTCAAGCCCCTTGATACGGTCGATAAAATCGTAAATGACGGCTTAATTGAATCGGTTTCGGGTATTGCGGGCATTTTTATTTTTCTTGTTGTGCTCGGTATAATTGTTGCTTTGCTTAACAATGCAGGCGGTTCACAGGCATTCGGTAACTGGGCGGCAAAGCATATTAAGGGTAAGGTAGGCGCTTCACTTGCAACGTTTTTGTTCGGTGTTCTTATATTCATAGATGACTACTTTAACTGTCTTACCGTTGGTGCAGTTATGCGTCCTGTAACGGACAAAGCAAAAATTTCGCGTGCAAAGCTTGCATATTTAATTGATGCAACTGCAGCACCGGTGTGTATGATTGCTCCTATATCTTCATGGGCAGCCGCCGTTTCAGAGTATGTTCCCGAAGGTCAAGACGGTCTCTCACTGTTCATCAGCGCAATCCCTTATAACTTTTATTCGCTTCTTACGTTTGTTTTTATAATTGCAATCACACTTATGAAGTTTGATTACGGCCCTATGCGTTTGCACGAAAAAAATGCAGAAAACGGTGATCTCTTTACTTTCGGTACTGAGGTTAAAAACGAGAATGAAGTAGATTACAACGAAAAAGAGTTAGCGCAAAAATCCCGTGCAAAAGTTATTGACCTTGTATTGCCGATACTCATTCTTATAGCAGTTTGTGTATACGCATTATATTATGTAGGACAGGACGGCAATTCAAACTTTGCAACTGCTTTTGCAAATACTGACGCAACTGTTGCTTTGCCGTGGGGCGGTCTTATTGCCTTG
>CAKSDJ010000066.1 GCA_934445015.1 uncultured Eubacteriales bacterium | reverse complement strand
GTGATGTGTATTACAACAAGGCAAGCAAGTATCTGTCGCTTGTAAAAGCCAGCGACGATGCGTTCAAAGGTCTTATTGAATATTTTTCAAACGTAAAGGAACCAACCGTTATTTGTATGTTCGGCGACCACCAGCCGTCAATCGAAACCGAATTTATTGCGTCGATTATGGGTGTAAATAATCTTAACAACCTCACAATCGAGCAGGAACAGGCACGCCACGTTACACCGTTTTTCATTTGGGCAAACTATGATATTGAAGAAAAATATATAGACAAACTAAGTGCAAATTATTTGTCGTCATATATGCTTGAAGTTACGGGATTAAAACAAACTGAGTATAACAAATACCTGTTAAAATTATCTGAAACATTACCTGTAATAGACACTGTGGGTTATATTGACTCAAACAATAATTATTACCGCTGGAGCGATAAAACCGAATACCGTGAAATTTTAAACGAGTATGAAAAAATTCAGTACAACAACATTTTCGACTCTGAAAATAGGCGGAATGATATATTCTATATCGGTGATTACGTTCAGCAGACCGAAACGGATTCTGAGGATAAAAGATGAGAAACACCACACTCTGCCATATTGAAAAAGACGGTAAATACCTGATGCTTCACCGCATAAAAAAGAAAAACGATTTGAATTTTGACAAGTGGATAGGCATAGGCGGCAAGTTTGAGGACAAGGAAAGCCCCGAACAATGCAACCGCCGCGAGGTCTTTGAAGAAACCGGCCTTACCCTCGGCGCGAGCAAATATTGCGGTATTGTAACGTTTGTATCCGACATTTGGGAAACCGAATATATGCACATATTTACTTCAAGCGATTTTTCCGGTACTATAAAAGAATGTGATGAAGGCGTTCTCGAATGGGTTGACAAAGACAAAGTGTCTGGTCTTGCTTTATGGGAAGGCGACAAAATATTTTTAAATCTTATCAAGCAGCCTGATTGTCCGTTTTTTTCATTAAGGCTTGAATACAAGGGTGAAAGACTTGTAAGTGCAATTTTAGACGACAAGGTGATATTATGAAGATATGTATATACGGGGCATCTTCAAATGCCATTGATAAATCATTTATAAATGCCGGCGAACGGCTTGGCGCGGCGCTCGCAGACCGCGGTCACTCGGTTATATTCGGCGGAGGTGCGGCAGGTCTTATGGGCGCGGTCGCACGCGGAGCATATAGCAAAGGCGGCGAAATAATAGGTATTTCACCATCATTTTTTAATGTGGACGGCGCTCTTTTTACACATTGCACCGATATGATTTATACAGATACTATGCGTGAGCGCAAAAAATTGCTTGAAGAAATGTCCGACGCATTTATAATAACACCCGGCGGAATAGGAACATTTGACGAGTTTTTTGAGATATATACCCTGCGTCAGCTCGGTGTACATAAAAAACCGATAGCAATATTTAATACCGGCGGTTATTACGATCCGCTTATAAATATGCTTAACAATGCTATTGAAAAATCTTTTATGCCCGATACAAATATGAATCTTTTGTTTATATCAGATGATGAAAACAAAATAATTGAGCATATAGCAAACTATGACCCCAAAGATTATGAGGCAGCACAGTTTAAGTTTATAAAATAAACTTTAAAAAGCAAAATACCGCTTGACCTGATTTAGGCAAGCGGTATTTTTATTTTGGAATTATTCAAGTTCAAATGCGCCGGTATAAAGTTGGTAATAGGTACCCTTTTGGGCTATAAGTTCGGCGTGACTGCCGCGTTCTATTATACGGCCGCTGTCAAGCACCATAATCACATCGGAATTCATAACGGTTGAAAGCCTGTGTGCTATTACAAATACCGTTCTGCCCTCCATTAACTTATCCATACCGCGCTGTACTATGGCTTCGGTTCTGGTATCAATTGAAGATGTCGCTTCATCAAGTATCATAACAGGCGGATCCGCAACAGCGGCGCGCGCAATTGCAATCAGCTGTCGCTGACCTTGTGAGAGATTTGCACCGTTATTATGAAGCATTGTATTATAGCCGTCGGGCAAACGGGTTATAAAATCGTCAGCTCCCGCAAGGTTTGCTGCCTTAATACATTCTTCATCGATGGCGTCAAGTCTGCCGTAACGTATATTATCCATAACAGTGCCTGTAAAGAGGTTGGTTTCCTGCAAGACTATACCGAGGCTGCGGCGAAGATCGGCTTTTTTGATTTTATTTATATTGATTCCGTCATAACGTATTTTGCCGTCCTCTATATCATAAAAACGGTTTATAAGATTTGTAATTGTTGTTTTGCCGGCACCCGTGGCACCCACAAAAGCAACCTTTTGACCCGGTTTTGCATACACCGATATATCGTGAAGAACCGGTTTGTTCTTCTCATAACCGAAGTCCGCGTCTGTTATTGTAACATCGCCTTTTAAGAGCGTATAGGTAAGTGTTCCGTCGCTGTGCGGATGCTTCCATGCCCAATGGCCGGTGCGCTTTTCGCTTTCGGATATATTGCCGTTTTCATCAACCGTGCAATTAACAAGCGTTACATAGCCGCTGTCATCTTCGGGTTTTTCATCCATAAGTTCAAAAACACGTTCTGCACCGGCAAGTCCCATTACAACCGTGTTTATCTGCTGTGTTACCTGGTTTACGTTGCCCGTAAACTGTTTCGACATATTTAAAAACGGCACAACAATATCAATACTAAGCGCGGTAATGCCGGTAGCAATTGAAGAAAAGCCTATGTTAGGCACTTTGCTTACAATTAGTATACCGCCTATCATTGCTATGAAAACATAAAGCACGTTGCCTATGTTACCTATAATGGGTCCTAAGCAGTTTGCATAAGCATGAGCGCGAAAACTGTCGTGATAAAGGGTTTCATTAACGTTATCAAAATCTTCCTGACATTTTTCTTCATGGCAAAAAACTTTTATAACCTTTTGACCGTTCATCATTTCCTGAACAAAGCCTTCGGTTTTACCGATCGATTTTTGCTGACGTATAAAGTATTTTGCCGAGCCCCCGCCTATTTTTTTAGATACAAAGCTCATCGCCAATACGCCCAAAAGCACTACAAGGGTCAGCCATACGCTGTAATAAAGCATAATTCCGAGTACCGACACAACAATTATTGTTGATTGCAGCAAAGTCGGCAACGAGCGTGAAATAAGTTCGCGCATAGTGTCAATGTCATTTGTATAATGGCTCATTATATCGCCGTGCTTGTTGGTATCAAAATACTTTACGGGCAGGTTTTGCATACTGCCGAAAAGGCGGCAACGCAGTTTATCTAAAAATCCCTGTGTTATATATACCATAAGCTGACTGTAAAGCGTTATAGAAATTATTGCTATAACGTACAAACCTATAAGTATAAATATTTTAGGTAAAATGACTTCTTTTGCCGCTGACCAATCGCCCGACTTATAAAACCTTTCTATATCGGCAATTACTTTTTGTTGAAAAATTGCAGGTATAGCGGCAACAACCGCGTTAAAAATAATACACGCTATTGTAACGGGCATCATTACCGGGTAGAAAGAATAAAGCATTTTTAAGACGCGCTTTAATGTGCTCATTTTAAATGTAGGCTTGCCGCCCTTAGGCATTGCCTTTTGATTTGGCTTACTCATTCTCACTGCCCCCTTTTGACTGTTGTGTATACACTTCACGGTATATTTCGCTTGTTTCAAGCAGTGTTTTGTGATCGCCCGCAGCGGCGATTTTACCGTTTTCCATAACAATAATCAAGTCTGCGCCTTCAACCGATGAAATACGCTGTGCAATTATTATTTTTGTGGTTTCGGGTATAAACTTTTTAAATCCTGCGCGAATAAACGCATCTGTTTTTGTATCAACCGCACTTGTAGAATCGTCGAGAATCAAAATTTTGGGCTTTTTAAGCAGCGCACGCGCAATGCAAAGGCGTTGTTTCTGACCGCCCGATACATTTGTACCGCCCTGCTCTATGTGCGTGTCGTAACCGTCGGGGAATGTATTTATAAAATCATCCGCCTGTGCCAATCTGCACGCCTCTTTAATTTCATCGTCGGTGGCATTTTCGTTACCCCAACGCAAATTCTCTTTTATTGTACCCGAGAAAAGTTGATTTTTTTGAAGCACCATAGCGACTGAGTTTCGCAAAGTTTCAATATCATAATCCCGTACATCTACCCCACCTACCTTAACGCAGCCGTCGGTTACATCATAAAGTCGCGGTATCAACTGAACAAGTGAAGTTTTGCTTGAACCTGTACCGCCTAAAATGCCTACCGTCATACCGGAGCTGATATGCAGGTTTATATTGCTTAAAGCAGATTTTTTTGCATTTTGCGAATACTTAAAATTAACATTTTCAAAATCAACCGACCCGTCTGTTACGCTCATAACGGGATTTTCGGGGTTATGGAGCGACGGTTTTTCATCAAGCACCTCGCAAATACGCTTCATAGACTCCAAAGACATTGTAAGCATTACATATATCATTGAAAGCATCATAAGTGACATAAGTATCTGCACACCGTAGGTAAGCATAGCAGATATCTGACCTACATCAAGTGATGAACCCATACTTTCGATAGTCATTTTAGAACCTACCGTAAGTATAAATATCATATTAAAATAAAGGCAGACCTGCATAATAGGCTGGTTAAACGCAACTATACGTTCGGCTTTTGTAAAATCAACGCATATATCATTTGATGCATTGTTGAATTTTTGTTTTTCATATTCCTCACGCGCAAACCCTTTTACAACACGCATACCGCGAACGTTTTCTTCAATTGACTCATTAAGTCGGTCATACTTTTTAAACACGCGTCTGAATGCCGGCATTGCATTACGTGCAATAATAAGTAATCCGAAAATAAGCAACGGAACTACAACCACAAATGTTGTTGCAAGTGCGCCACCCATAAGATACGCCATTGTGATTGAAAAAATAAACATAAGCGGACTTCTTATAGCGGTGCGTATCAACATCATATAAGCCATCTGAACATTTGTAACGTCGGTAGTAAGGCGCGTTACGAGTGAAGACGTTGAGAATTTGTCAATGTTTTGAAATGAATACGACTGAATACTGCTGAACAGATCGTGCCGCAGGTTTTTTGCAAAACCGGCTGACGCTTTTGAACAGGTATATGCCGCCAGTGCGCCGCAGCAAAGTGACAACACTGCAAGGCCCACAAGCAACAGACCTGTTTTTATTATATATTCAAGCTGAACACCTGATTTGATCTGATTTACAAGATTAGCCGTAATGAACGGTATAACACATTCAACAACAACTTCGCCGACTATAAATATAAGCGTAAGTATAGACGGTTTTTTATATTCTCTTATACAGGAAGAAAGTTTTTTTATCATTTTTCAACCTCCAAATTTTTCTTGATTTTATCGGCAACATTATAAAATGTTGCTAATTCTTTATCAGTTATTCCTCTTCTTATTGTTTTTTCAAATGTTTCGATGTTCTCGGTTGCTTTTTTATGAATTTTTACGGCTTTTTCCGTAAGTGTAATTTTTTTAAGTCTTGCATCGTACGGAACAGACTCGCGTGTGATAATACCGTTTTTTTCCATTAGTTTAAGC
>CAKSDJ010000065.1 GCA_934445015.1 uncultured Eubacteriales bacterium | reverse complement strand
GTCTATTACGCACGCAGCATCATTTACAAGGTCTGACAGTCCGCAAGTTTTAAAGGTTCCCGTTGACTGATGTGTTCCCCTTTTATCGTACCTTATACAAACGCAGTTCGCATTTACAAACATATCCGAAAGATTTTTGTAAAAATCGGTTTTAAATCAACGTGAATTTCCGTCACGGTCTGTTGTTCCGGTTCCCATAATCAACAACACAAGCGGATATTTTTTGCTTTTGTTTTTATATGCAACGGTTGCCCCTGTTTATATGTCACCTGATATAATTACTCTTTCTTCTTTAATCATTTTCATTACCGCCTGATATTACTTTTTTGTTCCAGGAGTATTTATGACATTTGGGGCATCTCATATATCTTGTTCGGTTAAAGTGCATAGACCATAAAACGCTTGAATATGCAGGTACATACCTGTGTTTACACTTTTCACATTCGTAATATCCGGCCTTTTGCTCTATTCTGAGGCAAAAACCGAGACCGGCAGCAAACTGTATCATTCCTGCTATGATAAGCAAAACCCTGTAAACATTACCCATATTCACAAACGACGCCGTAAACACGCAAGCCATCATTATAACAGATACCAAAAAGCCTATGAATATTTCAGATAACAGCAACCGTTTATCGTTTTTTTGTTTCAATTCGGTCATTTCAATCAGATTTTGCTCCAATAATTTTTCATTGTTTTTCATATCGATCACTTCGCCGCTGAACAGATCATTGACGGTAATACCCAATATACCGCAAAGTTCCGGAATTTTTGCGACATCGGGCATACAAATTCCGTTTTCCCATTTTGAAACTGCCCTGTCGGTTATGCCGAGCATTTCGGCAAGAGCACTTTGCGTTATGTTTTTTTCTTTTCGCTTTCGTGATATAAACCCGCCTATCTTAACCTGATCCATACAGCGCTCTCCTTTCTACGCTTTAATTCTACTTCAAATTGTAAAAAATAACACGAACTAAAGGTTGAGTTTGAAGTTTTTTGCGTTTTGAACATTAAAACATATCTTTAAAAACGGTCTCAATTTCACTTTTTGTTGCAAGTTCCGACGAAAATGCGGTAGCGTTACCGCAAGCGGTGCCGAACTTTAAGGCATAGTTATAATCTTTGCTTTTGATATATCCCGCTATAAAACCTGCAACCATACTGTCTCCGCAACCGGTGCAGTTCAACGGTTTTTTATTCAGATTATATGTTTTAAAAATCCTGCCGTTCTCGGTCAGAAGCACGGCTCCGTCTTTGCCGCGTGATACCAATACATTTTGTGCGCCCATTTGCTTTAACTTTTCAGCCGACTCAACGGCTTTTTCTTCTGTATCAACAAAGGTGTTGAAAATCTCGCCGAGTTCAATATGATTAGGCTTTACCAAAAAAGGCTTGTATTTTAACGTGCCAAGCAAAAGTCTGCCTGTTGTATCGACTATACATTTTATGCCTTTACCGCTTAATTTTTCCAAAATGAGTTCATATACGTCACTGCTTGCATCAGGCGGCAGCGAGCCTGCAAGCACTGCATAATCGCCCTGTTTTAAAACTTCAAGTTTTTTCAAAAGACCGTCGATATCGCTTTTTCCGATTTGCGGTCCGCTTGAGTTTATTTCAAAATTCTGCTGTGATTTAACTTTTATGTTTATCCGCGTATTACCCTTTTCAAGATAATTAAAATCGCAGACAATATTATCGTCTTCAAGCATTTTTTCAAGTTGTCTGCCCGTAAAACCGCCCGCAAAACCCAATGCTTTGTTTTTAACGCCGAGTCGTGTCAGAACAGCAGAAACGTTTATACCCTTTCCGCCGTAACAGAAAGTTTCTTCATAAGTGCGGTTTACATCGTCAAACTTTAAATTTTTAACACCCACAATATAATCAATTGCCGGATTCAGAGTTATTGTATATACCAAAGCAAATCACCTGTTTTAAAATTTTTTCACGTAAACTCTTTTAATTATATAATATCAGATAATTACCGTCAATAACGTTATTTTATATTTGTTATACAAACGCCGCACTTGCAAAAAGTGCGAAAAAGATATATAATTATGATGTATTGTTATAATTTTCTGTCGAATACTAAATTCGGAGGGAAATTATATATGAGCAATGATGAAAAAAAATCGTGTAACGATAAGCAATTGGAAACCATCAAGGAACTCGGCTCGGTTGAAATGGGTAACGGCAAGCATAAAATTTTTTGCCTTACTGTAATAGGTGAAATTGAGGGTCATAATGTTTTGCCGGAACAAAGCAAGACCACAAAGTATGAGCATATTATACCCCAATTGGTAGCCATTGAACAGGATGACAGTATAAAGGGTATGCTTGTAATACTGAACACCGTAGGCGGTGACGTTGAGGCGGGGCTTGCCATTGCGGAATTGATTTCGGGTATGAAAAAGCCCACCGTAAGTTTTGTGCTCGGGGGCGGTCATTCAATAGGAGTGCCGCTTGCGGTTTCGGCTAAGCGCTCGTTTATCGCGCCGTCTGCCACAATGACCATCCACCCCGTGCGTACTACCGGTCTTGTAATAGGAGTACCGCAAACTATGAATCATTTTGCACGTATGCAGGGCAGAATAACCGACTTTGTTGTAAAGAATTCAAATATAACTGCAGAGTGTTTTACGAACCTTATGATGAACACCGGCGAACTTATAACCGATGTAGGCTCTACACTTTCGGGTGAAAAGGCGGTAAACGTTGGACTGATCGACTCAATAGGCACACTCGGCGATGTTTTGGATTGCCTTTACGGAATGATAGATAAAAAAAGTTAACGGCGCAATAAGATGCGCCTTACATAAAAATATTTTTAATTTATATGAGGTGTTAAATCAATGGCAACAAAAAAGGGGCGCAAATCTTCAACGACCAAGCAAACGCAGGCTGCAACCAAAGCTTCGCGGCAGCTTCACTCTGTTATATGGTTTGCGATAGCCGTATTTTTAATGTTTGTGGTTTTTGTAAAGGGGCAGAACGTGTGGACTTATATGCACAACTTTATGTTTCAGATGTTTGGTGCAACCGCA
This sequence comes from uncultured Eubacteriales bacterium, assembly GCA_934445015.1. Classification (GTDB taxonomy): domain Bacteria; phylum Bacillota; class Clostridia; order Oscillospirales; family Acutalibacteraceae; genus UBA737. Next base: position 2,979 of record CAKSDJ010000065.1, on the reverse strand, counting down.
TATTTTTATCCGTTTTTGCTTGGCGCAGTTGCAATAATTTTTGCCACCGATAAATTTTCTTCAAGTATCAACGCAAAAATAATTGAGTCTGTGGCGCTTGCCATGTTTGTGGGCGGCGCTATTGACATTTTTTCTACCGGTGCCGAAAATGTTACATTTTGGCAACACCTGAAGGCGGCATTTACCACCGGCGCTCACAACATTAAAGGCGGCTTTTTAGGCGCTCTTATAGGACATCCGCTTTATCTTGCTTTTGGAAAAACAGGCGCCGCAATAACAATAATTCTGCTTATATTTGTGTTTGTTATGATTATTACAGGCACTACCCTTATAACCTTGTTCAAAACGGTATCTAAACCCGTAAAAGCCGTGTCCGAACAAGCAGGCAACGCTTTTCAGGAACGTGCGGCACGCGAGGCTGAAAAATCCGACGCGCCTAAAAAGAAAGAACTTAAAGTTATCAAGGGCTTTGATGTTGATATACCCGTAGATGAGCCCGAAAAAACTTCAAAACGAAAGCGCAATCTTGATGAGATGCAGCAAAAACTTGTAGAAAGTTACAACGGCGATGACGAGGAAACAAAACCGGATGTCAATGATTATACATACGAACCCGAAAGCGATACCGATAAAATAGATGAAGCACTTGAAAGCGCTCATGAAGAGGCCGAAGAACAAAAACCCGAGCGCATAACCGTTGATTTTGAAAAAGAAACCGAAGCCGTAACGGATGAAATAACCGAGTCAATGAACATTGCGCCGATATATAAATTTCCGCCCATCAGTTTGCTTAACAATATAAATAATTCAAACAGCAAAACAATAGCGGCAGAACTTGAAAGCACTGCGGAAAAACTTGTTGAAACGCTCAGAAGTTTCGGTGTTGAAACCCGTGTTGTAGACGTAAGTCGCGGTCCTACCGTAACAAGGTATGAACTGCAGCCGCGCGCCGGCGTAAAAATAAGCAAAATCACAAGTCTTGCCGATGACATTGCCCTTAATCTTGCAACGGCCGGTGTACGTATTGAGGCACCTATTCCGAACAAAGCGGCGGTAGGCATTGAAGTTCCAAACCGCGCAAGTGCCACCGTTGGCATACGCGAGGTTATTGAATCAACTACCTTTTCATCGTCAAAAAGCAAACTTACGGTTTCTATGGGCAAAGATATAGGCGGCAACACGGTAATTGCCGATATTGCAAAAATGCCGCACGGACTTATAGCCGGTGCTACGGGATCGGGTAAATCGGTTTGTATCAACTCTTTTATAATAAGCCTGCTTTACAAAGCATCTCCAGACGATGTAAAACTGCTTATGATTGACCCTAAGGTCGTTGAACTCGGTATTTATAACGGTATACCGCATTTGTTGGTGCCGGTTGTAACAGAGCCTCGCAAGGCGGCAGGCGCGCTCGGCTGGGCGGTTAATGAAATGGAACAACGTTATAAAATGTTTGCCGACCGCGATGTGCGTAATATTGAAGGCTATAATAAACTGGTAGAAACCCTCACCGACGAGCCCGAAGTTAAAAAAATGCCGAGAATAGTTATAATAATCGACGAGCTCGCCGACCTCATGATGACCGCCCCAAAAGAAGTTGAAGACTCTATAAACCGCATTGCCGCAAAGGCACGCGCCGCAGGTATTCACCTGCTTATCGCAACGCAGCGCCCGTCGGTCAATGTTGTAACCGGTGTTATTAAGGCAAATATACCTACAAGAATTGCTTTTGCCGTTTCATCTCATATAGACAGCAGCACAATACTTGACTGCACAGGTGCTGAAAAGCTCCTCGGTCGCGGCGATATGCTGTTTAGCCCCGTAGGCTCAACAAAGCCTTATCGTATTCAGGGTTGCTTTGTAAGCGACGAAGAGGTTGAGCGTGTTGTTAACTTTGTAAAAAGCGGAGGAAACGCGCACTATGACGATAATATTATGGTTGAAATAGAACGTCAGGCTGCAATTGAAAAACAGCAGCGCACCGGCGTACCAGAGGAGGGTGCAGATGCCGCAGACCCAATGCTTGACGAGGCCATAAGAGTTGTTGTTGAACTTGGTCAGGCGTCAACCTCACTTCTGCAACGAAAACTGAAGTTAGGCTACGCACGCGCCGCTCGCATAGTTGATGAAATGGAAGAACGCGGCATAGTAGGTCCGTACGAGGGTGCAAAACCCCGTCAGGTGCTTATCACAAAAGAGCAGCTTATGGAATCTCAGGCAACAAGCAGCGACTGAGTAAAAACTGAGTAAAATCGGATTTATACCGACAAGATTTTGCACTTATAATATAGAAATACAGAAACATCAGTCCACACCTTGTAAAAAGTGTGGACTGATGTGTTCTTTTATAACAATTTTTCTTTTTAATCATCCGCGTCCTCATCTTCCCATGACGAGACGATGTGAAGTTCGCCGTCGACCATAGCCATAGCCATATTGTCGCCCATGCGCATCATCATATTGCCGTCGGAGTCAATAGCCATATTATCGGAAACGGTATACGCAAAATCGCCGTCGTCATAGTCAAAGAAATGCTTACTCATAGATTTGCCTCCTTAAAATGTTTAATCGTCATAATCGGGATAGTCGGGAGCCCAATCAGGCCAAAGCTGTGCTTTGCTTCTTCGGCGAGAATTGTGAACCTGCTGATGCGTCTTATGATTGGGATTCATTTGGTTTGAATGATTATCCTTGTTTGCTTTATAAGCCTTGTTGTTCGGATTATTCTGATTTGCCCAATCATCCAACTGCTTTTGGGTATGCGTTTTTCCGGATGCTTTTTTCATTGCTTTCTCCTTTCTGAACCGAAAAAATCCACGCACTTTCGGTGCTTCCCGTGCGACGAAGAAAAGCAAATTTCTTGCTTTATCTCATTACCTTTTCCAGCAAGGTTTGGTAACTATCCACCACATCATAAACCACATTTCCGTTGCTGATCGCCTTAAAATGCTCTCTTGCGCAGTGAATTTTCGATTCCTC
>CAKSDJ010000064.1 GCA_934445015.1 uncultured Eubacteriales bacterium | reverse complement strand
GTTAAAATCCTTGTTAATGCTTTTGTCGCATATAATAACATTCTGACCGTTTTCCTTTTTCAATTTAAAGCCTTGTTTGATTTTCATAAATTCACCTTAATTCATAATGTATTTTAAAACCGCACTTGCTTTTTTATCAATTATATACTAAAATATAAATTATTGCAAGTGTACTATCGGAGGTAATACTATTGGATACTTTTTTTGAACAACTTATACGCATAAAAAGAACAGGTGCAACTTGGGGTGCTTATATAGGCATTGCAATTGCAACAATTATTATTTTAGCAGCTGCTTATTTTTTTATACCAATGTTTTTTATCATTATAGCGGCGCTTACTGTTTTCGGTGCTTATAAACTATATTCGATGCTATCGGTAGAATATGAATACATCATAACAAATTCTACTATGGATATTGATAAAATTATTGCTAAAAGTTCCCGCAAACGTGTAATCAGTTTTGAGTTAACAGCGGTAGAACGGATTGAAAAATACCGCAAAGACCTGCCGGCAGATATTATAAAAGACTGTATTTTTGCCTGCAATCGTGATGACAATGCCTATGTGCTTGTTGTAGCACCCGAAGGCAAGGGCAAACAAACCGTTGTTATTGCTCCTGACGATAGAATTACCGGCGCTATGAAAACATTTTTACCGCGATATGTTGCCGAATCAATAGATTAAGGGTGATTTTATGAAAGTATTAACCTTAAATCAAATCAGAAACACCGAGGATAATGCCGTTAAAAACGGCATTTATTCATATAGGCAACTTATGCAAAAAGCAGGTGATGCCGCCGCTAATGAAATACTGAAACGCTTTAAAATTACGGCAAAAAAAGTTTGTGTGATTTGCGGCTCAGGTAATAACGGCGGCGACGGTCTTGTAATAGCGGCAAATTTAAAACATTGCGGCGCCGATGTATCGTTATTTTTACCGTTTGGATATCCGAAAACCGACCCTGCTGCCGAATTTGTCGATAAGGTTAAAAATATACGGGTAATTGACGCTTTTAACGGTGAGTTTGATATTATAGTTGACGCGCTTTTCGGTATAGGTCTTAACAGATTTTTGTCCGAAGATATATCATTGCTTATTGATAAAATAAATTCATACAACTGTACTAAAATTGCGATTGATATACCAAGCGGAATATTTTGCGACGGTGGGGAAGTGCTTAATGCTTTTAAGGCGGATATGACTCTTACTTTTACAGCATATAAATTGTGTCAATTGTTACCGCAAACCAGTGAATATTGCGGTGAAACCGTAGTGCTTGATATAGGTTTGCCGATAAATGAATATGCCTATTTTACAATTGACAGGCCGAAAATTCACAAAAGACCGCGCAATTCACATAAAGGAACATACGGCACGGCATTGTTGTTCTGCGGCAGTTACGGTATGTGCGGCGCAGAAATTTTATCTGCAAAAGCAGCACTTCGCAGCGGAGTAGGTATAGTAAAAGCACTTGTTTGCGATAAAAATTACACCGCTTTTACTTCTACTGTGCCTGAGGCGGTCACAATACCCGTTTCCACCACAGAAAGCGGAGCACCGTTAGTGTATGATAAAACGCTTTTGTCGGCAATATCAAGCAGTAAGGCGTTGCTTATCGGTTGTGGACTCGGCAGAAGTGATGACACCGTTAAATTGGTTAAAAGATCGCTCGAATTTACAAATATACCGGTTGTAATTGACGCAGATGGCATAAATGCGTTGATTGGCAGCATAGATTTAATCAGTAAGATTAAAGCCCCGGTAATTCTTACGCCGCATCCTGCGGAAATGGCAAGACTTTGCAACACAACAACCGATGTAATTGAGTCTAACCGTATAAAATTTTCTAAAAAGTTTGCCGCGGAAAACAACTGTATATTAGTGCTTAAAGGCACAAATACAATTGTAGCCTCACCAAACGGTGAGATTTTCTTTAATACAACCGGTAACAACGGTCTTTCAAAAGGCGGAAGCGGCGACGTGCTGTCGGGTATTATTGTATCAAGATTAGCACAGGGATATGACCCGCTTGAGGCGGTTTTGAACGCCGTTTGGATACACGGATATGTTGCAGACCAACTTGCAAAAACAATATCAATGCGTGCACTTTTACCGACCGATATAATTGAGGGGCTTAAAACAATTACTGATTAGGTGATTATTTGAGCAAAAAAATTTTTGTTTTACCGTTAATTCTTATACTGTTGTGCGGTTGCAATTCTAAAAAGAGTGTCACTCCGGTTTTAAATAACATTTCTTTTATCGCTGCTTTTAACTGCAATGATTCTGAATTTGAATGTAACGCTGATTTATCTGATAATGTATTGACGGTAAAAGTCACAAAGCCCGAAACAATAAAAGATTTTACCCTAATTTATAAAAACGGCGCTGTTACGGCAGAATACCTCGGTATAACCTATACCCCTAAATCAAATAATATGCCGCAAACTGCATTTGCACAAATTTTTTATGATGCAGTTAGTAAAATCAACAGCGACGGAATAACAGCCGAATGCGTCGACGAAAATGCCGTTATTAACGATAAAATAAACGGTTATGATTTTAGTTTGATAATTTCGCCAACCGGTTTTCCGATCTCGTTTACGGTTGAAAACCTTGACTTAAAAGCAGTTTTCAGTGATGTAGTTGTTAAATAAAAAATTCCCCTGAAATCAGGGGAATTTTGTTTTACCGTTTAAATATGTTTCCGCCGTGGCAATCAATGCCAACAATCAGCGGAAAATCTTTAAAAATAAGTTCTTTAACCGATTCACAGCCTAAGTCATCAAATGCTATAACCCGTGCCGAAACGATTTTTTCAGCGGCGAGCGCACCTGCACCGCCAAGCGCGCAAAGATATACCGCTTTATTTTTAATAATTGAGTTTATAACATCCTGATTTCTTTCACCTTTACCTATTGTGGCGGTAAGTCCCATATCATAAAGAGCAGGAGAATAACAATCCATTCTTGAAGATGTTGTAGGACCGCAGCTTCCGATTGACAATCCGCTCGGAGTAGGGGTAGGGCCTGCAAAATATATAACTGAATTTTCAATTTTATACGGCAGCGGCTCATTTTTCTGAATAAGTTCAAAAATGCGCTTGTGTGCGGCATCGCGCGATGTATAAACAATGCCGTTTAGCAACACTCTATCGCCGCATTTTAAATTGTTGCATATTGATTTTAAGTTTGCTGAATCAGTTTTATATTCTTTCATTTTGTCATTCCGGCAAACATATTTTCAAACGAATCCTCAAGTTTTTTATTTTCTGCGTTTTTAACCGCTATTTGCTCACGTACAGAGTTAAGCGAAGCGGTAAGCGCATCAACTTTTGCAACGAATTCCGATGAAGTCCGGGTTATATTTGCTTTGAGTTCATCAAGCGAATTATGTGCATAATTGATTGATGAAATATTTTTTTCAACCTCACGTTCAATCATATCTTTATTATCTGCGGAATTTTTCATTATTGACTTTGAGTTTGCCTGTGCTACAAGATAAAGCTTACCTATATTTTGCGACAGGCGCTCAATCTCATCATATTTGTCGGTATACTCTTTTAATTTGGCCTCAACCTCCGACTTTGCGGCAATAACCTCGTTTAATTGCGCGTTGACCTCGGTTAACGTGCTGTCAAGTGTGTCTATTTTTTTATTTAATTCCGATTCTTTTTCCGAAAAACTTCTGTGAGTTTCTTCAACGTAATTGATTACATCGTCACAATTAAATCCAAAAAGACTTTTTCTGAATCCGACTGACATTAAAACATCCCCTAAACATTTTACATCTGCACACAAACAGTATAGCAGATATTTTCCTCTTTTACAAGAAAAATATCTGCCGTGTTACTTTTATTGCTACTTGTTAAATTCTTTGTCTATATCAAGTGTTGCAAAATAATCATCCATTGTTTGTGCACGGCGTATCAGTTGCACCGATTTATCGGGTTTAAGCAAAAGTTCCGCACAACGGAGTTTTCCGTTGTAATTGTACCCCATAGAGTGTCCGTGCGCGCCGGCATCGTGTATTGTTAAATAATCGCCGATCTGCACCTTAGGCAATGCGCGGTCAACCGCAAATTTATCGTTGTTTTCGCACAGTGAACCCACAACATCAAATTTTCCTGCTGTTTTTTCATTTTCTTTTCCCATTACGGTTATGTGATGATATGCACCGTACATAGCGGGGCGCATTAAATCGCAGCAGCTTGAATTAAGACCTATATACTCTTTATAGATATGTTTTTTATGGATCGCCTTTGAAACCAAATAACCGTAAGGACCGGTTATATATCTGCCCATCTCGGTAAAAATAGAAATTTCAAGTCCGGCAGGAACAATGATTTCATCGTAAACTTTGTGTACGCCTTCACCGATTGCAAAAATATCAACAGGCTCTTCCGTAGGTTTATACGGTATGCCTATGCCTCCCGAAAGGTCGATAAATTCAACGTTTATATCAAGTTTTTCTTTTATTTCAAGCGCAAAATCAAAAAGTTTTTTTGCAAGACGCGGATAATACTCTTCCACCAAAGAACAACTTGCAAGCATAGCGTGAATACCAAAGTGTTTTACGCCTTTTGATTTTAATATATCGAACGCTTCAATTATTTGCTCGTGAGTCATACCGAATTTTGTATCATACAGATGACCCATAATGTCGTTTGTTATATTGAACTGGCCCGGATTATAACGGCAGCATATTGTATCGGGCAGGGGAGCGATTTTTTCAAGAAAATCAATATGTGTAATGTCGTCAAGATTTATGATTGCGCCTGCCGAAAGCGCCGCTTTATATTCTTCAACCGTTGTTTCATTTGAGCTGAACATAATATTATGACCTGTTATTCCGCTTCTTTGTGAAATAACTATTTCGGGAACAGATGCGCAGTCGGTGCCGCAGCCGAGTTCACCGAGCAAACGTATAATGGCGGGCGTTGGTGTTGCCTTAACTGCAAAGTATTCTTTAAAACCTTTATTCCACGAAAATGCTTTATATAAATCTGTTACACATTTTCTGATTCCTGCTTCGTCATATACATAAAACGGCGTAGGATAAGTTTTTTCCCATCTTTTAATATCCTGTTTTGTAAACGGTACGGTTTTCATAGTGATTCACACCCTTAATAAAAAATAAATTTACAATAAATTTTACAAAAAATATATATGTTTGTCAATGGAAAAAGAAGCAATAATGCGGTTAAAACATAAAAATATTGTTAATTTTTTCTGAACACTATTGATTTTTGGCAAACGTTAAGATATAATGTATGCGTAAAAATTTGTATCATTTTGTAAGGAGATATTGAAAATGACAAATAACAAAACAGTTTTAAGTTGGCTTGACGATATGAAAGCCCTGCTTACACCTGACAAGGTTGTATGGATTGACGGCAGTGAAGAACAGCTCGAAAGCCTTCGCAAAGAATCGGTTGAGAGCGGCGAAATGATTAAGCTTAATCAGGAAAAGCTTCCCGGTTGCTATCTGCACAGAACATTGCCTAATGACGTTGCTCGTGTAGAGGATCGTACTTTTATCTGCTCAAAGACCAAAGAAAATGCAGGTCCTACAAACAACTGGTGTGATCCGGATGAAATGTATAAAAAATTATACAATATTGCACGCGGTTCTTACAAGGGCAGAACAATGTATATAATCCCGTATTCTATGGGTCCTGTAGGTTCGCCTATCGCAAAAATCGGTATTGAAGTTACAGACTCAATCTATGTTGTACTTAATATGGCAATTATGACTCGCGTAGGTCAGGCTGTACTTGACGTATTGGGCGACAGCAATGACTGGGTACGCGGTTTACACGCTAAATGCAACGTAGACCCCGAAAACAGATACATTTGTCATTTTCCCGAAGATAACACAATTATTTCGGTTAACTCGGCATACGGCGGCAATGTTCTTTTGGGTAAAAAATGTTTTGCGCTTCGTATTGCGTCATACCAGGGTTGGAAAGAAGGCTGGATGGCAGAGCACATGCTTATTTTGGGCCTCCAGAATCCTAAAGGAGAAATCCGCTATATTGCAGCCGCTTTCCCGTCGGCTTGCGGTAAAACAAACCTTGCAATGCTTATTCCGCCTGAATACCTTCGCAAAAAGGGTTACAAGATCTGGACAGTCGGTGACGATATTTCGTGGATGAAGATAGGACCCGACGGCAGACTTTATGCAATTAATCCCGAAAACGGTTTCTTTGGCGTAGCACCCGGAACAAATGAGCACTCCAACTTCAACGCGCTTGAGTCAACCAAAAAGAATACTATATTCACAAACGTTGCACTTAATCTTGATGATAACACCGTTTGGTGGGAAGGTCTTAATAAAAATCTTCCCGAAAACGCACTTGATTGGAAGGGCAATCCGTGGGATCCCTCTAAATTTAATAAGGCGGACAAGTCAACCTACGCTGCTCATCCTAACTCACGTTTTACTGCTCCGGCTAAAAACTGCCCCTGTATTTCAGATGAGTTTGATAAAGGCGAGGGCGTGCCGATTTCTGCAATTATATTCGGTGGC
>CAKSDJ010000063.1 GCA_934445015.1 uncultured Eubacteriales bacterium | reverse complement strand
TTTGCCGGTACCGTGTTTGATATTTATGAACTTTTGCCGGCGTTTATAATAGCCACTGTTGTGATAATTGTTGTAAGTTTGTTAACTAAGAAACCTGAAAAAGAAATTACAGACACTTACGATAATGTAATTAAACTGTGTAAAGAAAAGTAAATTTAATCTTGTTAAGAGGGCTGTTGAATTTAAATATTTTGACAGCCTTTTTTATGTTAATACTTTACTGCTTGCATGATTCGTTGACAAATTCATACAAAAATGATAAAATATAGTTTATAAATAATAGAGAGGTTTTGTTTATGCCCGAAAATAAAGATTCATATATTTCACCTTTTTCAACAAGATATGCAAGTCGTGAAATGCAGCATATTTTTTCAGAAAATTTTAAGTTCAGAACATGGCGCAAATTATGGATTGCTCTTGCAAAATCGGAAAAGGAATTAGGGCTTAATATAACCGATGAGCAGATTGCCGAACTTGAGGCACACGCCGAAGACATAAACTATGATGTTGCAAATGCACGTGAAAAAGAAGTCAGACACGATGTAATGAGTCATGTTTATGCTTACGGTGTTCAATGCCCAAAGGCGGAGCCGATTATTCATCTCGGTGCGACAAGCTGTTACGTGGGCGATAACACAGATATTATAATACTGAGAGAAGCCTCAAAAATCATACTTAAAAAATCTGCGCAGGTTGTTAAAAATTTAAGTGAATTTGCAGATAAATATAAATTGTTGCCATGCCTTGCTTATACTCATTTGCAACCGGCACAGCTTACAACCGTGGGCAAGCGAGCAACCCTTTGGCTCAATGAACTTATAACAGATATAGAAAATCTCGAATATCAATTGTCAAACCTTAAACTTTTAGGATCAAAGGGTACTACCGGAACTCAGGCGAGTTTTCTTGAATTATTTGACGGTGACGGTGAAAAGGTTGTAAAACTTGAGAACCTAATTGCAAAGTATATGGGTTTTGACACTTGCGTTCCTGTATCGGGACAAACCTATTCGCGCAAAGTTGATTACTATTTTATGTCGGTGCTTTCGGGATTTGCTCAAAGTTCATACAAATTTGCAAACGACATCAGAATACTTCAATCTTTTGAGGAAATAGAGGAACCCTTTGGGGCAAGTCAGATAGGATCTTCTGCTATGCCGTACAAGCGCAATCCTATGCGATGTGAAAGAATATGCGCTCTTGCAAGATATGTTATGTGCGATGTGACTAATCTTGCAATGACATCGTCTACACAGTGGTTTGAAAGGACACTTGATGACAGTGCCAATAAACGCATATCGGTTTCAGAAGCGTTTTTGGCCATAGATGCTATTTTGGATATTTATATAAATGTAACTTCAGGACTTGTTGTATACGATAAGGTAATTACACGCCGTGTTATGGAAAAATTGCCATTTATGGCTACCGAAAACATTATGATGGAGTCGGTAAAACGCGGTGGCGACAGACAAAAATTGCATGAAATTATTCGTGTTCATTCACATGAGGCATCGGCAAAGGTAAAACTTGAAGGCGGTCAAAATGACCTTATTGACAGAATTGCATCTGATCCTGACATTCCGCTTGATAAGGATGAAATTATTTCACAACTTAATCCTGTAGGATATATTGGCAGGTGTGTAGAACAGGTGGACGGATTTATAAAGGATTATGCTAATCCGATAATTGAAAAATATTATTGTGAAAATATTGTTTCGGAACTCAGCGTTTAAAAATTTTTAATAGGAGAACAGTTATGAACTTTTTTGATGAATTAAAAAAATATGACAGCGAGATTTTTTCGGCATGCAATGCAGAACTGAGCCGACAACAGGGTAATATTGAACTTATTGCCTCTGAAAACATTGTATCAAAAGCGGTGTTGCTCGCTGCGGGAAGCGTGCTTACAAATAAATATGCAGAAGGATATCCGTCAAACAGATATTACGGTGGTTGTCAATGTGTTGATATTGTAGAAAATATTGCCCGTGAACGCGCAAAAAAACTTTTTGGAGCAGAACACGCAAATGTTCAGCCGCATAGCGGTGCAAGCGCAAATCTTGCAGTATTTTTTGCATTACTTAACCCCGGCGATACTGTTATGGGTATGAATTTACAGCAGGGCGGACATCTTTCGCACGGTTCACCTGTAAACATTTCAGGTAAATATTTTAATATTGTGCCTTACGGTGTTGATGATACTACCGAAACAATTGATTATGACAATGTCAGAAAAATTGCACTTGAATGTAAACCGAAAATGATTATTGCCGGCGCCAGCGCATATTCAAGAATTATAGATTTTAAAAAGTTTCGTGAGATTGCTGATGAAGTCGGCGCTTATCTTATGGTCGATATGGCTCATATTGCGGGTCTTGTAGCGGCAGGACTTCACCCGTCACCGGTTCCGTTTGCCGATGTTGTAACAACTACCACTCATAAAACGCTTCGCGGTCCGCGCGGAGGTATGATACTTTGCCGTGAAAAATATGCAAAAGCAATTGATAAAGCGGTTTTCCCCGGAACACAGGGCGGTCCGCTTATGCACATTATTGCGGCAAAAGCGGTGGCACTTGGCGAGGCGCTTACCGATGAATTCAAAGATTATCAAAAACAGATTGTTGCAAATGCAGCAACACTTGCAGATGCGCTTACCAAAAACGGTATTAAACTTGTTTCGGGCGGAACCGACAATCATTTGATGCTGCTTAATCTTACAGATTTTGATATAACCGGAAAAGAACTTGAGCATAGGCTTGATGATGTTCATATTACAGCAAATAAAAACACAATTCCGAATGATCCGAACAGTCCGTTTGTAACAAGCGGTCTGCGTATAGGAACCCCTGCGGTAACAACACGCGGATTTAAAGAAAAAGAAATGATTCTTATTGCTGATTGGATAAGCGGTATTATTACTGATTTTGAAGGCAATAAGGAGCGTACAACACGCGAGGTTGAAGCACTTTGCGCCGAGTTTCCGATTTATGACTAAAGTTTTGTGATAAAAAATGTAAACGGAGTGATTGAATGATTTGGCACAGTTCTGATGTGCAGAGCGTTTTAACAGAATTAAAGACCGATGCCGATCACGGCCTATTGGGTAGCGACGCAGCAGAAAGACTTGAAGAACACGGTAAAAATACAGTTGCACGTAAGGACAAAAAAAGTTTGTTTTCACGTTTTTTGTCACAATTGAATAACAATGTGGTTTATTTTTTAATAGCAGTTGCAATACTTTCTTTTGTGATTGATATTGTCTACAAACAAAGCGATATATATTTTTCGCTGCTTATAATCGCTATTGTTTTACTAAATGCATTGATCAGTGCATTTCATCTGCATAAATGTGATGAAGCGCTAGCTGCAATGCAGAATGCTTCAAATCCTGCAGTTACGGTAATTCGTGATGGTAATCAAAAGCAAATACCGTCAGATTTATTGGTTGTGGGCGATATAGTCGTTTTGCAAGAAGGCGATTATATTACAGCAGATGCAAGACTTATTGAAACCGACGCTTTACGCTGCAATGAGTCTGTACTCTCCGGTGAGATAATACCGGTTGAAAAAAATGCCGATGTTGTATTTGAAGATATTACTCCCGTTACCGAACGCAAAAATATGGTGTTTACCGGTTGCAGCATTGTTCATGGATATGCAAAAGCTGTTGTTGTTGAAACCGGTATTTCAACCGAGGTTGGAAAGGCAACCGACCTGAGCAGACAAACAAATTCTGAAAAATTGCCGATTACTGAATCGCTTGAAAAGAGCGGTAAAATAGTTAATATTGCAGTTTTAATATGTTGTATAGTGGCATTTATTATCAATCTGCTTCAAAATTTTACATCATCTGAACCATTTGCCAGCACAACAGTGAGCGCACTTGTTAATGCGGTTGCACTCGGGGTGAGTGCTGTGCCTGAAAGTCTGCCGGCGATTTCAACAATAGTAATGGCGCTTGGAATTCAACGTATGGTAAGCGACAATACAATTATCAAAAATGTAAAATCCCTCGAACTTATCGGCAAAACCGAGGTTATATGTGTTGATAAAACAGGCATTCTTACAAAAAATACAATGGTCCTTAACTGTATATATGACGGTGACCATACCGTCGACCTTGAAAAAGACGTTTTGCCCGAAAAATCCGCATCGGTTTTACAACTTGCGACTGCGTGTTCAATGTTAGAAAATGATTCTACTGAGACTGCAATCGAAAACGCCTGTCTTAAATACAATAATCTTTCAAAAAAAGATATTGAAAACCTGTTTCCGAGACTTACGGCAATTCCTTTTGATAACGATAGAAAAACAATGACAAGTATAAATATGATAGGCGGCCAACCCGTTGCAATTGTTAAGGGAGCACCTGAAATCGTATTATCAAAGTGTGCAAATACCAACTTAAATTCTGCAGTTGAAGTTTGCAACAGTCTTGCTGCGGATTCATATAGGGTGCTCTGTATAGCAATAAAAAAACTTAATGAAATTCCGGCAAGCCCCGACCCAAATGAAATTGAACATGGATTGACATTTGTCGGCTTACTCGGAATTTACGATCCTCCGCAATCGGATACTGTTGATGCAATCAGAACGTGCAATATTGCAGGTATCCGAACGGTAATGATTACCGGTGACAATATATATACTGCCAAGTCAATTGCACACAGAATAGGTATTTTGAATAACGATACGCAGGCGATTACAGGTACCGAGCTTGATAAAATGTCTGATAACGAGTTGGCGGATAACATTGAAAAATATTCTGTTTTTGCGCGCATATCACCGCAGGATAAACTTCGTATTATAAACGCATGGCAAAAAAAAGGTAAAATTGTTGCCGTAACCGGAACCGGCACCGAAGATGCCGATGCACTTGCTGCTGCCGATATCGGTTGTTCGGTTGATAATTACGGTACGGATATAGCCAAAGGCAATGCTGATATTATTATAAAAAACAAAAAGTTTATGACAATTGTAGATGCCATTAAAGAGAGTCGCGGACTTTTTGATAATGTTAAAAAGGCAGTAACATATCTGCTGAGCTGCAATTTTGGTGAAATAATTACATTTATTGCCGGTATGTTAATATTTAAATTGCCGCCACTTGCAGCAGTGCAACTTTTGTGGGTAAATCTGCTTACCGACTCCACCTCTGCGATATCTTTAACTGTTGAAAAACCTGAACTTGATGTTATGCGTAAAAAACCGATTGCGTTGTCTGGACATATTTTCAGCATAAATTCTTTGATAAATATTATTTGTGATGCACTTTTTATTGCAATTTTGTCTTTGATTTCGTTTGCAATTGGCAACAGCGGCGGATCTTTAAGCGCAGCAACTATGGCATTTTCGACACTTTCAATTGTTCAGATTTTTCATTCGTTCAACTTTAAATCAGAAAATTCATTGTTTAAAAGCGATTTTAAATCAAACAGATTTATGAATTTTTCTACGATTATAATACTGTTTATAAGCATATTTTTAGTGCTTACACCGGCAGGATATGTTTTTGGTCTTACAACACTTACCACAAAACAGTTTATTTGCAGTCTGCTGTTGGCACTTGCAATTGTTCCGTATTCGGAAATAAAAAAGATAATAAATAAGCGTATTGTAACAGAATAAAAAAACACTCTGCGAATATTTTTTTCGCAGAGTGTTTTTTTGTATTGAGAAAACCACCTGCTAAGCAGGTGGTTCCAAAGAGGCTTTTGCCGATGAGCAAAAAAGAAGCTCCTATGGTATAATGCAAGCGGTCTGTCAACCACAAGCGTTAAAACATAGGAGGTCAATTATGAAAATCGACAAAAGTAGTATAGCACACACAGCATGGAATTGCAAATATCATATAGTTTTTGCACCAAAGTATAGAAGACAAGTAATCTACGGAAAGATAAAATCAGACATAGGACAAATAATAAGGAAATTGTGCGAATGGAAGGGAGTAGAAATTATTGAAGCCGAAGCCTGTCCCGACCATATACATCTTTTAGTGTCAATACCACCAAAGATAAGTGTATCAAGTTTTATGGGATATCTAAAAGGTAAAAGCAGTTTAATGATTTTTGACAAACACGCAAATTTAAAATACCGATACGGAAACCGAGAATTTTGGTGTAGAGGATATTATGTAGATACCGTAGGAAAGAACAAAAAGGCAATAGCAGAATATATACGGAATCAAATACAAGAAGATTTAGCGTACGAACAAATGAGTATAAAAGAATTGGTTGACCCGTTTACGGGTGAGCCAGTTAAGGCAAGCAAAAAATAACCAACCGCTTTAGCGGTAGCTAAGAGTCCGCTTGCGGTTGGCAGATTATTCGGTGGACTTTCAGTCCAGCCAGTAACAGCGGCTTATAGCCGCAGAGCAAACTACCGGCTTAGCCGGTAGTTATGATTATGTAGATACAGTCCCGTCTAAGGGTGTAAAATAAAGAATACAAAAGCAAATCACCGATTTAACCGGTGATTTTGATTTTTTATCAAACTATACTCCAAAATTTTCTCATAAAAACACCTCAAAAAACGTTTTACAGATTATAACATACTTTGACAAAATAATAAACAGTT
>CAKSDJ010000062.1 GCA_934445015.1 uncultured Eubacteriales bacterium | reverse complement strand
GTCATATCATCCGAACCGAAATTTGCAGTCCAGTCATCTGATGATGTATCAGCCGACGGCTTACTTCCAGTACCTGAACCGGATGTGTTTTCGGAAGTGCTTGCGGCTTCGGTTGTTGTATTGTCTTTGCCGTTAGGTATGTAGACATCGCCGTTACTGTTTTGATTAAACGAGTTCCAATAATCGGGATATGACTGAAAATCGAAATTTTCGGCGTATATGGCTTTTTCTTTGCAGCCGACAAAAGCAGTTATAAGTAACAAACAGAGAAGAAATAAAACTTTTTTATAAAAATTTTTCATAATACCCCTCACCAAAAACAAACATTTTTATTATAATAACACAAAACATTTATTTTTGCAAGGACAATATTCAGAGAATTATACATACCAAGCCATTGCAACCGTCATTTATTACACGCTCTATCGTTTCCTGTACACGCATACGGGCGTCAATCGGCATACGTGACAACTTTGTATGAAGACCCTCATTTACAAGTTCGTGCAATGATTTACCGAAAATATTTGAATCCCAGATCTTTGTAGGATCGTCCTCAAAGCCGTTAAGCAGATACATAACCAGATCTTCGGATTGTTTTTCACTGCCGACTATGGGGCTTACCTCAGTGGTAATATTTGCTTTCATTAAATGTATCGAAGGTGCCGACGCACGGAGCCTTACGCCGTATCTGCCGCCTTGTTTTACTATTTCGGGTTCTTCGAGCGAAAGTTCCTCGGTAGTAGGCATAACTATGCCGTAACCGGTTGCCTCTACCTCATCAAGGGCATCTTTGACACGCATATAATCTTTTTTTATCTTTGCAAGTTCGGTTATTGAATTCATTAACTCCATTTCATCATTTATAATAAGACCTGTCATCTCGGCAAGAATTTTATAAAACAATTTGGGTTTAACACCTATGGTGATATCTGCTTTTCCGTAGCCTAAATCAATATTATCAACCTTACATCCCGTAGTGTTTTCACTGCATTCAAATGACTTACCGAAAACATTGATGTCGCGCACATGTTTAATGCCCGACGCCGATTTTAACGAGTTAATAAGATCGGAACGCAACCAATGATTTATAGGAAGGCAGTTAATCCATTTGGGGAAATTGACGTTTATCTCTTTAACCGGAAATTCATATAATATACGCGACAGAATTTGCTTAATATCATTTTCTGTGAGTTCAAGGCAGTTTACCGGAATTACGGGTACGTGATGTTTTTTTGAAATTGCCTCTGCCGTGTCAATTGCCGACTCGGATTTCGGATCCAGGCAGTTAAGTAAAACAATAAACGGTTTGTCAATTTCGGTAAGTTCGGTTATTACCCGATTTTCTGCTTCTTCATATTCATCACGCGGAATATCGCTTATACTGCCGTCTGTTGTTATTACAAGTCCTATTGTGGAATGCTCGTTAATAACTTTTTGTGTGCCGATTTCTGCCGCCATATTAAACGGTATAGGTTCATCGTACCAGGGAGTATTTACCATACGGGGCTGGTCATTTTCAATATATCCTAACGCGCTTGGTACAATATACCCTACACAATCAATAAGACGAACATTCATAGATGCGTTGTTGTCTATATTTACCTTTATGCCCTTTTCGGGTATAAATTTAGGTTCTGTGGTCATAATTGTCCTGCCGGCAGATGATTGCGGCAGTTCATCTTTTGCTCGTTCCTTTTCAAACTCTTCAGATATATTAGGCATTACCAGTTTATCCATAAATTGCTTTATAAATGTTGATTTACCCGTTCGCACAGGGCCCACAATACCTATATAAATATCTCCGCCGGTTCTTAAAGCAATATCCTGATATATACTTTTATTTGCCATAAATATTCCTCCGAAACTTTCACATTAAGAATTTTTCAACTGCTTAATATTATGTGAGTGAAATATTAAATATGACAAGCAACGGCAAGATTGAAAAAATAACCGTTACAAAAAAACTGCTTATATAACGCTGAAATAAAAATTTAGACTTGATTTTTTATGTAAATTCTTATATAATATCATTCGCACGGAGATGTCGCCTAGTCCGGTCGAGGGCGCACGATTGGAAATCGTGTAACTGCTACAAACAGTTCGAGGGTTCGAATCCCTCCATCTCCGCCAATTGAAACACCCGTTGAAATCCGAATTTTTAAGAGTTGGATATCGTCGGGTGTTTTGTTTTTATATGAGATTCCGAATTTGAATTATGTTTCGTCGCTGAGGTGACATAATATATAATAAAAAACAGGAGTGATAATATGTGTACCGCTGCAACATACAAGACAAATGGCTTTTACTTCGGACGTACCCTTGACTACGAATTTTCATACGGTGAAAAGGTAGTGATAACACCGCGTAACTTCAAGTTTGAATTTCACGAAAAAACAAAATTCAAAAATCGTTTTGCTGTAATCGGGATTGCTCATATTGCGGACGGATATCCGCTGTATTATGATGCTGCAAACGAAGTCGGATTGTGTATGGCAGGGCTTAATTTTGTGGGTAACGCCCACTATGCCAGCAATTGCGCAGACAAAAATAATATCGCACAGTTTGAATTTATACCGTGGATTCTGACGCAATGCAAAAATGTTGACGA
Source organism: uncultured Eubacteriales bacterium (assembly GCA_934445015.1). Taxonomy (GTDB): domain Bacteria; phylum Bacillota; class Clostridia; order Oscillospirales; family Acutalibacteraceae; genus UBA737. Next base: position 4,636 of record CAKSDJ010000062.1, on the reverse strand, counting down.
GGCAAAAATTCTGATTGCGAATACAAATATTACCGATACACCTTTCAGTGAAAAATACCCCGTTGCACAGTTGCACTGGATAATCGCCGACAAAAATTCCGCCATTACGGTTGAATCGGTAACAGAGGGTATAAAGGTTTATGATAATCCAGTAGGCGTGCTTACAAACAATCCGACTTTTGATAAGCAAATGTTTAACCTTAACAATTTTGCTAATCTATCGGCAAAGTCGCCAGAAAATAAATTTTCTGACAAGTTAAATTTAGAAACGTACAGCCGCGGAATGGGTGCAATAGGACTACCGGGAGATTTATCGTCACAATCACGGTTTGTAAGAGCAGCGTTTGTAAAAATGAATTCGGTGTCCGGTTATTCGGAAATTGACAGTGTCAGCCAATTTTTTCATATTTTAAACTCGGTCGATCAACAGCGCGGCTGTTGCGAATTGGATAACGGTAGGTTTGAAATAACGATATACACATCCTGCTGCAATGCGACTAAAGGTGTATACTATTATACCTGTTACAACAACCATCAAATAACTGCAATAGATATGCACCATGAAGATTTAAATTCAGAAAATTTAATACATTATGACTTAATACAAACCGAACAAATAAATTTTCAAAACAGCAAATAATTATTTGTGCTTTTTTACACAAAGTTTTTTAGATGATGCGGCTATTGTTTAATCTATGCGTATATTAACAAGATGAGCAATACCCGGTATGCTTTCGCCCTGCATAGAAGATGTGGGCGACATTAACGCACCGGTTGACAAAAAAAGAATGTTTTTAAAATCGCCTGATTCAAATCTGTGCATCACGTATGAGTTCAGTACCGCGGCACTGCAACCGCAACCCGAACCGCCCGCGTGAACATCCTGTGTTTCGCGGTCAAATATTATCAGTCCGCAGTCGCTGTGATGGCAGCGAATATCAATACCGTCAGGCTCGAGTATATCATAAAGTAAATTTGTTCCGACGTGGCCTAAATCTCCGGTCATAATTATGTCGTAATCATTTACTTCGGTATTTGTATCGTCTAAAAACTTTTTAATTGTAGATGCTGCAGCAGGCGCCATAGCAGCACCCATATTATTGGCGTCGGTCACACCCAAATCTTCAATTTCGCCGAAGGTCACAGCATTTATATAGGGCTTGCCGACAATTTTTTCAGATGTTAATATTGTCGCGCCTGAACCCGTAACCGTCCACTGTGATGTTTGAGGCCTTATTGCCCCATATTCAAGAGGAAAACGGTATTGCCGCTCGGCAGAGCAAAAATGCGATGAAGTTACTGCGGCGGCACAATCTGCAGCGCCGCTGTCAACTAAAACCGAAGCGAGCGATAACCCCAAAGTCATAGTAGAGCAGGCTCCGTAAAGACCTATAAGAGGAATACCTTTTGCACGCAAACCAAAATATGAACCGATACATTGATTAAGCAAATCGCCTGCAAATATTGCTTTTACATCATTTTCATTTTTATTTGCTTTACGCAATGCTGTTTCAACTGCAATTTTTTGCAACAGACTTTCGGCTTGTTCATAACTTTCTTTGCCAAAACGGCTGTCGTCATCGTGCGCGTCAAATTCATTGCCGAGCGGACCCTCGAATTCTTTTTTTCCTACAACGGAGCCATACCCCGCTATATACGGCTTGTTGTCAAAAACGATTGTTCTTTTACCTATTCTTTTTCCCATTATAATAACCTCTTTGTTTTTTTTGTTATTGTTTGCAAATATTTTTTCAATATGCCGCTTAATCTTATCTTAAAATTAAAGGTATTTTATAATAAAAAAATTACAGACTTTGCTATTTATAAACAAAGTCTGTTTTTTAGTTTATGTTAAAAAAGGTGTACTATCCAATAAATCAAGCCGTATACAACGCTTGCTATTGTACCGTACATTATTACAGGTCCCGCTATTGTAAATATTTTTGCGCCTACACCTAAAATCCAACCTTCATTTTTAAATTCAATTGCAGGTGAAACTACCGCATTTGCAAATCCGGTAATCGGTACAAGAGTGCCTGCACCTGCGTGTTTTGCAATCTTGTCAAACCAACCTATGCCGGTTATAATTGCAGTTAAAAAAATAATTGTAACCGGCACTGCCATTTTTATTACTTTTTCAGACAGTTCTAACGATGTATAAAGTTCATTAAAAAGCTGACCTATAACACAAATGGCACCGCCTACGCAGAATGCCCATATAAAATCTTTTATTTTGGGCGACGGCGGCGATGCCTTTTTTACCATTTCACTGTATTTTTGTTTATCAGGCAACATAACAACACTTCCCTTTCGGGTGTTATTGTTGCCCTAAGTAATTTGTTTATACGGATTGTATCTGTTTAAAAATTCTTCCCACTCGGAATCGGTCAGTTTTTGACCGTCTTTAGTGCCGTACTGCTTATACAGGCCGCCGACAAGATTGTTATACAACCTGTTTGTTTTAACACGCGCCCTTATTATAACCGTAAGCAACAAAGCCGAAAAAACGGTGATTAGAATTGCGGGTATTAAATACTTCCAGTAAAAACCTGCGACATAGCCGGTTCCGTATTTTGAAATATTTTCGTAAGCAAGAACTGTAAACGGTTGTGTAATTACGGCGGTTATGCAGCCTGCCACCTTTAAGTTGCAAACAAATAATGTCGCCGCCGCAATCATTACAACAGCGCATACAATCGTAGTTATAAATGCACTGTCAAAATCGGCGTATTCCAATGTGCCAACCTTAAAGTTCAATGAAAAACTAAGTATTGAAAGCACTGAAATAAAAAAAGAATACACCCATAAAACCGAAACAGCAACAGAAAAAAACTTTGCAAGTTTACCGTTTTCTTCGGCATAACTTATACCGTATTTATACTTATATTTTTCTAAATATTTTAAAATGTTTTCGTTTTTTTTCATACCGACATTCCTTTATTTTGCTTGTAAGTAATTATACAACACATCGGCTTACTTGACAAGTACCAAATAAAAATACTATAATAAACATCGGTGATGAATGTGTCTGTAATAAATATTGTTATGGTTGAACCCGAAATACCTCAAAACACGGGAAACGTTGCGCGTACATGTGCTGCAACAGGAGCGAGACTGCATCTTGTAGGCCCTATGGGGTTTACGCCCGACGATAAAAAGTTAAAACGCGCCGGACTTGATTATTGGCATTATCTTGATATAACTTATTACAATAGTTTAAAAGATTTTTTCGAAAAAAACAGCGAAGGTAATTTTTATTATTATACGACCAAAGGCAGGCAAACTCACTCGGATGTCACATATCCAGATAACTGTTATCTTATTTTTGGAAAAGAAACAAAGGGTCTGCCTGAAGAACTCTTGTTAAAAAACCCCGAAAGATGTGTGCGCATACCTATGCAGGGTGAAATCCGCAGCCTTAATCTGTCAAATTCGGTTGCAATTGCTGTTTACGAAACACTCAGGCAATGGAATTATCCGCAACTTGAAAATTTCGGTCAACTGCACAACTACAAATGGGAAGATTTTGAGTAATTTATGTTAAATATATATTGAAAATTTTCAAAAATGTGGTAAAATATATCTGTATAAAATTTAACAATCTTGAAAGGATGTTTTAAATGAACGCACTTAATAAAAAGACCGTTGATGATATTAACGTTAAAGGTCAAAAAGTTCTTGTTCGCTGTGATTTTAACGTTCCGCTTAAAGACGGCGTTATCACAGACGAAAACAGAATTAACGCCGCACTCCCCACTATTAAAAAACTTATTGCCGACGGCGGCAAGGTAATACTTTGCTCACATCTCGGTAAACCTAAGGGCGAACCCAAGCCAGAACTTTCTTTGGCGCCTGTAGCAAAGGCACTTTCTGAAAAATTGGGCAAAGAAGTTGTATTTGCCGCCGATGATAATGTAGTCGGTGAAAATGCAAAAGCGGCTGTGGCAGCTATGGAAGACGGTGACGTAGTTCTTTTGCAGAACACACGCTATCGCGCTGAAGAAACCAAAAACGGCGAAGCATTCTCTAAGGAACTCGGCTCACTCGCCGATATATTTGTTAACGATGCGTTCGGCACGGCACACCGCGCGCACTGCTCTACTGTCGGCGTTGTATCATACGTAAAAGAAGCAGTTGCAGGTTATCTTATAGGCAAAGAATTGAAATATCTCGGTAATGCGGTAGAAACACCTGTTCGTCCGTTTGTTACAATTTTGGGCGGCGCAAAGGTTGACAGCAAACTCCCCGTTATTGAAAATCTGCTTACAAAGGCCGATACGCTTATTATAGGCGGCGGTATGGCATATACTTTCCTTGCTGCAAAGGGTTACAGCGCAGGTACATCGCTTATTGACGAAACAAAAATTGACTACTGCCGCGATATGTTAAAGAAAGCCGAGGAAAAGGGCGTAAAAATTCTTCTTCCGATCGATTGCACAATTACAAAGTCGTTCCCCGACCCGATTGACGCACCTATTGATATTGAAGTTGTAGACGCAGATAAAATCCCTTCGGATATGATGAGCCTTGATATAGGTCCGAAAACAGCAGAACTTTACGCTAATGAAGTTAAGGGTGCAAAGACAGTTGTATGGAACGGACCTATGGGCGTATTCGAAAACCCGATTTTAGCAGC
>CAKSDJ010000061.1 GCA_934445015.1 uncultured Eubacteriales bacterium | reverse complement strand
AGAGGCAGCGTTTCTAACAATTATGTAGGCGCAAAAGTTGATGTTGATTTAGCCGCTAAACCTGCTGACGAAAATCAAAGCACACCTTCAAAGATCTATGATAAAGTAAATAAATCCATAGTGGGTATCCGCGTTTATAATGACGCAGGCAGTGTAAGCGACGCCTCGGGCGTTATTTATACAAAGGACGGATATATTGTTACCAACGACCATATATATGCCGAAGTGGGTGCGCCGAAATTTAAGGTATTTATGTATGACGGAACCACAGAATATGATGCCACTTATGTTGCAGGTGATTCGGTAAGCGATTTGGCAGTGCTTAAAATTGATGTAGATGATTTAGATGTTGCCGAATTCGGAAATTCGGGTGAACTTATAAACGGTGAATCGGTTGTAGCGATAGGAAGACCGAATGACGCCACCGATTATTCATCCATAACAAGCGGAATTATTTCGCTTACAAAACGCAGAGTAAAAACAACATCAAATTACACGGCAAGCCTTATACAGACCGACAGCGCAATAAATCCGGGTTCATCGGGCGGAGCGCTTGTAAATATGTATGGTCAGGTTGTAGGTATTACGTCTTCAAAACTTGCCGGCGTTGAGTATGATTCGATTGGATTTGCAATACCTACCACAACTATGAAGCGTGTTGTGGAACAATTGATTTCAGACGGAAAAGTTACCGACAGGGCAAAGCTCGGAATAACTTATACAGAAATCAATTCGGTTACCGCCGAAATTCAGAAACTTTCGGAAACGGGACTTAAAATCGTTTCTGTAAGTCAGGACAGCGATATATACGGTAAAGTAAACGAGGGCGATATAATTACTCATGTTAACGGAATAAAAATCACGAATGATGATATAGTTCTTGATATTATAGAAGAATGCAAAGCCGGTGATAAAATATCGCTTACTGTGTTAAAATCAAACGGAACCAGAGAGGATTATGATGTAAAACTTAAAGCAAATATAAGCGATTCAAGTTATTCAGCTGTTATAAAAAGCGAAAGTGAAGACAACTCTTCGAGTTCGGGCTCTTCATCAGGCGGAACGTTTGATTTTCCGTACGGAGAATAATATATAATTTAAATATTGTGGGGACAACTGTAACAAGGTAATGTTTTGTTGCGGTTGCCCCTTTTTTATTTTTAAAATTTTTCCTTTTTTAAATTTTGAATAGTGTGACAAAATAATCATGAACGGAAGTGAAATGATGAAAAGGTTGATAAAATTTATTTTTGCAGTCTGCTTTATTTTTTGCAGTTGCGTTTTTACTTCAATATATGTTATGTCGGACTCGGTTGAGGACAATTACAAGGTTAATAAAGGTGAAACACTTAAAATTGACTCATTTATGCCGGTTACTGCGGTTTACAACGGGGTTAAAATGTCGCAAAACACATTAAATCATACCGTTGGAGAAACGTTTGAAGTTGATTTGAAAATTTTCGGTGTTATACCTTTTTCTACCGTAAATGTTGAGGTGGTTGACGATATGCACGTTGCGGTGCTCGGTAATCCATTCGGTATGAAAATTTACACAAACGGTGTTCTGGTGATTGAGTCGGAAGACGTAAAAACAGAAGACGGAATTGTTAATCCTGCAGTTGAGGCAGGTATAAAGACAGGCGATTATATTAAGACCGTAAACGGGCAAGAGGTTACCTGTAATGAAGAATTATCGCAAGCTGTGCTTGAGAGCAACGGAAAGGGTATGAATGTCAGAGCTGTACGGGACGGAAAAGAATTCAACTGCGTAATAACTCCGGTGCTTGATGCCGAAACGGGACTTTACAGAATAGGTATTTGGGTCCGTGACAGTTCTGCAGGAATAGGAACACTAACTTTTTACAGTCCGTCAAGCGGTGTGGTATGCGGACTTGGTCACGGTATATGTGATGCTGATACCGAAACACTTTTGCAACTGGATTCGGGTGAATTTGTAGGCGCGCAGATTATATCGGTAGAAAAGGGCAGCGACGGTGCTCCGGGTGCTTTAAAAGGTAAATTCACATACGAAAGCATAGCGGATATTGCTCTGAATTGCGAAAAGGGTGTTTACGGATTTATGAAAAACGATGTAAATGCTGCAAACTTAACTGAAATTGCGCTTAAACAGGAAGTATCAAACGGTGAAGCGCAAATACTTTGTACGGTTAACGGTGATGCGCCTAAATTGTATTCATGTACAATAAAAAAATGCACATCGGGATATTCACCGACACAAAATTTAATTGTTACAGTTACCGACCCTGCACTGATAGAGGCAACAGGCGGAATTGTTCAGGGAATGAGCGGCAGCCCGATTTTGCAGAAAGGCAAACTTGTAGGTGCGCTCACCCACGTTTTGATTTCAGACAGCGTTACGGGTTACGGTATTTTTGCCGAAAATATGCTGGAAACCGCTGAATCGCTTGCGAAACAGGAACTGAAAAATGCGTCATAAATAAAATCCCCGAAAGCCGTTAAAAAAGACTTTCGGGGATTTTTAAAAAAATTATTTATACACCTTAAGCCAATCAACCTTAGTTGTTTGCGGAAGGTATTTATCCTCAATTTCGCCCCACCAGGCACCGCTGCCTTCGGGACCTATATAGCAGGTGAAAAGCACATAGGCATTTACTACATTTTCAACCGGTTCAATGTTTATATTTTGCCTTGCGAGAACGCCGTTAACATAATAATAAATTCCGTATTCATTCCAAACACAGGCGTACTCCTGATAATCGCCGTGTTTAAAACCGGGTATGGTGTAATCGTATCCGATAGAGCTTTTTGTTTTGCTTACTTCCCAATTCCAATTCGGTTCCCAATAGTGTTCGGTGTGTGAACTGCCGCGCGTTGTAGGATTGTCGAAAATTTCCATAATATCTATTTCACTGCAACCGTGAAAATCATCTCCGGTGTCAGTGCGTTTAAAGAAATAGTCACCGGTATATTCACCCTCAGGCATAAGCCAAAACGCCGAAAAAACTCCGTTGTCAAATTCGGGTATTTTCATTCGTGCGGAGAAGCAACCGTATTTTTGTGAAAATTTGCCTTCGGTTTTAACACCGGCGTCAGAATAGTAACATTCACGGCCTGCACGAATTGTCGGAGTTTCATTTTTTTCAAAGTCAAGACATAATTTTCCGTCGCGGACATAGTTATCTTTTACCTTTGTAAATGCCATGGGCATTTTTGCGCCGTAAGTGCAAGGCGACCACAAATCAGTATTGTATGACTCAAAATTATCCTGAAGTGTAAGTTCATATTTACGAAGTTTGATTTTGAGCGTTGCCGTGTAGTCATGGTCAAAACTGCAATAGAGAGATATTACAAGTGTTTCGCCGGTTTGTCGGATGTTATCGGGTATAATGATCTCATCCTGCTTAAACCAAATGTCGGGCAGGTTTGCTTGTAAATTGCAACCTTTTGCACTTATATGCTCACCTTTAAACGTTATATCGTATTTGTATACAACCGAATAGCCGGGTACACCGGGGTGATAATTCAATAGGTGTATTTTAAAATCCGGACACGGTTTGCCTTTATAAAAACTTTCTTCTGTAACATTTTTTTCAAAGTCTGTCATAGTATTTAACCTCGCAATCTGTAGGCAGTATGGTGTTGTGTTTAATATAACACACACGATTGTTTTTGTAAAGAAAAAACTTTATTAAATGTCACGAATATTTAGGCAACCAGTTACCGTGAGCGCTGATCAGTTCATCAACCATCTTTTTAATTGTATTTATATCGAGTTCCGATGACGTGTGAGGGTCTAACATTGCCGCCTGATATATGTATTCTTTTTTTTGTGTTACAGCGGCTTCAATTGTTAAAAGCTGAACATTTATATTTGTCATATTCATAGCGGCACACTGTAACGGAAGTGCGCCTATGTGACACGGTTGTATTCCGTTGCCGTTTACAAGGCAGGGCACTTCGACGCAGGCTTCACTTGGCAGGTTAGATATAATATGGTCGGTATTGAGCACGTTTCCGCCTATTTCATAGGTCTTATTTGTAACAACAGACTCCATTATATATGAAGCATATTCATTGCTCCGTGCGTGGTCCTTTATACCGTTTTTCAGTATTTCCGAATATTCATTTTTCCAACCGTCAATCTGATTAACGCAACGTCGGGGGTATTCGTCAAGGGGGATATTATATTTTTTTATAAGTTCGGGGTATTTTGACTTAATATAAAAAGGATTATACTCTGCGTTATGCTCGCTTGATTCTGTACAGTAATAACCGAAATTTTTTATATAATCAATACGCACCTTATTATTGCAGTCGGGGTTATTAAGCTGTTCATCAATTTTTGATTTGATTTCGGGGTAAAGGTCGCGTCCGTTCTTATCTTTTATTTTCAGCAACCATGCCATATGATTTATGCCCGCGATAAGCTTTGAACATTCATCCGGATCATAATCCATTTTAAGTGTATCAAAAAGCGACGAAACACAAACTTGGACGCTGTGGCAAAGACCGATTGTTTTTATCGGCGTGTATCTTAACATATATCCGGTAAGCATAGCCATTGGGTTTGTGTAGTTTAAAAACAGTGCGTCAGGGCACACCTCTGCCATATCGTCGGCAAAATTTTTGAGTACAGGTATAGTGCGTAACGCGCGCATAATTCCTCCGATGCCCAGAGTGTCACCGATTGTTTGTTTGAGCCCGTATTTTTTAGGAATTTCAAAATCGGTTACAGTGCAAGGGTCGTAAAAACCCACCTGCACGGCGTTTATAACAAATTTTGCGTTTCTCAAAGCGTTTTTACGGTTTTCTTCGCCGCAGTAACATTCAATTACAGCGTTGCATTTTTTTTGCTTTTTCATTGCTTCGAGAATAACCCGGCTTTCTTCAAGCCTTACGGGGTCAATGTCATAAAGTGCAAAAACACTGTCACGCAGGCTATCTGTACACATACAGTCACCTATAATATTTCTTGCAAAAACGGTACTTCCGGCACCCAAAAATGTAATTTTCATAAAAACACCTCTTTGATTTATATGCTTGATTATACATTGACAAATAGGTAATGTAAATGTTAAAATGTTGTTGTAAATTTGTAATTTTGTTGTTTTTAGGTGATGCTATGTTTTTTATGGAAACCGTTTTCAATAAAAATTATTCGGATATAAACCCCGTTCAATTCGGCTATGAAACCTGCGACAGCTCACATTATTACGGGCCCGCGGTAAGAACATATTGGCTTTTGCATTATGTTGTTTCGGGAAAAGGACATTTTAAAATAAACGGCAAGAATTACAGCATTATCGCCGGAAACACTTTTGTTATACCGCCGTATGTTGAAACGTATTATGAAGCCGACTGTAAAGACCCTTGGGAGTATATTTGGATAGGTTTTAATAAATCTGACAGAGTAAAAGTAATATTTGACGATGTTATATATGCGCCGTCTGCCCAACATATTTTTGAAGATATGAAGAGGTGCAGCGATATGTACTCAGGCAGAACAGAATTTTTATGCAGTAAAATATGGCAATTGATTGCAGAAATTTCGGATAAAAAGAATGTTGTTCACGATTATATAAAACAGGCACTGAGTATTATAAACTCGGAATATATGCTTGATATTACAGTTCAGAATATTGCCGACCGTATAGGCCTTGAACGGACATATTTTTCAAACCGATTTAAAAACGTTGTAGGAATATCGCCTAAAGAATATATCATTAGAACACGAATGGAACAGGCAAAATTGCTTTTGAGAAAGCACGGATACGGTGTATCACTTACCGCTTTATCGGTAGGTTACAGTGATACTTATACTTTTTCAAAAATGTTCAAAAGGTATTTCGGTATTTCGCCGTCAGGATATGTAAATCAGTAATTTTATAATATGTAACAAGGGTGTTTTCCAGTAAAAATTGACAATTAGATTATATTATTATATAATGTTAAAAAACAAAAATAACTGATGAGGAATGATCAACGCTATGAACGATATAAAATCCGTAATAGCCAAAAATATAGTTGAATTAAGACAAGCAAAAGGTATAACCCAGTCAGAGCTCGGAGAGTTGTTAAACTACTCTGACAAGGCGGTTTCGAAATGGGAACACGCAGACTCGATGCCCGACATTTCGGTATTGGTTGATATTGCCGGTATATTCGGGGTTACTCTTGATTACCTGGTACGCGAAGAACACGAGGCGTACGAAATACTGAAAGATACAAAAAAACCTTTAAAAATTAAACATACGGTTATAACAGCCATTTCGGTTTTGTTTGTATGGTTTGTCGCCGTAGCGGCGTTTGTGTTTATATCGACCGTGCTTAAAGACGTGAAGCACAGTTGGCTGACATTTATGTATGCGGTGCCGGTTTCATCAATTTTATGGTTGGTGTTTAATTCAATTTGGTTTAACCGCAAATTGAATTATTTTATTATCTCCGTTTTAATGTGGTCGGTGCTTGTTTCAATACATATATCGTTATTGGTATTTACGTTCAATCTGCGCCATATTTGGATGGTTTATCTGCTTGGTATACCGGGACAAATAATAATTTTGCTTTTAGCGATTATGAGAAGGGTAATTAAAAAACACGTATAAAATTGCACATAGAAATATTAAACGCCCATATTTATATGGGTGTTTTTTGTTACTCTCTTAATTGTAGAGTTGTAGAATTTGACTCTACAGGTCGAAAAATCACTTTATAGTTTTAAGGTTTAACAGTTTATTGATTTTTTAAAAAACATCGTGTATAATACACTCATATAATTGATGCGTCTGCGGTTGAGGGGTCAAATTTTTTAGGGGAGGAATATGATGAATGTGCTTTATTGCGGCGACGGCAATATAAAAGACGGTGTTTTGCTGTCTGTGATATCGTTGCTTAAAAATGTTAATGAGACGTTGAATGTTTATCTGCTTACGGCAAGTGTTTATAAAGACGGAAAGAAGACCCTGGCACTTTCATCGGAGTTTGCAGAGTTTTTGGATGAACTTGTGAAAAAAACAAACAGCGCAAACAAAGTAACACTTATTGATATTTCAGATGAGTTTTTACGTCAACTTCCCGATGCAAATATGGGTACGCGTTTTACGCCTTGCTGTATGCTGCGTTTATACAGCGATGATATAAAGGAACTGCCCGACAAAATATTGTATCTTGATAATGATGTTATATGCAAACAGAACCCAGACGAGTACTATAATCAGAATATAGATGATTATGAACTTGCCGGCACGCTTGATTATTACGGCAGTTGGTTTTTTTATAACATTTTTCCGAAACGTGACTATATAAACT
>CAKSDJ010000060.1 GCA_934445015.1 uncultured Eubacteriales bacterium | reverse complement strand
GGCGTTAACGAGCGTTACACGGCATATGCTAAAGTGTTGGAACCGAAAATCGGGATACCGTATACAACAATCACGCCACTTATATTTATATTTGTCAGAGCGTGTGTGCACTACGCAATGTTTGAAGACGAATACTACCTGAAATCACAGATGGAAGTATTAAAACAGGGTGTTGCCCTGTTTGCGGATAAATACCGCTCACAATATTTAAACGGAGGTAACGGTAAATGAGAAAAATGAAGTTGACCTTTATTTGCGTACTTTTGGCTGTTTGCACAATGCTTTCTGCAGGATGTGCCGGTAAGACCAAAGATGCAAAAATAGTATCTGCAGCGGATATGTTTGATGTACGCAACAACGGCACTGCTATTCAGTGGAAATACAGCGAAGAGACCGAATGGCACGACCTTGTATACCTTGATGAACTGAAAGGTATTGCGGGTGAAAACGGCGTTGACGGAGCGGCCGGAAAAAACGGAAGCGCAGGCAAGAACGGAGCAGACGGTAAAAACGGTATAGATGGGGTAAACGGCACAGACGGTGCCGATGGCAAAGACGGCGAAAGCGGCGCCGACGGCAGAAGCGTAGAGATAAAAAAGACAGATTCACATATACAGTGGCGCTATGAAGGCGGCGAGTGGCAAAATCTTGTAGCGCTTTCGGATATTACGGGTCCGTCGGGATTAAACGGAAATGACGGCACAAACGGTGCTGACGGCAAAACACCTGAATTTCAAACAAGCGGAAACATTTTGCAGTGGCGTTATAAAGGTGAATATATATGGCTTAACCTTTATGACCTTTCGCTTCTCAAGGGTGCAGACGGCACAAACGGCACTAATGGTATTAACGGTACAAACGGACAAAACGGTGCCGACGGTAAAACGCCCTTTATAGGCGAGAACGGCAACTGGTGGATAGGCAACACCGACACCGGCGTAAAAGCCGCAGGTGTTAACGGCGAAAAGGGCGATAGAGGAGATAAAGGTTCTGACGGCAAGCAGATAGAGGTAAAAAAGACAGATTCACATATACAGTGGCGCTATGAAGGCGGCGAGTGGCAAAATCTTGTGGCGCTTTCGGATATTACGGGGCCTTCGGGTCAAAACGGAAATGACGGCATTAACGGTATTGACGGTACACGCGGAGACGACGGCAAAACACCTGAATTTCGGGTTAACGGAAATATTTTACAGTGGCGTTATAAGGGTGATGAGATATGGCTTGATCTTTATGATCTTTCGCTTCTCAAAGGTGCAGACGGCACAAACGGCACTAATGGTACAAACGGACAAAACGGCACCGACGGTAAAACGCCGTTTATAGGTTCAAACGGTAACTGGTGGATAGGCAATGCCGATACTGGCGTAAAAGCCGCAGGTCAAAACGGAAATGACGGTATGTGTGCCGGATATTTCTCTGCAGGCGGTCAGGTTTATGCAAACAGTTGGAATTCGGCGCTTCCGTTTACAGTAAACAAAAACAGCGGAAGTCTGATTACATACAACACGTCAAATAATGAAATAACCCTTTTAAAAGGTCACTCTTACAGTCTGGTATTTAACGGAACAGTAACTGTCAGCGCTAAGGGCGATGATAAAATGTGCGGTGTATCGTTGATTGACGGGCAAAACAATTCAAACTGTATGTTTGCAACGCAAACATTTATTAACGTACCTAAAAAAGATCTTTCGTGCAGGCTTACGGTTGCGTATAATACCGTATACACAGCAACCGATAATGTTACTTTAAAGTTCGCGTATAATAATATGTTGTTACAAGACACAAATTTCGGAGGAAGTGAGTACAACATAACGATTATTGCGTTGGATTGATATTTGTATTTTTACAATACAAATAAAAAAACAGTCATCGGAGGTGAATATAAAAACAGGAATTAAAATTTTCATTTGCTGTGTTTGTAAACAGCAACATTTGACAATATTTATATAACAGAAGAAACTTAACAAGCAAAAAAGCGGCGGACTTTACGCCGATAAACGGAGGTACTTATAAATGAAATTAAAACAAAAAATTATTTGCTTTGTGCTGAGTTTGTGTTTAGCAGTGCTTTGCATACCTGTAACAGCATTGGCAGAAAACAGTGTTCCGCAGGATTATTGGACCAATTATGCCGCAAGTTCGTTTGCGGGCGGCACAGGTACACAAAGTGACCCGTATCAGATAGCATCAGCCGAGCAGTTGGCATTACTTGTCAAAGAAGTTAACAGCGGAGTTGAAGGCTCAACCCACGTTAAAGAGTATTTTATTCTTACAGCGGACATTGACTTATCGGGCCATATCTGGAAACCGCTCGGTTATCAGAATTACGGCGCATCTGCACAGGCGTTTATGGGATTTTTTGACGGCAACGGTAAAAAGATCACAGGCCTTTACGTAGATGAGCGCGACAAAAACTGCAGCGCAGGTCTTTTCGGCAATATCGCTGCCGCAGGCACTGAACCGGCTGTTCAAAACTTGATTGTAGAAAACGGAACGGTTTTGGCAGGCTACAGCACAGACATGGAAGATGTGCAGTACGGCGCAGGCATTCTTATAGGAAGTATATCCGTACTCGGTGGCAGCAATATACCATACACCGTTGTAAAGAATTGTACGGTTTCGGGTAATGTTTCTTCATCAATGTATGCAGGCGGTCTTGTGGGTGATGCAAGTTACACTCACTTTGAAAAGTGCAAAGCGGATGTCAAAGTGAACGGCATTTGCGTTGCCGGCGGTTTTTCAGGTAACGCCTTTGCGTCAGACCTTACCGATTGTGTAGCAACAGGCAATGTAAAAAGTGACGGATGGACCACAGGCGGCTTTGCCGGCGTTTTGTTCTACAACACAAAGGCAACACGTTGTGCGGCTTACGGCGATGTTGAAGCAAAAGACTGGAATTTAGGCGGCTTTGTCGGCTACGCAGAAGAAAACACAATTATTAAAAACAGCATTGCTATGGGTGATGTAACAAGCACCGTGACTTCATGGGATCCTAAAGCGGGCGGTTTTGCAGGTACAACCTCAGCCAGGGTTAAACTTGAAAAATGCCACGCGGCTGGTAAGATTACTTTTGCAGGCGAAGGTTCAATAGGCGGTATGATCGCTTCGGGAATAAACAGCAGTGCAACGGGATGTTCTTTTGACAGCACCAAGAATGCGTCACTCTCAGCCTTAGGCTCAGAGGAGTCAGGCACGTATGAGATCACTGCACAGGATACAAACGGCGTGCTTGCAAATATCTGCGTCGATTATTACGGCGGTCATGATATGATTGAAGCAGCGGCGGTAAAACCGACCTGCACCGAACCCGGTCTTGAAGCAGGCAGCGAGTGTTCACGTTGCGGTCACCGTGAGGGCTTTGCTGAGGTTGAAGCCACAGGTCATAAAGGCGGCACCGCCACCTGCAGCAGCAAAGCCAAGTGCGAAGTATGCGACGCCGAATACGGCGAATTTGACTTGAAAAATCATTCAAATCTTAAGCATACCGATGCAAAAGCGGCAACAAAAGATGCCGAAGGCAATACCGAGTATTGGTACTGCGACGGTTGCGATAAGTATTACAGCGACTCTGCGGCAAGCAAAGAGATTGCTAAGGCAGATACAGTAACAGCAAAATTATCCGAAACGCCCGACGGCAAACCCGAATCAGGTTCAAAAACCGATAATGGGTCAAATACAAAACCTCAGGGAACATCACCTAAAACCGGCGATGTAAACGGTATTGTTTTGTTGACGGCTATTTTGGCATTTGCGTGCGGCGGATTACTGATAGGCAAGGCGCAAATAAAAAAGTTTTTTCTGAATAAATAATTTTAAATAAACAGCATTAAACGGCAGGTTCAAATAAATGAACCTGCCGTTTGAGTTTATGAACAAAATCGTGCTTTACTCTGCATTTTTGTATGTATTACTTTTATATATGCTTTTACAGTTTTTATAAAAATAAAAAAGCAACTACCTGAAAATAGGTAATTGCTTTTTTGGTGACCCGTACGAGATTCGAACTCGTGTTACCGCCGTGAAAGGGCGGTGTCTTAGGCCTCTTGACCAACGGGCCGTTGGTGGCTGTAATTGGATTTGAACCAATGACACCACGGGTATGAACCGTGTGCTCTAGCCAACTGAGCTATACAGCCGTTTTAAAATACTTTTTGCCAAGCTCGTCTATTATATACGCTTTGGCACGATTTGTCAAGTAAAAAAATTAAAAAAAGAAGGCAAATTAAATTTGCCCTCTTTTAAACATCAAATACCGTTAAATATTAGAGCCGCTATCTATGATATTGCTGTAAATTATATTGTATCCGAAAGACGAGGTTTCATTTTTAACAAACAATGAAACAACCTTATACGTTTGCGGATCTGAATCGTGATTATTTATTATTGCTTCGCTTACAACGGTGTAACTTGCATCCTCGTTTTGTTTTACCGACACAATTTTATGCGAGTATGTTGTGTATCCGCGCGGAATAATATAAACATAACCCTCTTTTTGAGGAAAATCGGCATTAAGCTGCGACATATCGGCGATTTCAATGCCGTACATATCATTTACAAAGCCTTTAACATAGGTGTCTTTTATATATTCTTCGTTTTCGCTGTCACGCAAATTTATTAACGCGAACACGGAGTTGTTTATAACGGTATCAACATCGTTAAAATCATCATTATAAACAAAATTATGATTCAGCATATTTAAAAAGCGTGCGTTCAGCGCCTCGTCGGAAATGCTTTTAACGGTTGCAGCCGAAACCTGTTGACTGCCCGTAGCAATAGGAGTGATAAGCGAAGAAAAAACCGCCAGCATAATTACCGACAACAGTAAACTTAAAGTTTTTCGCATTTTTAAAACACTCCTTTCACTTGGTACTCTTATATTATATTATCATTTAACCCAAAAATTAAGGAACAATTCGGTTACAAATGGTTTCAATTTTGTAATACTTTATGTAAACTACGCTCCGAATGCGGTTTTTGTAGGTTTTAAACAAAATAATTTGAAACTTTTGAAAAAATTAGTTGTAAATGCTTAACAATTGTGATATAATTATTTAGTAAACCGAACTTTAGGATTAAAGTTCAAAAAGGAGTGTACTTTTATGAAAAACTATTCTGCAAACAAAATTAAAAACATTGCTTTTTTGGGACACGGCAATTCCGGCAAGTCTACACTTGCAAGCGCGGTGCTTTATCATTCAAAAGCAATTGAGAGAATAGGTAACACGTTAGAAGGCTCCTCGATTTTTGATTTTGATGCAGAAGAAAAAAAGCGAGGCTGCTCTGTTTCAACTGCGGTTTATGCGCTCGAAAAGGGCGATGTTAAGTTAAATCTTATTGACGCACCGGGGTTATTTGATTTTGCGGGCGGAGTAAGCGAGGCTCTTGCTGCAGCCGATAGCGTTATAATCACTGTTTCGGGCAAATCGGGTCTTACCGTAGGTGCAAAGCAAGCGTTTGAAAAGGCAAAATCCGCCGGCAAGGCAATAGGATTTTTTGTAGGCAAGTTAAATTCCACACACGCGCATTTTTACCGTGTAATATCCGCTCTTGTTGCAAATTACGGTGCGGTCATCTGCCCTGTTGTGGTGCCTTATGTGGTTGACGACGCAGTCAAGTGCTATGTTGATTTGGTCAACAACCGCGCGTATACCGCCGAGGGCCTGAGCCTTACCGAATGCCCCGTACCCGAAAACTCAGAGATAAACGGAATGCGCGATATGCTTATTGAAGCGGTAGCCAGCACTGATGAGAATTTGATGGAGAAATACTTTTCAGGCGAAGAACTCACACCGGATGAAATTATGTCGGGTCTTAAAACAGGCGTTAAATCGGGCGATATATGCCCCGTTTACTGCGGCGTGCAACAGACAGGCGATGCAATTTCGCTTTTTGCAGACAGCATAGCGCAGATAATGCCTGCTGCAGATGAGTGCAAAACAACTCTTGAAGACGGCGAAATAATAATTCCCGATTCTTCAAAAGAAAATGCGCTGTTTATTTTTAAAACAATTGCCGACCCGTTTGTCGGAAAACTCTCGTATTTCAAGGTTATATCGGGCAAAATCACGGGCGATATGCGGCTTAAAAACAACCGCACAGGAGAAGAGGAGCGTCTTACAAAAATAATGTGGCTTAAAGGCGGCAGGCAGGAGGACGCAAGCGAGATTTCGGCAGGCGATATAGGTTCTGTTTCAAAACTCGGCTCTACCGCTACGGGCGACACTTTGTCAACCTCCGGCAAAATTGCAGTCAAAAAGATAGATTTTCCGGCTCCTACGCTTAAAACGGCGGTTTATCCTGCTAAAAAAGGCGATGAGGAAAAAATCAACGCCGGTCTTAACCGTATTTGCGAAGAGGATCCGACGCTTAAAATTGCAAATGACCCCGAAACACGCGAACTTATAATGACTACTTTGGGTGAGCAACATACCGACATAGTTGTTTCAAAGTTAAAATCAAAGTTCGGTTGCGATGTTGTGCTTACAAAGCCGAAGATTGCATATCGCGAAACAATTCAAAAACCGGTTAAGGCACAGGGCAGGCACAAAAAACAATCGGGCGGTCACGGTCAGTTCGGCGATGTCTGGATCGAGTTTGAACCGTGCGACAGCAATGAACTTGTATTTGAAGAAAAAGTATTCGGCGGCGCCGTACCCAAAAACTTTTTCCCCGCTGTTGAAAAAGGACTTCGCGACTCTACCGCAAAAGGTGTTTTGGCAGGATATCCTATGGTGGGTATAAAAGCGACTCTTGTAGACGGCTCATACCATCCGGTTGATTCATCGGAAATGGCATTTAAAACCGCAGCGTCAATCGCATTCCGCGAAGGCGTTTCAAAGGCAAATCCCGTATTGCTTGAACCTATCGGCACGCTTAAAGTAATTGTGCCAGACGATATGCTCGGTGATGTTATAGGCGATATAAACAAGCGCCGCGGCAGAATTATAGGTATGAATCCTATGGAAAATAAAATGCAGGAAATCGTGGGCGAAGTTCCGATAGCGGAAATGGCTGACTTTTCTACCGCTATGCGCTCGCTCACTCAGGGTACAGCAACATTTACCCTTGAATTTGCAAGATATGAAAGCGTGCCGTCAAACATAGCACAAAAAATAATAGATGACGCCAATAAAGATTAACAGTGCAGTTGCAATGCCGCAGTATGCAGGCTTTAAAGGCACATAACCGAATTTGCGTATAATAAAACCGACCGTAGACGTGTGTTTACGGTCGGTTCCTTTTATTTTGTTTTAAAGTCAGGCGGCAGATACGGATTAAGCCTGTTTTATATATTAACTTCAATTGCCTGTCCGCGCTTCGCAGAGTCAAAACAACTTTCCATTACCTGCATAACACGGCGGACTTCGCCTGCATTGACGATTAAATTTTCTTTACCGTCAAGCGCGGCACAAAAATTTCTGTAAAAGTCGTGAACATCGCTTACTGGGCGATGAGCCTCATATATGTCAAGCGTAATCTCATCACGGGGTGCCATTGTTTTGGTTATACCTGCTGCCGTCTGAACGGGCAGAACATCTTTTTCGTTCCATGCTTTCATATGGTATACCA
>CAKSDJ010000059.1 GCA_934445015.1 uncultured Eubacteriales bacterium | reverse complement strand
ATGTTTTGCAGCACTTGGGAGTTTACCACCCACAAGGCAATTGCTATGGCAGACTATATTTCTGAAGAAAAAGTTCTTGAAAAAGGCTACGTTTTGCCGTATGGCGACAGTCCGCTTGACGATAAAAATCCGGCAGAGGGCATATATATGCAGATCCTTAACTCTGCACAGCGCTATGTTTATATAACAACGCCGTATCTTATAATAGACAGTTCTATGATAGAATGCCTCAAACTTGCCGC
This sequence comes from uncultured Eubacteriales bacterium, assembly GCA_934445015.1. Lineage (GTDB taxonomy): Bacteria > Bacillota > Clostridia > Oscillospirales > Acutalibacteraceae > UBA737. The sequence continues at coordinate 7,567 of CAKSDJ010000059.1, read as the reverse complement.
ACTTTCGGGGATAGATGTCAGAATAATAACACCGCATATTCCTGATAAGTGGTATGTTCACCCCGTAACACAGTATAATTATTACGAACTGCTTGAGGCAGGCGTAAAAATTTATGAGTACACTCCGGGATTTATACATTCAAAACTTTTTGTATCGGATGACAGTGTCGCAACCGTGGGTACCGTAAATATGGATTACCGCAGTTTTATAATGCACTTTGAATGCGGCGTTTGGATATGCGGAAATGAAACGGTCAACGATATAAAAGACCATTTCAATTCGCTGCTTTTACACAGTCAGGAGATAACTCTTGAAATGATGAAAAAATCGCCGTGGTACACAAGGATTAAAAGGGCAATACTTCACTTTTTTGCCCCGTTTATGTAATAAAAAATATTATAAAATACAGGAGGTTTCCGAAAATGAAAAAGTTTTTAAAGTTTTTAGGCACGGTTGCGGCGGTGTTTTCCGCAATACTCGGCGCATTGGCGGTATTTGACCGACTGAGCAATAAACATCGCATAAAAAACGGTTATCTTGAGTGTGAAGTCACACCCGAAGATAAAGGCGAAGAATAATTTAAGGCAACGGTCGTTTCGGCGGCCGTTGCTTTGTTTTTGTAAAAATAAAGGTTTAAACATGCCGTGTTTTGCATAATTTTGTTTTGTCATATTGCGTGCCCGATTTGAATACAATTTATTAAAAAAGCATTTTGGGAGCGTGTATTATATATGGAACAAAAAAATTTAAAAACAAGTGTTTTTTCGCTTGATACCGTGTTTAACGAGTCGGCAGAGCAACCTATAGATGCAGATTTTACGCTGCCGGATTATTACCCCGATATATCTAAAATTCTGAAATGCCGTGCCGTTTCGCGTATTTCATCAAAAGGCGTTAACGGCTCAAATATTTCGGTTGAGGGCTGTGTTACGGTCAATGTTATTTATTGTGATAACAACAATTGCCTTAACTCTTACGAATACAGGTATCCGTTTTCAAAAACTTTTGATACGGGTATAAATACCGACGGTACTTCACTTACCGTAAAAACCAAATGCGAATACATAAATTGCCGTGCCGTAACAGGCAGAAAAATAGATGTTCACGGTGCCGCCGGTATATATGTAACAGTAACGAAAAGAAAACTCACCGAGGTTATGTCAGACCTTGACGACCCGAATGTTGAATTTTTACGCGGTAATGTATCTGCCACGGTGCCTATGGGTTGCGCCGATAAATATCTTACGGTAGATCAGGAAATCGAGTTAGGCTCCGGTCAGCCGGATATAAGGTGTATTATACGGTACGACGCAGATGCCGTCATAACCGACAATAAAACCATAGCAGGCAAATCCGTTGTAAAGGGCGAAATGGTGGTTAAAATTCTGTATTCACCCGAAAGCGGAACACCGCAAACCGTGCGCTGCACAATACCGTTCAGCCAATTGATTGAAATTGACGGTATGACCGAGGATTGCAGCTGCGAATCAAAAGTTTATATTGCAAATCTTGAAGTAAAGCCACGCGTAGCGGCTTCGGGTGAGAGCCGTCAGTTCTTGCTTAACGCAAAATTGCTTATAACAAGCGAATGTTTTTGCAACAATGACGTAGCCGTTATTCTTGACGCATATTCGCGAAAATACGAGGCGGATATTTCTAAAAACGAAGTGTGTTTTAACCGTATATGTGATAATATAAATGAGAATTTTAACTGCAAAAAAAATCTTGAGTTTTCTGACGGTGCGCTGTCGGTAATATCTGATATTTGGTGTGAAACAAAAACCGACAGTGTAAAATTTGCCGAAAATAAACTTATAATTTGCGGCACCGTAACGGCTTATATTATCGCTTCCGACAGCGAAGGTGTGCAGTCGTTTTACGAAAAACCGATTGAATTTGAATATTCACACCCCGTAAGCGGCGGCGGTAAAGTTTTTAAATGCTCGCCGGAAATTGCCGTTGTAGGTTCAAATTATACACTTATAAACTCAGGTAATATGGAGTTCCGCATCGACCTTTGCATTAGTGCCGCTGTTTATGAGTGCAGTAATATTCCGTTGGTTACAGACATAAAAATAAATGATTCTCAACCTATCAGTAAAAATACACACGGTGCAATGACAATTTATTTTGCCTCGGCAGGCGAAAATTTGTGGGATATCGCCCGCAGATATTTTGCCGATGTTGAAGAACTTAAAGAAATAAACGAATTAGGTGACAATAAACTTGAAAACGACTGTATGATTTTGGTGCCCACAAATTAAAAGGTAATAAAAATTAAAGATCACAGGTACTTACGGCTTGCCGCGAGCGCCTGTGATTTTAAAATTCATTGTTTGCGATCTGAATTATATATTCTTGACATAAAATGTGTAAGGGTGTAAAATAAATAATATATGAACACGATTGAGGGGTATTATGAAAGGAAAAAAAATATTAGGTTTTCGCGTAAACCGCAGTAAAGTTGCCGCAATGCTCTTACTTATATACGACGCAATTATGGTCAATTTTTCTTTTTTTCTGGCTCTGTGGTTTAGATTTGACTGTCACATAAGCACGCTCATCAATAATTTTTATGATTACTTTGATGTGTGGTTTAAGTTTATACCTGTTCACACGGTTTTTTCTTTGATTGTATTTTATGCGTTTAAGCTTTATCGCAGTATATGGACTTTTGCGAGTTACCGTGAGTTTATAAACGTTTTTTATTCTTCCGTTATTATATTTATTATGCACACTGCCGCTGTTACCACTTACATAAATATGGCAGATTATTACATAAGGCGTATGCCGTTTACCTATTATGTTTTCGGCGCTATGATAATGTTTGTTTCGGTGCTTATAATTCGCTTTGCATACAGATTTATCCTGCTTGAACGCAGCCGCCTTAATGTTACTCATTCAAAAAAAGCAGCCCGTGTTATGCTTGTCGGTGCAGGGGCAGCGGGCAGAATGATACTTCACGATATGAACCTTGCCACAGATATGAACGATAAGGTTATTTGTCTTGTGGATGACAATCCGAATAAACTCGGAAGATATATCGATAATGTCAAGGTTGAGGGCAACCGTGACGATATTCCCGATTTGGCTGAAAAACACTCTATTGATAAAATATATATTACAATACCGTCAATTTCACCGGATGATAAAAAAGATATCCTTAATATATGCAAGGAAACAGGGTGTGAACTTAAAATTCTGCCCGATATTTACCGTTTGGAAAGCGGCACATTAAGCGCAAAAAAACTTACCGATGTTGCGGTTGAGGATCTGCTTGGCCGTGAACAGATAAATATTAAAATGGATGAGATTTTTGAGCTGTTAAAAGATAAAGTTATTCTTGTAACAGGCGGCGGTGGCTCAATAGGCAGCGAGCTGTGCCGTCAGATTGCGGCCCATAAGCCGAAGCAACTTATAATCTTTGATATTTATGAAAATAACGCTTACAGTATCGAGCAGGAGTTAAGGACAAAATATCCTGAACTTAATCTTGAAGTCTTAATCGGCTCGGTTCGCGACAGCCGCAAAATTTTTGATGTGTTTGCGACTTACAAACCGCAAATCGTGTATCACGCTGCCGCACACAAGCATGTTCCGCTTATGGAGCACAGCCCGGGTGAGGCAATAAAAAATAATGCTATAGGTACCTACAAAACCGCCTATGCCGCCGTTAAAAACGGTTGCGAGCGATTTGTGCTTATAAGCACCGACAAGGCGGTTAATCCCACAAATATTATGGGTGCAAGCAAACGCCTTTGTGAAATGATAATACAGTCGTTTGATAAACTTGTAAAAGATAACAATACCGATAAGTTAAATCCGCTTTATGACCATGATGACAGCAAAGTATCCGAAAAATTTCAAAAAGAAATCCGTGCGGCAAAAACCGAGTTTGTAGCGGTGCGTTTCGGTAATGTGCTTGGCTCAAACGGTTCGGTTGTGCCGGTGTTTAAAAAACAGATAGCAAACGGCGGTCCGGTAACGGTTACTCACCCCGATATTATACGTTATTTTATGACTATACCCGAAGCGGTAAGTCTTGTTTTACAGGCAGGTTATTATGCGCACGGCGGCGAGATTTTTGTGCTTGATATGGGTGCACCGGTTAAAATTGACACTCTTGCGCGCAACCTTATAAAACTTTCGGGTCTTAAACCCGATATTGACATAAAAATTGAGTATACCGGACTGCGACCGGGTGAAAAACTTTATGAAGAACGCCTGATGGAAACCGAGGGTCTGAGCACAACGCCCAACAAACTTATAAGCATTTGCCATCCACTTGATTTTGATACCGACCGATTGTTTGACAATCTTGAAACCCTTATGCACATTTGTTATGAAAAGCCTGATACAGTAAAGGATTTTGTTGAAAAAATAGTTCCTACATATCATCCGGCAGGTGAAAACGGTACAACCGAAAAAACCAAAGTGTATGAAGAGCAGTTAAAAGCAATAGCAACTGCAAACGGATAAAACAAAAAACCGTGTTTTGAAAATTCACATTCAAAACACGGTTTTTGTTTTTATATCATTCAAAAAAATCTCTAAGTTTGTCTAAAAACGATTTTTGCTTTTTGTAGTTCTTGGCGTTGGTTACGCTGTCAAACTCACGCAATTTTTCTTTCTGCGCTTTTGTAAGGTCACGCGGCACTTCAACCGTTATTTTTACATACTGGTCACCTCTGCCGGCATAACGCAACCGCTGTATGCCTTTGCCCTTTAATTTGAATTCATCGCCGTTTTGTGAGCCTTCATGAATAGTAAATTTAACCTTGCCGTCAAGAGTAGGTACTGTTATTTCACCGCCTAAAGCCGCCTGTGCAAATGTAATCGGTACCTCGCAGTATACGTCGTAACCGTCGCGCACAAAAATAGGGTGAGGTCTAACATTTACAATTATGTTAAGATTGCCGCTCGGACCGCCGTTTATGCCGGCATCGCCGCCGCCTCTTATGCTTATTGCCTGACCGTCGTCAATGCCTGCAGGTATTTCTACGGTTCTTTCAACGGTATGGCGTATTCGTCCTTTGCCCGCACAAGTGTGACATGGGTGGTTGATGATCTTTCCCGTACCGTGGCAGTTATTGCAAACGGTTTTTGACTGAATTTGCCCGAATGGGGTTCTGTTGACGGTGCTTACCTGACCGCTGCCGTGACAAACCGGGCAGGTCTGCGCGTCTGTGCCTTTTTCACAACCGCTGCCGCCGCAATCACTGCAATTATCAATCTTGGTAACGCGTACCGTTTTTTTACAGCCTTTAGCTGCTTCTTCAAATGATATATTGACCGATGTTGAAGTGTCGCTACCTCTGCGCGGTGCATTAGGATTTGCGCGCCTGCCGGTATCAAATCCGCCGTTAAAAAACGAACTGAATATGTCACCTAAATCGCCGAATCCGTCAAATCCGCCGCTGTAATTTGTTGCGGCGTTAAAGTTTGGGTCAACGCCTGCCTGACCAAACTGATCATAGCGCGCGCGTTTCTCTTTGTCTGAAAGCACTTCATAGGCTTCATTTACCTCTTTAAAGTTTTTTTCGGCAGTTTTATCACCCGGATTCAGGTCCGGATGGTATTTTTTTGCCAACTTTCGATACGCCTTTTTTAATTCGTCATCTGTTGCCGATTTGTCAACACCGAGAACTTCGTAATAATCTCTTTTATCTTCTGCCACAAAAATATCTCCTATTAAACAACAAATTGTTTTAACGGTATGTAGTAAGCGGCAGTGAACAGGCAAAATCTGCTCTAAACAAATTTACGCAACCTGTTCACTATACGCTTAAATTTAAAATGTCAATGCTTAATTGTTTTTATTTTTGTCATCGTCAACATCGACAAAGTCTGCCTCATAAACGTTATCCTGACTGTCTCCGCCGTGTGTAAAACCGCCTGCCTGAGAAGTCTGCTGCTGTTGCTGCTGAGCCTCAGACGCCGCTTTGTAAACTTTTTCGCTTACTGAATAAAGTTCTTTCTGAAGGTTTTCATATTTTGCCTTTATTGCCTCGGTGTCTTCACCTTTAAGCGCTTCTTTAAGGGCGTCTTTGGCGGTCTCTATTTTTGATTTTTCATCAGCCGCAAGTTTGTCACCGAGTTCTGCAAGTGTTTTTTCGGTTTGATAGATAAGTTGATCGGCATTGTTGCGAACATCAACGGTTTCGCGGCGTTTTTTATCTTCTGCTGCATACGCTTCGGCCTCTTTAACGGCTTTGTCAATGTCCTCTTTTGACATATTTGTGTTAGAGGTAATCGTAATATTGTTTTCTTTGCCTGTGCCGAGATCTTTTGCAGATACGTGAACAATACCGTTTGCGTCTATATCAAAAGTTACTTCAATTTGAGGAATACCGCGCGGTGCCGGTGCAATTCCGTCAAGGTGGAATACGCCGAGAGTTTTGTTGTCTTTTGCAAATTCACGTTCGCCCTGCAAAACATGAACTTCAACAGAAGTCTGGCCGTCTGCCGCGGTAGAGAATATTTGACTCTTCTTTGTAGGAATAGTGGTGTTGCGTTCAATTACCTTTGTTGAAATACCGCCCATTGTTTCAATACCGAGCGAAAGGGGAGTAACATCAAGCAAAAGCAAACCTTTAACATCGCCGCCTAATACGCCTGCCTGCAAAGATGCGCCAATTGCTACACATTCATCAGGGTTAATGCCCTTAAACGGCTCTTTACCCATAAAGTTTTTAACTGCTTCCTGTACAGCCGGAATACGTGAAGAACCGCCTACCATAAGCACTTTGTGAATTTCGGACTTATCAAGACCGGAGTCGGCAATTGCCTGGCGCACAGGTCCCATTGTAGCCTCTACAAGATCTGCTGTAAGTTCATTGAATTTTGCACGTGTAAGAGTTGTTTCAAAATGCTTAGGACCCGTTGAATCAGCGGTAATAAAGGGCAGGTTAATGTCTGCCGTTGTCATACCCGAAAGGTCTATCTTTGCTTTTTCGGCTGCTTCTTTAATACGCTGCATTGCCATTTTATCACTTGAAAGGTCAATGCCGTTTTCATCTTTGAAAGTTTTTACAATGTAGTCCATAATGCGCTTATCAAAATCGTCGCCGCCGAGTCTGTTGTTGCCGGCAGTAGCCAGAACTTCCTGAACGCCGTCGCCCATTTCAATAATCGATACATCAAACGTACCGCCGCCGAGGTCATAAACCATAACCTTTTGGTCGTCCTCTTTATCAATGCTGTAGGCAAGTGCTGCGGCAGTCGGCTCGTTAATAATACGTTTTACTTCAAGACCGGCAATCTTGCCTGCGTCTTTTGTAGCCTGACGCTGCGCGTCTGTAAAGTATGCCGGAACTGTAATAACCGCTTCTGTAACAGGCTGACCGAGATAGCTTTCGGCGTCTGCTTTAAGTTTCTGCAATATTATTGCCGAAACTTCCTGAGGGGTGTATTTTTTGCCGTCGATTTCAACGGTGTAATTTGAACCCATTTCGCGTTTGATTGAGCTGATGGTTCTGTCGGGGTTGGTGATAGCCTGACGCTTTGCAACCTGACCTACCATTCTTTCACCGGTTTTCGAAAAAGCAACCACAGACGGCGTTGTGC
>CAKSDJ010000058.1 GCA_934445015.1 uncultured Eubacteriales bacterium | reverse complement strand
GCAGTCTTTTCCTCACCCTCTTTTTTGGGTGCCCGATTATATTACCACATCCTCTCCTCTTTGTCAACACTTTTTTTGGGTTTTTTTCAAAATTTTTTTATTGCCGTTTTGCCATACTATATATTGTGTAGAACCGATATGTAATATACAATTCTGTTATATTCATATATATATACACAATAACGTTGACCATAATTTTTTTAAAAGACTTGACAAGTGAACGAGTGTTTACTATAATTAAGTAAACACTCGTTCACTAATGGGAGGTTAATATGAATAACACAAAAGAAAAAATACTTAATACTGCGCTGCTTTTGTTTGCAGAAAACGGATACGAGGCGGTTTCGGTGAATATGATTGCAGGCAAACTCGGAATAACAAAGGGTGCGCTGTACAAACATTACAAAAACAAACGCGATATTTTTGACAGCATAGTAAAGCGTATGTATGAGGTTGATGCAAAAAGGTCAAACCAATATGATGTTCCTGAAGAGAAATATGACACCGACCCTGCAGGATATAATACAGTCACATTAGAGAGCATTAAAAGTTTCACTTTAGCGCAGTTTCTGTTTTGGACAGAAGACGACTTTGCGTCAAATTTTCGCAAAATGCTGAGTTTAGAACGCTATCGCAACAGAGAAACAGCCGAACTGTACGGCAACTGTATTACATTAGGCCCTGTTGCTTATATGAAAGATATATTTGACCGTATGATAGCAAACGGTATCATCAAACCGCAGGATCCGAAACAGCTTGCAATCGAATATTACGCGCCGCTTTATTTAATGATTGAAATGTCAGACGGTTCATATAACAAAAAACAATACACCGAACTTTTAGAACGACACATTGAAAACTTTATTACACAATATAAAATATAATATGAGGAGAAACAAATATGGAATATATTAAAAGTAAAAAATACAATACACCCGATTTACAGAAAAAAATTATGGGGCCTAACCCGATAAAACTTACCGAGGAATTATTGCTTGCTCACAAGATACCGGATAACGCAGTTGTTTGCGATTTAGGCAGTGGGCAGGGATTAACCAGCGTGTTTCTTGCAAAAGAATACGGATTCACCGTTTACGCAACCGACCTTTGGAGCGACCCCGAAGAAAACCGCAAATTTTTTAACACTATGGGAGTAAGTAAAAATAAAATTTTTCCGATAAAAGCAGATGCTTCCGATTTGCCGTTTGAAAAAGAGTTTTTTGACGCTGTAATAAGCACGGATTCATACAACTATTTCGGCAGAGATAAAAAATATCTTGATAATAAACTCCTGCCTTATATAAAGAAAGGCGGATACGTTTATATTGCCGTTCCGGGTATGAAAAAAGATTGTCACAACAATCTGCCGGCAGAACTTCTGCTTTCATGGACCCCTGAGCAACTTGAATATATGCACGACGTTGATTACTGGTTACAAACCGTAAACGCAAGCAAGTATGCCGAAGTAATCTCGGTTGAAGAAATGAAAAGCAATGATGAGGTCTGGGCTGATTGGCTTAAACAAGACAATGAATACGCCGCCGGCGACAGAAAATCAATGGAAGCAGGCGGAGGAAAATACCTTAACTTTATAAAAATCGTATTGAGAAAGAAATAATACGTCTAAAATTTTAAAAAAGACTGTGCAGTTATTGACCGCACAGTCTTTTTTACTTTAAATCTATTTTTTACCGCAGTTTTTATCGTAATTTGGATTGCAGGCATAAAAGTTTTTGGAATTAAGCCTGTCGGTAGCAAGCCGCATCGCTTCGCCGAAACGCTGATAATGCACTATCTCACGCTGACGTAAAAATCTTAACGGGTCGATTATATCGGGGTCGTCAATAAGACGCAACAGATTATCGTAAGTTACTCTTGCTTTCTGTTCTGCTGCAAGATCTTCGTGAAGGTCGGCAATAATATCGCCTTTTGCCTGAATATACTCTGCGCGCCATGGTAGCGCCGACGCCGCTATCGGATATACCGCCGCGGTATGATCAACAAAATATGTGTCAAAACCCGACGCCTTTATCTGTTCGGGCGTAAGATTTCGCGTCAGTTGATAAACCATTGCACAAACCATTTCCATATGCGCAAGTTCTTCGGTGCCTACATCGGTTAAAATGCCCTTTACCTCATTATAAGGCATTCCGTAACGCTGGGTGAGATACCGCATGGAAGCGCCGAGTTCACCGTCGGGTCCGCCGTACTGACTTATAATTATTTGTGCATATTTTGGATTCGGGTTTTTAATATTGACCGGATACTGCAGCTTTTTCTGATATTGCCACATAAATTATACCTCCCTTTCCCAAGGCCACGGGCTGTCGATCCAATTCCAATAATCGGTTGGATTTACATCGCCTGTGGTTTGTATATAGGTGCCGCATTTTGACTCATAATTCGCTACCGCTTCCGCTCGGCGGCGGCGGAATTCGCGCAGCATTTGCATTGCCTGCCGGTTTTCGGGGTGAGTATCTAAAAAAAGTTCCAACTCATATATAGAAAAATCCAGCGCCTCTATTCTGCGTTTTAAAACGTTTCTTTCATTCATTTGCACGACCCCCAAACAGCAAGAGGTTTGTTAAGAGCGGGAAAAATCGTACCGTTTGAAAAGCCGGTTTCGGCGTCATATACCGAGTCGAGATCCTGAACATTAACAAATGCCATTGCAAGAACTTTATTGTCAGAAACCGTATTATCCTGCATACGGTAACTCATATCCGTATAGTTCATAAATCTATTCTCCTTTAGAAATCAGTTTCCACTTACAGTTTATTACAAAACCCGTCTGATTGTGAAACACAAAAAAGAACGGCACACTGCTGCCGTTCTTTAAATTTATCCGCATACATAAAATTTGCTCACCCGCATATTAACCGCTATTTACAGATAAATTTTCCATAATTTGAAATTTTTTCCGTTTAGCGACAGGCTTCGACAATTTTTGACATAGCGGTTCTGTTATATTTATGTTGTACATACAAAGCAAGGGGTGATGCGGTTATGAGATAATTACAAACTTTTGCCGATTGAGGTCAATCGGTCGCCTTAAAAAACTAAAAGAAAGGATTTGAGTACATGAAAAAGATAATAGCACTAATACTCAGTATAGCACTTATTATCGGCGTAATGCCTATAGTATCCGCGCAAAATGCCGCTTCGGGCGACAACGCGCAGACAACCACATACACAGCACCAACAAATGAAGCACCCGATCCTTATATTGTAAGCGAACTTACAGAAAAGCGCACCGAAAACACAAAGCATTTTTTAATGAGCGACGGCAGTATAGAAGCCGCCGTATACGACACCGCTGTGCATTACTGCAACAACGGTTCCTGGGAGGATATTGATAACAGTTTATCAGAAAAAACCGATACCGAAAGCCGGGAAAAAGTTATAGAAAACAGCAAAAACTCCCTCAAGGTAAAATTTGCAAAAAAATCTAACAAAAACAAACTTATTTCGGTCAAAAACGGTGACTGTAAAATAAAATGGTCGCTTGAGGGCGCAAATAAAGTCAACGCAAAAATAATAACGATCGACAGCGGCAAAAATGCAGAAAAATTATCCGAACTAAAAAACAACAGCGGCATTGTAGAATATAACAACATAATATCAAATGTAGATCTGCGTTATACCGTAAACGGCAGCAAACTTAAAGAAGATATTATACTAAAAAATAAAACCGCACAGCAAAGTTTTACGTTTGTATATGAAAGCAAGGACCTTGCGGCACGCCTTAACGATGACGGACAGGTGGAAATATATGATACAAAAAGCGATAATCAAACCGTTTTCTTTTTAGACGCGCCGTATATGATAGATAGCGAATATGCCTGCTCAACGGATATTGAATTGAGTGTTGAGAACACTTCAAAGGGGTTCAAATTAACCGTAACACCGAATAAAGAGTGGCTTGAATCCGACAGCCGTGTCTATCCGGTTGCAATTGACCCGTCTTTGGCGGTTGAAAGGCCGCAATCCAGCATTGTAAGCAACTATTTTGTAGAAAACAACCACAACACCGGCGTTGCGTTTTTGTATGTAGGCAAGCAAGGTCAATACACTTTGAACGGCGTAACGCAGATAGGTATGGGCAAAGTTTGCAGCGCTGTAAAAATATCTGACGACTCATTACAGGCGGTGTTTGATGAAATAGGTCCCGGTGCAGAAATAGTCAATGCAAAAATGGTGCTTATACCGCCTGCCGATCAGTCATCGCCGGGCAGTTCGGACTCAAAGATAGCGGCATATAAAATTACTGGCGATTGGGCGCCCGGCTGCGGCGCATACAGCGCAGCACCGTCGCATGATTCTGCGGTTTTGGATTACAACACACATAACAACAGCTACTCCCCCGTGTATTGGGACGTTACAAAAGCCGCAAGAGAATGGCAGCAGAATATATCCTCAAACAAGGGTATTTTGCTTAAAAGCACCAACGAGGATGAAACACGGGTGGTAAAGTTTTTTTCAACATACAATAACCGCAACATTGTGGATTATCAGCAAAATATAATAAAACCTGCCTTTGTAGTTACATACCGAAAAGTAGTAGGTCTTGAAGATTACTGGAGTTATACTTCACAGAGTCTGGGCGATTACGGAACAGGTTATGTAAACAACTATAACGGAAACTTTACGTACGTTCACGATGACGTAAGTTTCACCTCGCTTATAAACGGGTTTACGCTGTCACACGTGTATAACAGCGCCTATTCGGATGAAGGCACGGGGCGTTACGGAAACGGTTGGGGTCTTAATCTGGTACAAACGCTTAAGCCCGTTACCATAAAAAATAACCCTTCGGTCAAATACGTTTATACCGACGGTGACGGCACACAGCATTATTTTGCTGAAATTGACGGCAGCATTGTAGACGAGGACGGGCTTGGGTATACACTGGTCACAATAGACGAAACCGTTGACAGCGGAACAACTCCCCTAAAATACAAAATAACCGACAAAAGCGGCAATATGCTTAAATTTGATGTGTGGAATGCCCTGCGCAGAATATCAGATACAAACGGAAATACAATAAATCTTAACTATGCGCCTACGGCAAATTACAACTATTTATCATATATAACCACATCTTCGGGCGGATATATCGATTTAAAATATGACAGTGAAAACAAATTAAGAGCGATTACAGACAACGCCGGCAGAGATACCGCTTTCACGTATTCGGGCGGAAATTTAATTAAAATCGCCTACCCCGACGGCACCTCGCTTAATTTGTCTTACACGGGCAACGCACTTTGTCAGGCAACCGCGCCCGACGGCAAAAAACTGTGCCATACATACCGCTCTGACAAAAAGGTCTCGACCCAAAGCGTTAAAAACGCAAGCGGACAAACAGCCGTTCAATACAGTTTTAACTATATGAGCAGCCAGACCGAGGTCACCGACCTTCAGAACCGCAAGCTAACCTATCAGTTTGACAGTTTCGGCAGGGTCACCTGCGCTTATGACAACAATGAAAATTCATATTCGCAGTCATATACCACCACGAGCAACACAAAAGACGGCGTTTTTGCAAACAACAAATTAAGCCTTGCTTCAAACAATGTAAAGTATGTCAACAACCTTTTAGACAATTCCGCTTTCGGTAACGGCTTTGACTCTTGGAGCAAATATATCGAAGCCCCGAACCAAACGCAGATCTCGTTAGTAAGCGACCAAAGGTATGTTTCATCAAACAGCGTAAAAATAAGCAGTAACGCCGACAGTATTCAGGCATTGCTTCAAAGCACAACTACCTATCCGGGTCAAACATATACCGTTTCTGCCAACATCAAAACCGAAAATGTGGTCTCTGCCACACACGGCGCAACGGTTGAAATTGTAAAAATTTCGCCCGAGGGCAAAAGCAGTTATTTTTGCGATTTTGTAACCGGAACCACCGACCCCGAAGTAAACAACGGCTTTGTCACCGTAACTTCAACCGTAACGCTTGGAAGTAATGAAAGGATCTCACGCATAGGTGTGGGGCTTTATAAGGCGTCTGGCACCGTTTGGGTAGACAGCGTTCAGTTTGAAGCAAACGACACCCCAAACAAGATAAATCTGCTTGCAAACACAAGTTTTGAAAACGGCAGCGACCTGCCCGAGTATTTAACAAACTTCGGCTCATCTTCGGGCAACGGCGTAAGCAGCGCGCAACATCACGGCGGCACTTACTCCTGCAAAATAAACGGCACCCCATCGCAGACACGCAGTGTTTACCAGCGTGTAAATACTTCGGGCGGCGCGGGCGACGTTTACTCGTTCGGCGGTTGGGGCAAAGCCGATTCGGTTGCAACAACGTTCAGCGACCTAAGCAAAAAGCCCAATTTCAGAATGTATCTCAACGCATATAACGGTTCGGGCATTTCAGAAGCGTTTGAGGTAAAGTTCAATGAATATGTAACCGACTGGCAGTTTGTTTCAAAAACCATTGTTCTTAAAAAAGACTATACTATGCTTGAAGTGTTATGCACTTACGATTACAACTGCAACGCCGCATATTTTGACAATGTGTTCCTCTATCGCGATACCGCGCAAAGTTATACTTATGATAAAAACGGCAACGTGGTATCTACGGCAGACAATGCAAAGCAGCAGTCAACGTTTGAATACACCGGCAACAACCTGACAAACCTTATAAATCCCGACGGCACGTCATATACGTATACCTATGACTCAAAAAACAACCTTACCGACGCCGAGTCAAACGTAGGTTTAAAATATCATATGACCTATGACTCAAACGGCAACCCACTTACAAGTGAAATATCCGATTCCGACGGGTCGTATGATTTAAAAATAACCTCAACTGCCACTTACCTGCCAAGCGGCAATTATTTAAGCAGCGTAACCGACGAGTGCGGCGAAATTACATCATACACCTATGACACCGCACGCGGACTGCAAACCAAAGTTACTAAAAACTGGCAAAGCACATCTTACGGTTATAATGAAATGAACGACCGTCTTGAAAGCGTTACCACAGGCAGCAGCACGGTAAATTACGCCTACAACCGAAACGGCAGTTTAAACAAAATAACCTCGCCCTCGGGCACAGAGTATAACTTTGTTTATGACGACTTCGGCAACACAAGTCAAATCAAGGTAGGTTCAAATCCCCTTACAACAAACACATATAACACATACGGTTTGTTAAAGCAGTCGGTATACGGCAACGGTCAGAAAATAAATTATTCTTACGATACACTTGACCGCATAAAAGAAAAACTGTATAATAACGTTGTAAAGGTAAAGTTCAGATACGATGAATCCGGCAATCTTTATGAAAAGCAGGATCTGTTCACCGGCACTACATACCGTTATAACTATGACCTTTCGGGCAGAGTTACAGCTATATCCGGCAGCGACAACACCTCGCTCGGTTACGTTTACGATAATTACAACCGCGTTAAAAAAACAGTGGCAAAAATCGGCAGCAACTCAAACTCTACCGAGTATGTTTACGGCGACAGTGCGGTTGAAGGTCAGAAAGACGGTCTTATATACGGCATAAAACATAACGGTAATAATACCGTGAATTATGAGTATGATAAACTTGCGCGTTTGAGCAGCAAAACTTTGCCCGGTGCAAATTCATTTAAAACCGAGTATACATACTTAGACGGCACAACAGCCGATAATCCCGACGGCACTACCTCAACCTTGGTTAAAAAGGTCAAAAACGGCGACAATACTTATGAGTATCAGTATGACGATTTAGGCAACATAGTAAGCATAACAAAAAACGGTAGTTTTCATTCGGCATATAATCCCGGTCATTACGGTAAACTTCTTTGCGCCGAATATCTTGACGGTTTTTATGCTTATACTTATGATGACGGCGGCAATATACTTTCGGTCACAAAAAACGGTGAAGCATATAAAACTTATACTTACGGCAACAGCGAGTGGAAAGACCTTCTCACCGAATTTAACGGTCA
>CAKSDJ010000057.1 GCA_934445015.1 uncultured Eubacteriales bacterium | reverse complement strand
CGTGAAAGACCGCCCGGTCCGAGTGCCGAAAGACGACGCTTGTGGGTAAGTTAGGAAAGCGGGTTTGTTTGGTCCTTAAACTGTGACAGCGGTGAAGAACCGAAAAATTCTTTAATCGCTGCTACAACCGGACGTATATTTATAAGTGATTGCGGAGTAATATTTTCAACATCCTGCGACTGTAATGTCATTTTTTCGCGGACAACACGCTCCATACGCGAAAAGCCTATGCGGAACTGATTCTGCAAAAGCTCGCCTACCGAGCGGATACGACGGTTACCGAGATGGTCAATATCATCAACCGTACCTACATCGTGGGGAAGTCCGAGGAAATAGTTAACGCTTGCAAAAATATCGTCAACGGTTATATGTTTCGGAATAAGGGCGTCAACATTGTCAACAAGTGCCTGTTTTAACTGCTCTTTATCAAGGTTTTTTTCGAGTATGCCTTTTAAAACTTCAAAACATACTTTTTCATTAACGCCTGCTTTGTCAAGTTCTTCAAGCTCTTCGATTGTAAAATCGGTGAAATCGGCAAGATCCACCATACCGTTTGAAAGCACTTTTACTTCAGTAACATTGCCCTCAAAATCCTGAACGTTAACATACGCTTCAAGCACGCCGCGTTTTTCAATTAAATCGGCAAGTTCACGTGTAACCGTTGTATCGGCATCTGCCAATATTTCGCCGGTCATAGGGTCTGCCACCGGGCGTGAAATAACTTTGCCGCGGATACGTGCGCCGATAGCAAGTTTTTTATTGTATTTATAACGGCCCACACGTGAAATGTCATAACGGCGGGGGTCAAAGAACAACTGCTCAAGGTAAGACTTAGCACCCTCAATCGTTACGGGCTCGCTTGGTCTTAATTTTTTATAAACTTCAACCAGAGCGTCTTCAACGGATTTTGTTTCGTCGATTTCAAGAGTTGCAGACAAACGCTCGTCCTCACCGAAGAGGCTTCGCATCTGCTCATTTGTGGCAACGCCCAACGCGCGCATAAAGGTGGTAACGGGGAGTTTTCTGTTCTTGTCAATGCGAACATAAAGAACGTCATTTACGTTTGTTTCATACTCGATCCATGCGCCGCGGTTAGGTATTATGGTAGAAGAAAACAGCTTTTTACCTGTTTTTTCATCAACCTTTTTGGCGTAGTAAACGCCCGGTGAACGAACAAGCTGAGAAACGATTGCGCGCTCGGCACCGTTTATTACAAAGGTACCCGAATCTGTCATAAGCGGAAAATCGCCCATAAAGACTTCGCTCTCTTTGATCTCACCTGTTTCGTTGTTAAGCAACCTAGCGGTTACGCGCAAAGGTGCGGCATACGTTGTATCACGCGCCTTACATTCGGTAACGCTGTACTTAGGCTGTTCATCAATGCGATAGTCAATGAAACTCAAAACAAGGTTGCCGCTGTAGTCTGTTATGGCGGACATATCCTTAAAGACATCCATAAGGCCTTCATTTACAAACCAGTTGTAAGAATCCTTTTGAATCTCGATAAGGTTGGGCATATCTATGACCTCATTGATCTTGGAGAAGGTCATTCGGGTGTTTTTACCCATCTTGACAGGTTTTACCATTGATGTAGACTCCATAGGTTTACAATCACTCCTAATAAAAATTCCGGCATTTAGGTAATACCGAACCGACATACAATTGAGTTTTTTGCCACCTAAAGCATCATCCAATCCGCAAAAAAGGCGCAAAGTCCCCCATCATTAGTAATGATTTATTATATAACATTAAAACGGGTGTGTCAATACCTATTTTTAAAAAAATAAAGAATACCGCAACGTCTTAGTTTTAACGTTTCGGTATTCTTTTTAAAATCAGATCAAATCACGGTAGTATAGGTTTCTTGTATAATCTCCAAAAGGCTTTGAGCCGTTGATATACATATCTATAATTTCAGATGCGTCTGACTTTTTCTCATCGGTAAAATACAACAGCAAAAAATCGATTTTTGGTATATCATCAAGTTTATCCCCCATATAAAGCGGTACCGAATTCAAAACCTCGCTGTAACCGCATCTGCACGCGACGGGAAATTTTATATTTTTACGGTCGGTAATATATCCGTTTTTAAGACATTTTGAGCAATCGGTGCCGTTTTTGACAGGACAATTGCGCGTAAGCATAAGCGGCAGTCTGCCGTAGGCAAAAATACCAATCGGTATATCAGCGGATATATTTTTAATTTCTTTGATCGAAATTTCTGCCGACAACATCGCGGCACTTACGCCGATGTTTTTTAACGATACGATACTCTGACTGTTGCAAGTATTAAAATTAAATGACGCTATTGTTTTAAATCCAATTTTTTCGGCTATTGCCACGGCAGACAAATTTCCGCAATAGGCATATTTTATGCCCTGCGATTTTAAATATCCGAGTCGATTTATTACCTGCGTCTCATCAGCAATATATCGCGGAAGTTCAGCTATAAAATTTATGCGGTTTGACGCTTTGGGAAATTCGCACTCGTACGGTAACATAATAGCGGATATATTATCGGTAGTATCGGGTATTTGTTGCGGTGTTGAAAAACGGGCAATAAATTTTTTGTTGCCTTTAAAATTTCCGCCCGATAAAATTTCAGGTGTTTTATATTTCTTAACCGATATTTTTGACCTTTGAGCGTTTAACTGCTCAATCGCGTTGCGGCGCAGGCTGTTAAGTGCCGACACAGGCACAAAAAGGCCGTCGTCAATATTTACGCTGATATTATTGCAATAATACGGTGTATTGCCGAATTTTGAAATACTGTCGGAAACGGCACTTTTTTCGAGGGGCTTATTTTCGGCACACTGCGGTATTTCACCACTTACGCAAGCGGTATTAAAGCCGTCGTAAATTTTTAACGTTATAGGCTTGCCGCTTAATATATCAATATTGACATCAATCGGCACCGATTGGCGTTCTGCACGATATAAAGTATGTAAATAAGAAAAAGTTTCATTTGACGCAATGACGTTCTCTTTAGTGCGTATACCGAACATTTCACGGCCCAAATTTGATTTATAATAACCATTGGTAAAACCGGAACGCGAAAAAACATTTTTTAGGGTATTTAACAGTTCGGGTTTTACATATCCGTTGTCTACAGCCTGTCTGCAGGCGGTTGTTGCAGCGGCAATATACTCCGGACGTTTCATCCTGCCTTCGATTTTAAGCGAAGACACCCCGATATTTGAAATCTCATTTACATAATCATAAAGACAGAAATCTTTAAGACTGAGGTCATATCCGGTTCCACCGTCTGCCGCAAACGGCAATCTGCACGGTCCCGCACACAGTCCGCGGTTTCCGCTTCTTGCACCCAAAACCGATGAGAGCAGGCACTGACCGGACACACTCATACAAAGTGCTCCGTGAACAAACATTTCAACCTCAATACCCAGATTATCAGCCTCGATGCAAAAATTTTCAAGTTCTTTTTTGTTCATCTCACGCGATACTACCACCCGTGTGAAACCCATATTTTTAAGCAACGGCAATGCAGATTCAGAATGCACCGTCATTTGGGTTGACGCATGCAGCGGCATATCGGGTATACACTCATGTATCAATGACGCAAGGCCCAAATCCGAAATAATAATTGCATCTACGCCGCATTCATAAGCATGTGCCGCAAGTTTAAATGCGTCCTGCAATTCTGATTGTTTTATCATTATATTAAGTGCAAGATAGACCTTCACGCCGCGTATGTGACAATAACACACGGTTTCTTTTATATCATTTATATCAAAATTTTCAGCGTTTCTGCGAGCGGAAAATTTCTTTGCACCGATGTATACAGCGTCGGCACCGCAACGCACCGCTGCTTCTAACGACTGCGGCGAACCTACCGGTGATAAAACCTCGGGCTTTAAAGACATATACTCACCTACCGTTACATTTATTTCGAAACTAATATATATAATACAACATTTTTAATAAAAATCAAAGTGTTTTCGGCAGTAAACAAAAAACTGCCGAAAAGCAGTTAAATATGCTTTACGGCAGAAAAATATTTCAATACTGTTTATCTCTCTTTTGCAACAAAAAACAATGCCAATGTACCGGGACCCGAATGTGAACCTATAACCGGACCTATACCTGTAATCAACTTTACCTTTGCACCGCTGTTTTGTTTTACCATTTCCGCAAGGGTGTTTGCGTCGTCAATGCAGTCACCGTGCGAAATAAAAACAACACCGTCTTTTTTATCAATGGCGGTTTCAACATATTTATCGGCGATTGCTTTAAGTGCGCCGCGTCTGCCGCGCGCTTTAGAAACACTGATAAGTTTGCCTTCATTATTCATTTTCATAACAGGTTTAATATTCAACATTCCGCCGAGCAGTGCCGTAGTGGCACTTATTCTGCCACCGGCTTTAAGATATTTCAGGTCGTCAACCGTAAACCAGTGTGATATGTGAAGTTTTAAGTCATCAACATAATCTGCAAGGTCGCTCATTGACATACCTGAATTTTTCTTTTGAACGGCAAGATAAACCAGTAAACCGTAACCTGCAGACGCGCAAAGCGAATCTACAACGGTGATATTGCTGCCTTCAAAACGATTCATAACATCGGCTGCCGCTTCGCGTGCAAAATTGCATGTTGCCGAAAGGCCGGTTGAAAAGCTGATATATAAAATATCCTTACCCTGCTCAACAATATTTTGAAATTCGTCACAAAACTTGTGCATATTTGCTGCCGAAGTTTTCGGCAAAGCACCGTTTCGCATACGCTCATAAAATTCTTTGCTCGGAATGTCATAATCATTGTATTCAGTAGGGTCATCTTTAAAAACCAGACTCAAACTACAAAATTTTACGCCCCATTCATTTAATAAATCCGGTGAAATATCACAGGCGGAGTCTGCATAAATAACATAATCTTTCATTCGAAATGCTCCTCAAATTATTTTTGCGCACAGCACTCTTATATTATATTTTGAGAAGCGAAAAATACAATCTACCGGCCGAATAAACAATTATACTAAATTGAAGTCGGACTCTACTGTGAGTAGAATTGGCTTTATACAGCGCAAAAATGCACACAAAATCTATTTATATTTAATATTTGCTTTTTGTTTTATTGCGTCCATACAAGTATGCACTTTTAAGCACAATTGACTGTTCATGGTATACTTTTCAAGGTTTTTACCTGATATAAAGTCGCATAAAGCGCCTGCCTCATACCCCATCAACACCTCTTTTGATACATCATCAAACAATGGTATCTTATTTCCTTTTTTAATAAGATAGGCATCTTGGTAGTATGCCGGTTTACCGATAATAACCGACCCTTTGTCGCCGACTATCTCACTCGACGAAATGCTTTGACCGGTTTTTCCGTAAGTAAGCGCCGCGGTAAAGTTATCATATTCAAACAGTGCAGCCCCGCTGCCATCTGCTCCGTTTGTTAAGAAACTCGCCGTGGCCTGAATATTTTTCGGCATACCGAATAAATCAGTCGCCGCATATACACAATACACACCCAAATCCATAAGTGTGCCGGCGTAAAGCGACATATCAAAAATATTTATATGTTCACCTGCCATAAAACGGTCATACCGTGAAGATCGCTGGCAGTAATCAATTTTTGCCGCCGTTATATTGCCTATCTCTTTTAAAGCTGCTTTAATTCTGTCTGAACTCTTATTGTATACCGAAATCATAGCTTCGATGTATATTAAATTCTTACCGTCTGCAAGTAATTTAAGGCGTTTGTACTCTGCTGCAGATGTTGCAATCGGTTTTTCGCATATTATGTGTTTACCGGCATTAAGCAAAAATTCTGATTGCCAAACGTGGCAACTGTTGGGCGAGGCTATATAAACCGCTTGAATTTCACTGTCATTTGCGAGTTCTTTTAAATCGGTGTAAACCTTATTGCAACCGAATTTTGAGGCAAAATCTAAGCCTGTATCGTAGTTGCGCGAAAAAACTGCGGCAAGCGAAAGCCTGCCGTCTTTTTGTGCGCCGGTTGCAAATTGCTGTGCTATAAAACTTGTACCTATAGTAGCATATTTTATCATAATAAAATCCTTAAACCGATTATTTCAAAGCGTCTGCATCGGGAATTTGAATTTCAACTTCATGTCCTGACTCGGCAGACCTTACAATACCGTCTATTATAGCCTGATTATACAAAATTTCGCTTGAAGGCACCGGTGCCGGTCCACCATCTTTTATAGCATCCGCAAATGCACGCAATTTTTGTGCAAAGAGATTTTTTTCATCCTTAATAAGCGGAATTTTATATTCGACAGGCTGGCCTGCCACATCTTTATAAATAGTCATTGGTTTATCAAAATCGCCGTTCCAACATTCGGTTGAAGGGATACGCAAACCGCCTTTTGTTCCTAAAATCAGAGAATCACCTGATGTATCCATATTCATAGCCCAGGAAATGCGAAAATCAAGCACAATGTCGCCCTCAAGCCTTATAAATGCTGCGGCAAAATCATCAACGCCGAATTTGTCGGCATATTCCGGATGCTGTTGATAATAAATCTGATTTTTTCCGAAAAAATCAGATTTATATCCCGTAACCGTAAGCGGTTTCGGGTAACCTACCGCATTTAAAAGCATATCAAGCGAATAGGAGCCTATATCGCCTACTGCGCCTATACCGCCTGTTTCTTTTTCAATAAAACTTGTACCAAACGGGGTAGGTATGCCGTGGCGGCGTCCGCCACCAGATTGCATATAATATACTTTGCCGAGTTCTCCAGACTCTACTATTTTTTTAATCATTTGCATATTGGGGCTCATACGCGGCTGAAAACCTATTGTAAGTATTTTTCCGCTTGCCCTTTCTGCCTTCATAACATCTAAAGCCTCATCAAGCGTTACTGTAAACGGCTTTTCAAGCATAACATTAACTCCGGCATTTAGTGCATTCACGGCACAGGAGGCATGCTGGCTGTTATATGTACATATTGATACGCCGTCAAGATCCTTTTCATTTTCTAAGAGTTCTTTGTCACTGCTGTAAATGCGTGCATTTTTAATATCAAACATTTCGGCAAGCGCCATTGCCTTTTCAGGTTCAAGATCTGCAATTGCCACTACATCTACATCCGGCATTTCTTTATAATGCAGCATATGAACGTGTGATATCCAACCTGCGCCGATAATTCCTATCTTAACACGTTTTGACATATCAATGGGTTTTTCTTCGTTATTCTTCTTGAAAGCATTCAAATCCACAAAAGACATAAATCTACCTTCTCCCATAATCTGTTAATTGCATTTTACACGATTTTAAAATCAAATTCAAGGCGTTTTAAATAATAAAGGCACTAAATCGGTTATTCACGGTAAAATGATAAATTTTTATGTTAATAAATACACATCGGCAATCAAATTCTACCGATGTGTATTTTAATTTAATATATCAATTTAATTTATACACACCGTAATTGAGGTATGCCGCAAAACATAACCACATTAAATACGGTATCTGTAAAATACCTGCCGGTTTTGAAATTTTATAAAATGAAACTGCCATACAGACCGAAAAAATCCACATAAAAATTATAACTATAAACGCCAAAATAAAATTCTGCGTTAAAAAGAATATCGGCGACCATATAAAATTCAGGAACAACTGTAACCCAAAAAATATATATGCCAACTGCTTATCGTTTTGTATGCTGTTATTCCATACTAAATAAAGCGAAATGCCCATAAGCACATACAATATCCCCCAGGCAACTGGAAACACCCACGCCGGCGGCGAATAAGGCGGATTTTTAAAATCCGAATAAGCACCCGAAGCGTTTTTTGTTATCAGCGCGGAAAGACCGCCGGCAAGCAACGGTATTGCAAGACTTATTAAAAATTTTTTTAAATCAAACTTTAATACCAAAATATCACCCTTTGCTATTTATTGATGTGTGATAAAGAAGCAATAGAAGTGTAAAAAATTTTGCCGTTCCTATCCGGCACTTGCGCATTGT
>CAKSDJ010000056.1 GCA_934445015.1 uncultured Eubacteriales bacterium | reverse complement strand
TAAATTTAGTTCATCGTCCTTTTTTCTATATTACATAATCCGCTGTTTGTTTTAAGAAATTAAATAAACAGCGGATTATGCTTTTTAATAATTATTCGCTTCTGAGCGCAATTACAGGGTCTTTTTTTGCAGCGCTTCTCGATGGGATAATTCCCGATATAAGAGTGAGACAAACACTGATTAACACAAGTATAACAGCACCCGCTAAAGGCAAGACGGCATTTAGGGTGGCAATCCCGGTAATGGCGTGAAGAATCAGGTTGAGCGGTATACATAGCAGATAGGTTATTGCTATGCCTAACAATCCGGAAGAAAGTCCGATTATTACTGTTTCTGCATTAAACATACCTGATATGTCACGCTTCGATGCACCGATTGCACGTAAAATACCGATTTCTTTTGTTCTTTCCTGTACAGAAATCAATGTTATTACGCCAATCATAATAGATGATACAATAAGTGAGATTGCTACAAACGCTATGAGGACGTAGGTAATGGCGTTTATAATTGTTGTAATTGATGACATCATAATTCCGAGATAATCTGTGTATTTAATTTGCTTCAATTCTTCAACACTTTTATTATAATTTTCTATTGTTTCGGTTATGACATCTTTATTTTCAAACGTTGAAGCATAAATATTGATAGTGGCAGGCGATGTTAAATCAACATATCCCATATTTTTAAGATTTTGTTCATAGGAAGAATCTGAAAATGTCATTATTTCATCATAGTATTTTGCACATTGTTCGGTTGAATAACTGTTCAGTGATAAGTCAAGTGCATCTGCCAATTGTTTTGTGCTCATTCCGCCGAGTTGGGACTTAACCTGCTCTTTATATTGCAAAATAATCTGTTCTTTCACTAACTTAGAATACAACTCGTTAAAATCTTCATATGACATTGAAGCGAGGTAATTGTTTAATTCATCATCCGAAACATTCATTTCACCTTTAATTCCTTGCGACAGCAATGCCTCTTTTTCTGACCTTGACGCTGAATTAACACTTGAATTGATTTGTTGATCTACAAAACTTTCATCAGGTACAGATTTAATGTCAATATAAGCCTGCGCTTTATTTTGCGTGTCGAGTGACGTTATATAACTTTTAAAAATATTTTCTTTTTCACTGTCTGTTAATGAACCGGTAGTTTCTTTAAAAGGCAGGCCTGTGAGTATATCGGTATTTTGGGATGAAAGTTGTGTTTTTATTACATCGCTGTTTTCGGTCAGTTTAACCATATATTCTGTAAGTTCTCTTGTATAGCCGATACTGCCGGAAAGCATAGTGACACTTGCATCTTTGTTTGGTCTGATTATTCCTGTAACTTTAAGCGGTATAGCGTTGTCATATAAATACTTTAGACCCGTTTCTGTATCACGTAGATCCGTGTATAAACCACTGGTCACATCGTATCTATAGCAATCTGCATTTAAAATAGCCTTGTATTCGGTGCTGCAAATATCTTTATAAGACCATTTCTTAACATCCTTATTATCGTCAAGTTTTGTTCCGTTGACGGCGGCATTTGCCAGTTCGTCAATATCTTCTGATGAAACAAGGCCCAATGCGTAGAGAGCGATGTCGTCAAGCTCGTTGTTTTCATCCATCACAAGTACGATTTCATCATAACTGTTTGGCCATGCGCCGTAAACAACGTCATATTGCTCAAGCAAAAGGTCATTAACAGGTGCATCATTTTCACCGGGCAAAAGTTCTTGCCATAACTTTGTGTTCATCGTGTTCATACTTGAAGCCGGTGACAAATTTGCCAGAGTTGATAAGGAAGACATATCGACTCCTACGTATTTTACCATAAGGTCGTTAATTATTTTTTCATAGTCAGAATATATAATTTTTCCGTCGATACTTTCAGTATATACTTGCAAATCCAAATCGTAAGAATATTGCACACCGTTTACGGCTTCGGAAAGTTTAGTATCGCTGTTTGTCAGTTCATTTTCAAAGTATGATTTAAATGCCTTTAAATCATTTTTACTTTCTTCAACGCTGTTCATTGCTTTTACCATATTATACAGAGCACTTTTTTCATACACAGCGTCGGTTTTGTGTGACGGTGAATCGTTTTTTATGTTCATAAACGCTTCCATCAACGTTGTCATATCAACGGTCGTACTTTCAAGCGACAGTGGGTAGACTGAAAGTGTACTCTCTTGTACTGAGTTTATATATGCTGTCATACCGTGCGATATAGACAATATAAGCGCTATACCGATTATGCCTATGGAACCCGCAAAAGAAGTCAATATAGTCCTGCCTTTTTTGGTTATAAGATTTTTAAGTGACAACATAAAAGATGTAAAAAAAGACATTGATGGTCTGTTGGTATTTTTTCCCGATTTACGGCGACCGTCATCAAGGACTTTTTCATTTTCTGTTTCTTTGTCGGTAAGAGGCAAAGAATCGTCGGTAATAACTCCGTCAAGCATATTTATTATTCTTGAAGAATATTTCTGCGCCAGCTCGGGATTATGCGTTACCATAATTACAAGTCGGTTTTTAGATATTTCTTTGAGTATTTCCATAACCTGAATGCTTGTTTCGGTGTCGAGTGCACCGGTTGGCTCGTCGGCTAAAATAATATCCGGATTATTTACAAGTGCTCGCGCAATTGCGACCCTTTGCATCTGACCGCCCGACATTTCACCGGGCTTTTTTGAAAACTGGTCTCCTAATCCAACATCTTCAAGTGCCTTTTTTGCTCTGATTTTTCGTTCTTCTTTTGTAACACCCGAAAGAGTAAGGGCAAGTTCGACATTTTGTAATACGGTTTGATGTGGTATAAGATTATAACTTTGAAAAACAAAACCTATTGAATGATTACGGTATGAGTCCCAATCAGCGCCAGTATACTCTTTGGTGGAACGGCCCTCAATAATTAAATCACCGCTTGTGTATCTGTCAAGACCGCCGATAATGTTAAGCAGTGTTGTTTTGCCGCAACCCGAAGGCCCTAAAATCGATACAAATTCATTTGAGCGGAATTCAATATTTATGCCTTTTAATGCCTTTACTGTGATATCGCCCACAACATAATCTTTTGTAATATTAACAAGTTTCAGCACAAAAATTTTCCTTTCAAATGTTAATTTGGATATTATTATAAAGTGATTTGATTTCTAAACTGTGAATAATTAAGAAATATTTTATTATTTATTGATTATTGGATTCTGAAATGATATAATATGTATATTATTATAGGAGGAATTTTATGGAAAAGTGTTTTAAATATATGTGCGTGTTTATGACCGCTGTTATTATTCTTTCCTCTTTTTTGATGGTGCTTGCAGTACCATTCGGCAAAAAATCCGAATATGACTTTTTAAATTGCAAAGAAATAGTTAATAATATAAAAAATTATGAGATGAACATGACCTCGGTTATTTATGTTCAAAACAAAAACGGCGATTGGGAAGAATATCAACGGATACACGGTACTGAAAACAGAATATGGGTAGATATTGAGGAGATACCGCAAAGCTTGATTGATGCATTTGTATCAATTGAGGACCAGCGTTTTTACAAACACGGCGGTGTTGACTGGAAACGTACTGCGGGCGCTTTTATCAATTTTTTACCGTTTATTGACATTTATTCTTCAAATCAGGGCGGTTCAACTATAACTCAACAGCTGATAAAAAATATAACTTCAGATAACGATGAGAGCGCTATGCGTAAAATACGTGAAATAACACGTGCACTGTTAATTGAAAAGATAATCGACAAAACGACTATATTAGAGGCATATTTAAACACAATTTCACTTGGAAACGGTATATGCGGCGTGCAGGTGGCATCTAACTACTATTTTAATAAAAACGTAAATGAATTGAACCTGACAGAGTGTGCGGCTCTTGCTGCCATAACGAAAAATCCGTCTGCGTATAACCCCGATACAAAGCCAGAGGGCAACAAAAAACGCCGTGAAGATGTACTTTACAAAATGTATGAACTCGGAAAAATTGATGAACAAACATATTCCGAAGCAATTTCTACCGATATTGTTATTGATAAATCCCAACAGCATAACTTTGAAATACCCATAAACAATTATTTTGTTGATACGCTGATAAGCGATATTATTGATGACTTAAGTGTTAAATACAATTGCAGCACAGATACCGCTTCTGCTATGCTTTATAACGGCGGTTATAAGATATATGCAACAATTGATACAGATGTGCAGGATGTTATGGAGTCCGTATATTCAAAAAAAAGCACATATTTTTCACAAAAATCTTCAACTGATAAATCTGTAAATGTTCAGTCTGCTATGACAATAATGGACTATAAGGGTAACATAAAGGGCATTGTAGGCGGTGTCGGCGAAAAGACTGTTAACCGCGGTCTTAACCGTGCAATTGACTCGCCGAGACAACCCGGTTCAACTATGAAACCGTTGGGCGTTTACGTACAGGCAATTGAAAACGGTTACGCATCTTATTCTACAATGGTTGAAGATAAGCCTATGGATAATTATTACAAAGACGGTAAGAAAGGTCCGAAGGAATGGTACGGGTATTATGCCGGTAATATGACCGTTGCAAAGGCGATTGAACGTTCTGCAAATACGATACCCTGTTGGCTGTTAAAAGATAAAATAGGAATTGAAAATTCATATAATTTTCTGACACAAAAATTAGGATTAAAACATCTTGACAATGCTGACAAAAATATTGCTTCGCTGGCATTGGGCGGATGCAGATACGGTGTTACGACAACCGAATCGGCTGCAGCGTACGCAATTTTCGGTAACGGGGGATGGTATTACGAACCTACAACCTATATTAGGGTTTTAGATGTTAACGATAATGTAGTTTTACTTCCTGACAGCGGTGAACAAGTAATAAAAGATACGACTGCAACCGTTATGAACAAACTTTTGCAGAATGTTGTTTACGGCTCACAGGGTACTGGTAAGGGAATTGCAGGATACAGCAAAATGAAAGCGTATGCAAAAACCGGTACCTCAAGTGAATCAAAAGATTTGTGGATGGTTGCGGGAACACCCTATTATGTCGGAAGTGTATGGTACGGTTTTGATCAACCTGAAAATGTGCATAATGCCGGCGCCGCAGCAAAAGTTTGGCGTGATATTATGACAAAGTTACATCAAAATGTTGACGAAAGGGAGTTTACAGACAGTGAGGATGTGATTGTCGCTAAGTATTGTACGCGTACCGGACTTTTGGCAGTGCCATCTTGCAAGAGTACTGCTACAGGCTATTATGTTCCGGGGGTTGAGACTAAAAACTGCAGTGGAAATCATAACTCCGGCGGTGACAGTAAAGACGATACAAAATCCGGAGAAACCTCTTCGGATACATCTTCTTCCGAACAGTCTGCTTCATCAGCAACTTCATCCAATACCGGTACAGAAAGTTCGGATACATCTTCAGAAGGCGAAAATTCTTCAGAGAAAGTAAGTTCATCAGAAGATAATCAATCTTCTGAAAATTCAAGCGGTACTGATTCAAGTTCTGAAAATTCAAGCGGCGCTGATTCTTCTGGTGACGAAAGTTCAAACACGAGTCACGGCTCACACAATTCAAATAACTGACATTAAAACGGGGTATTCGTTATTTATGAATATCCCGTTAATTTTTTAAAAAATCATTGCCCAACAGGTAGTATTATGATATAATAAACTGGATATTGGGGTTTTATGCTCATTCTATATTATTGAGGTGAAAATTATGCGTATTTTAGGTATTGATCCCGGATATGCGACGATTGGGTACGGGATAATAGAATATGATAATTTTTGCTTTAAAACAATTGCGTACGGTGCTGTTACTACTACGCCCGATAAACGTTTTTCGGAGCGGTTATGCGATATTTTTGATGATATCAACACTTTGATTGATACATATAATCCCGACTGTTTGTCGATAGAAAAATTGTATTTTAATACAAATACAACAACTGCAATTGATGTGGCGCAGGCTCGCGGGGTTATACTTCTTGCAGCACAAAAATCAAATGTTGATATTTTTGAATATACGCCGCTTCAGGTTAAGCAATCAATAACGGGTTACGGAAGGGCGGAAAAGCATCAGGTTATGGAGATGGTGAAAAATCATCTGCGTCTTAACTCGATACCGAAACCAGATGATACTGCCGATGCTTTGGCTATTGCTATTTGTCACGGTTACAGTTCAGGCAGCATATATTCAAAAATTATGAAAGGGGAAACACCTGATGATCGCAACATTAAACGGTAAACTGATTATTAAAGAATTGAATTACGTTGTCGTTGAATGCGGCGGTGTAGGCTTCAAGTGTTTTGTCACCCAGAATACATATTCAGCAATCGGAAATATAGGTGACACGGTGTTTTTGTATACATATCTTGCTGTTCGTGAAGACGCACTTGATTTATACGGTTTTGCTGACAGCGGTGAGTTAGAGATATTCAAGCTTATAACATCGGTAAGCGGTGTCGGCTCTAAAATAGGACTCGCTGTTCTGTCTGAGTTTACTCACGATAAAATTATGCTGTATATTGCAAGCGGTGATGCAAAATCGCTTACAGCCGCACCGGGTGTAGGCATAAAACTTGCCCAGCGTATAATTCTTGAATTAAAGGATAAAGTAGGCACTGTTATATCGGAAGACGCGCCATTTAATGCTAAATCGGTAGGTAACGCAACAGTTTATACATCTTCAAGAGAAGCAATTGAGGCACTGGTATCTCTTGGTTATTCTCAAAGCGAGGCTTCGCTTGCTGTTTCAAAACTCGATACATCGCTTGACACAAATGAGCTTATAAAACAGGCGTTGAAAATGCTTTCAAGGGGGATTTAATCTATGATTGAGCAAGAGATGGATTTTGAAAACAGAATTGTATCGCCCGAATATACCGCAAACGAGGATGACACCGAACAGTCACTGCGCCCTAAAACGCTAAATGATTATATAGGACAAGATAAGGTCAAGGATAATTTAAGTATATATATTAAGGCAGCACGTCAGCGAAAAGAATCACTTGATCACGTATTGCTTTACGGTCCTCCGGGACTGGGAAAGACCACGCTTTCTAACATTATTGCACGTGAAATGGGTGTTAATTTGCGGGTTACTTCAGGACCTGCTATTGAAAAACAGGGTGATTTGGTTGCTATATTAACTTCGCTTAATGAGGGTGATGTTTTGTTTATTGATGAAATACATCGCCTTTCGCGTAATGTTGAAGAAATATTATACCCCGCTATGGAAGATTTTTCGCTCGATATTATTCTTGGAAAAGGTCCGTCGGCACGTTCTATCAGACTTGATGTTCCGCATTTTACGCTTGTAGGCGCAACCACCCGTTCGGGTCAGTTGACTGCGCCGCTCAGAGATAGATTTGGCGTACTTTTGAGATTGGAATTGTATACGCCTGAACAATTAGGTCAAATTGTAAAACGTTCCGCCGGTATTTTGAATATACCGATCGACGATGAGGGCGCATTGGAAATAGCATCCCGCTCGCGCGGAACACCGCGTATCGCAAACAGATTACTTAAACGTGTTCGCGATATTGCAGAAATTGAATTCGACGGCAGAATAGATGTTTCGGTTGCGCAGTCTGCACTTTCAAGATTTGAAATTGATGAACTCGGGTTGGATGATTTTGATCGAAAAATGCTGAGTGCAATCATAATGAACTACGGCGGAGGACCGGTTGGTCTTGATACGCTTGCTGCTGCGGTAGGCGAAGAAGCAGTTACAATAGAGGATGTTTATGAACCGTATTTAATGCAGATCGGATTTTTAACACGTACTCCGCGTGGAAGATGTGTTACAAAATCTGCGTATGAACATCTCGGCATTAAACCTGATGACGCGCAACAATCTTTTTTTAAAGGTAATTAAATGAGAACAGTAGATGATTTTAATGATTATGAGTTGATTGACGCCGATAACGGCGAAAGACTTGAAAGATGGGGAAATATTATTCTGATAAGACCTGACCCTCAGGTTATTTGGCATATGGGGCGTAGTGATAACCGTTGGGACGATGCTCACGCTGTTTATCACCGTTCTTCAAGCGGCGGCGGATATTGGGAAAATTTAAAGAATGTACCCGATGTTTGGAGTGTTTCATATAATAATTTAAAATTTATGCTGAAGCCTATGGGGTTCAAACATACAGGCCTTTTTCCCGAACAGGCAGTCAACTGGAAATTGGCACAAGAACTTATTATGGGGGCTAACCGTGAAGTATCGGTTTTAAATTTGTTTGCGTATACAGGCGCGGCGACCGTGGCGTGCCTTAAAGCCGGCGCAAAAGTTACACATGTAGATGCTTCAAAAGGAATGGTAAACTGGGCCAAAG
>CAKSDJ010000055.1 GCA_934445015.1 uncultured Eubacteriales bacterium | reverse complement strand
TTACGGTTTTGCCGTCTTTGCCGGCAACTTTAAGGTCATAAGGAACCGCGCGTACATTATTGTAATTTTTATGCTCCACATGGTGGTAATTGTTATCCCACCATTCGTCAATATAACCGTCAAAATGTACGTCAACCGCAGACGACGGACGTTCCTCGAGCCATACCTCGCCGCCCGGAAGCCAAAAGTCGGGCATTTCGGTCTGCCAGCCGTCAACAAGTTTTTGGCGGAAAATTCCGAGTTCATATTTTATGCAATAACCCATAGCGGAATAACCGTTGCTTGAAAGCGCGTCAAGAAAACACGCCGCCAAACGACCGAGTCCGCCGTTGCCGAGCCCTGCGTCGGGTTCAAGTTCATACAAATTGTCAAGATTTACCTTATAACCCTTGAGTGCTTTACGCATATTTTCGGTAAGGTCAAGATTATACAGGTTATTTTTAAGCGAACGGCCCATTAAAAATTCCATACTCAAATAATATACCGTTTTTGCGCCCTGTTCATCAACGGCTTTTTTAAACTGTGCTTTTCGCTCGCTCATAATATCGAGAAGCACAAGCACTGTCGCTTTATAAAAAACATCATCCGAAGCCTGATCGGGCGTTACGCCGAAATTATGCGATAATTTGCGCTCTAACATTTCTTTAAGCGCGCTGACCGTGTATTTAATCATATAAGCATCTCCATAAAAATATAAATTTTCACACTTTATTATTCTCTTAATCATAATACAATATTCCAACCGATTTTTCAAGTGAAATGAAAAACAATATTTACCCCTTTTTTTATATATTATTCACAAAATACCGTTTTAAATTGTATTTTTTAAAATTAAATTTATCTATTTTTTACAGTTTTAGGCTTTTAAAACAACATAAGAACGCCGAAGTTTTATAAACCTTTTGTTTTATGATGCAGATATATTTTCAATATATAGGTTGACAATTTTTTAAAACCGTGTTAGTATATAACTGTACTAATTGTTATAGTACAGTTAGTAATTCAAAAAAGGAGGTGCGCTATGTTTCAGCTTGATTTAAAAAGCGGTTTGCCGATATGCGACCAGATTGTAAACGGTTTTATAAAATTAAAGACACTCGGCATACTTAAAAGCGGCGATAAATTGCCGAGCGTTCGCACATTGGCGTCTAAATTTTCGGTTAATCCGAACACGGTGCAAAAATCGTATGCGATACTTGAAGCAGAGGGCATCATATATTCAATAAAAGGCAAAGGTTCATTTATATCTGATGATGAATCCGTAACAAAAGCCATTTTAACTTCTGCCGAAAATGAATTTTCACAGCAGGTGCGGCACTTTGCAGATTTAGGACTCGGCTGTAAAAAGATGATAACCATTGTTAAAGAAAATTTTACGGAAGGAGAAAACGGCATCAAATGATTATTGCAAAATCACTTACAAAAAAGTTTGACGATAAAACCGCACTTGATAATATTACACTTACCATCCGTGACGGATGTATATACGGTCTTGTGGGCTCAAACGGGTCGGGAAAATCCACCCTGCTGCGCCTGATCTCCGGTATATATATGGAGGACGGCGGTGAAATAAGCATTGACGGCGAAAAATGTTTCAATAATCCCGACGTTAAATCTCAGGTTGCATTTTTAGGTGATACGCCCTACTTTTTACCGCAGTCAAATCTCAAAGAAATGGCAGACCTTTACAGCAATATGTATCCGACTTTTGATTATGAGATATACAATTATCTGCTCGGCGCGTTTCCGCTTGATCAGACAGCAAGACTTTCAACCTTTTCAAAGGGTATGCAGCGTCAGGCATCGCTTGTGTTGGCGCTTTCGGCAAACCCGCGGTATCTGCTTATGGACGAAGCGTTTGACGGACTTGATGTTGTTATGCGGCGTGTACTTGCAAATATAATAATAGACCGGGTTGAAAAATGCGGTATGACAGTTATTATAGCGTCGCACAATCTGCGCGAACTTGAAAATATATGCGACCATATATGTGTTATACATAACGGAAAAATAATTTCAAACGGCGATCTTGACTCGCTGCGCGGAAATATTCATAAAATTCAGGTCGCATTTGAAAAAGTTCCCGACAGCAGTATATTCGAAAACCTGTACATTATGAAAACCGAACGCACGGGTTCGCTTTTATCAATGATTGTAAAAGGTGATGAAGAAAAAATTATGCAGTTTATAAACCGTCTTTCGCCGCTTTATGCCGAGTGCATCGAACCCACCCTTGAAGAAATATTTATTTATGAATTGGAGGTTGTCGGTTATGACGTTAAGAACATCCTCTCATAAAACAAATGCCTTTGGCAAAATGATATGCTTTACGCTTCGCAAAAGCATAGGTATTATTATTGTAGTTTCGATTGCCGCCCTGCTCTACTGCCCGGGCAGTTTTATTGTAAAACTTGAAGATATGCGTAGAAGTATTGGCATAACTGCAAACGGTGATGATTTTTTAAATGTTTTTGCCTTTTTTGTAACCGGAATAACCGCGCTGTTTGTAACGGTGCTTAACGTTATAAATCTTGATTTTATGTATAAAAGAAACGCAAGCGATGTTTTTTACGCGTTTCCTCTTACCAGAACTCAACTGTTGCTCTCACGCGTAACGGCAGGTATTGTGACAACCGCAATACCGATGTTTTTGTGCTATATATCGTATGGAATTATGATGTTGTTTAACAGTTGGATGGGGAATTTTACTCAACTTTTATACTACCTGTTACACACAATAGTTATAACACTTGTTTGCTCCGCATTTTCGCTTATATTTATTGTAAGTGCCGGCAATCTGTTTGACCTGGGCGTTTCATTTATAGGCGCAAATCTTGCCCTGCTGTTTATAGGAAGTATTTACGACAATATTCTTTCGGTAACGCTTTTAGGATACAGCAACGGTTATTTGGATAATGCGATGTATCTGTCGCCGTATTATTTTTGTGTAAAAGGTGCCGAATATGCGGAATCGGTTGTTAAAAACGGTGTATCTGCCCAAAGCATAAAATTTTTAACGGCAAGCGTAATTTTTACTTTAATATTCACAGCAATTTCAATTCTGCTTTTTAATTACCGCAAAGCCGAAAAAGGCGGCAGCGCCTACGCATATAAATTTATGTATCTGATCTGCAGTCTGCTTGCGGGTATATGCGGCGGATATCTCATAGGTATGCTGTTTGACCCCGAACCGCTAAGTATTGGTTTTTGGATATTTGCATCAATAGGTTCGGTACTTATCAGTGTAATTTTCGGATTGGTTACAAACCGCGGATTTAAGGGCGCCGGCGTTTCGGTAATAATGGGTATTGCGGCCGCTGTTATTTCAGGTTCGGTGGCAATCACGGGCATTGCGGGCGGATTCGGTTACGCAAAGCACATACCGAAAAGCGACGAAATAAACGATGTTTATATCAATGTATTTAACGAGAGCATACACTTTAATGATCCGTCAGATATAATTGATCTGCACAAAGCGATAATAAACGGCAACAACTCGCCGATGAATAATTCACTTGCTTACGGTGACTGCAAGCACCTGGTTATTGATTACAACTTAAAAAACGGCAAAACCGTACCGCGCAGCTATTATGCGATCACATCACAGGTTGAAAGTGAGCTGCTTGAAATTTACAAAAGCGATGAACGGTTTAAATCCATAAAAGAAAGTTTGCCGATTGAAAAAGCCCTTCAAATCACACTTTATTTTTACGACGGTCAGAATTATTATAACATTGATATTACAAAAAAAGAAACCGACGCTTTTTTGGCGGCTTATTGGCAGGATGTGCAAAGTTGTTCAGCCGACGTGCTTGACGATACCGATACAAAAACGTATTATGAGATAAGCGGATACACCAAATCAGACGGTTCGGATTATTTTCATTTTTCTCTTGAAAACCAAAGCAGTTTTAAAAACGCGCAAAAGTTTATTGAAGAAAACAACTTAAAAGAACGCGCAGAAGAAAATGAAAACTTATACGATTGATAAAAAAGCGATGCAGGCTTTAGCACCTGCATCGCTTTTTGTTTAATCGGAACCGCCGCAATTTGTGCCGCGTTTTAAACTGTCGGTCCCGAATTTTTTACGGACATTCAAAATAGAGTTTTCTATTATCTCCTGCTTTTTGGTGTTTTCATCGCTGCCGAAAATATCGGTCTGAAACGCAACGTTATCGGATTTTAAATTAGTGACCCTGAAACCCACCGAACGCAGCGGCAGGTGCCAATCGTAACTTTTTTCAAAAAGGCGCATAGCCTCGCGTGCTATAAGAATTGAAATGTTGAGCGGATTTTGCAGTTTGCACGAATACTCTTTTGTTTTTAAATTCGCGTCACGCGTATGAACCTGCAAAGTGCCGGCATAAAGACCTTTTTTATGCAGTGTTTCAGAGATTTCTTCCGCTATGTTTAAATATATTTTCCAAATACGCTCATTATTTGTGATATCCTCAGGCGGCGTTACGCTGCGGCCTATGCTTTTAGGCAAATCGTCTTTATTTATCGGTGTTACGGGCGAATTATCATCACCCAAAGCATAAGTTTTAAGTTGACTGCCTGCTTTGCCGAGCAGTCTGCGAAGCATCGCGTCATCACACTTAGTAATGTCGCCCACTGTAAATATTCCGCTTTCACTGAGTTTTTGGGCGGTACTCTTGCCCACAAAAAGCATATCGGTTACGGGTAGTTGCCACACTTTTTGCTTATAATTATCGCGGGTTATTACCGTGACCGCGTCGGGTTTTTTCATATCCGAGCCTAATTTTGCGAATATTTTATTAAAACTTACGCCTACCGATATTGTAATACCGAGTTCGCGTTTTACATCGTTTTTTATACGATGGGCGATTTGTTCGCCGCCACCGAAAAGCACTGTGCTGCCTGTAACGTCAAGCCAGCATTCGTCTATGCCGAAAGGTTCTATCAAATCGGTATAACGCTCATAAATACTTTTTGCGGCACGCGAATACTCATAATATTTTTTATAATCGGGTTTAAGCGTTACAAGGTCGGGGCATTTTAACTTTGCCTCCCATACGGCTTCGGCGGTCTTAACACCGAATTTTTTAGCAATTTCATTTTTTGCGAGCACTATGCCGTGGCGCTCTTCAACACTGCCGCACACGGCAACCGGCAAGTCGTAGAGAGTAGGGTTTGAAAGCAGTGATACCGAAGCAAAAAAGTTATTCAAATCGCAATGAAGTATTATTCTGTCTGTCATTTTCTCACCCTCTTATCGAACAAATGTTCACTCAATTTATTATACAAAAATTACCCCTTTTTGTAAAGAGGTAATTTTTATAAATTGTTTACCTGATTTTAAATCTGCTTAATTTTACCGACGGCGCTGAGAATTAAAAAGACCGCGAGGTTTGTAAGCACTACCGATGCGCCTGCAGGTATATCAAATGCAAATGACAGCATAAGTCCGCTTAAAAAAGACACTGCCGATATAATTGCCGCGACTGTTACGGTACATTTATAATGTTTGCATATTCGCATTGATGAAAGTGCCGGAAACGTGATAATGCTTGAAATCAAAAGAGCACCCATAATTTTCATTCCTATTACAACAGTGACGGCTGTAAGTATTGCATTTATGCTGTTATACAGTTTGACATTAACACCGGTAACAGCGGCAAAATCCTCGTCAAAAGCCGTAACAAAAATTTTTTGATAAAACAAAATATAGATTGATATTATCAGAATACCGCAGATCACGGCAATTATTACCTCTTTTTTGCCGAGCGCCAAAATGCTGCCGAACATATAATTGCTTATATCGGTGTTCATACCCGTAGTAAGTGTTGCAACTGTAATACCCACGGCAAGGGCGCTGCTTGACACAATCGCGGTTGCAGCGTCGCCGTTTATTTTGCCGTTTTGTTTTATGTGAAGCAATAAAAAGGCCGCCAATATTACTATGGGTATTGAAAACTCAAGCGGAGCCACGCCTGCCGCAAGCCCGATTGCCGCCGCCCCGAAAGATACGTGCGAAAGACCGTCACCGAGCATTGAAAAGCGTTTAAGCACAAGGTTAACACCCAGCAAAGCGGCGCTTACCGAAAGCAGAAGCCCAGCCGCAATTGCCCTTACCGCAAAAGGATATGTTAAAATCTGTTTAATGAATTCCA
Organism: uncultured Eubacteriales bacterium; assembly: GCA_934445015.1. GTDB lineage: Bacteria > Bacillota > Clostridia > Oscillospirales > Acutalibacteraceae > UBA737. Next base: position 2,294 of record CAKSDJ010000055.1, on the reverse strand, counting down.
CTTATATATCCCCCTTTGCGCGCTGTATATACTCACGGTTTGTGCCAAAGAAAACTCCGTCGTCGCCGAGGTGCAGTATATGTTTGGATTCGCTTACAGCGCGGTTTATATCGTGTGAGATCATAATAATTGCGATGCCCGAATCATTAAGCTTGTTTATAAGTGAATACATCTCCTGGGTTGAAGCGGCATCAAGACCGGTAACCGGTTCATCGAGCAACAACACTTTTTTTGCTGCACAAAGCGCCCTGCATAAAAGCACCTTTTGTTGCTGACCGCCCGAAAGTTCGCTGAACGACTTTTCGGAAATATCCGATATATCCAGTATCCGCATATTTTCAATGGCACGTTGCTTTATTTCTTTGCGATAAATTCCGCCCTTTGTTTTGCCTGCAAAGCCCGAAACAACCACCTCATATACGCTTGCCGGAAAATCTTTTTGATGAGCGTTTTTTTGCGGCAGCCAGCCGATCTCTTTTTTACCGAAACCGTTAAACTCCACCGTGCCGGTATGCTTAATATTCATACCGAGTATAATTTTCATAAGGGTGGTCTTACCCGAGCCGTTTTCACCGACTATACAGAGGTAATCGCCGTCATCTACCGTAAAATTAACATTTTCAAACACCTTTCGGTTTTCATAATAAGCCGAAAGATTATGTGCATTTATAATAGGCATATATCAAAGCCCCCTTTTAAGTGCATCCGCATTGCGATATAGTATATCAACGTAAGTTATGCCGTTTTTAAAATCATCAAGCGTTACGTTGTGCGCCGAATGAAGTTCTATTATATTTACGCCTGTTTCGTCACGCAGCGCCTTTGCTATGTTCTGATTGCTGAGTTCTGTGCAGAACACCGTTTTTATGTTCCTTGATTTTATAATGTCTGTAAGTCTGACCATAGTTTTAAGACTGATATCCGTGCTTACGGCACAACCGTCAAACGCCGCATCATAACCGATTTTATATTGCCTTGCAAAATACGCAAACGGAAAACGGTCCGCCACAAGCATAAACGGGTCTTTGAACATTGATACGGTATTCAAAACCGTTTGCGAGGCCTCCTCGATTTTTTGTATATATGCACTGCTGTTAGCAAGGTAAATGTCGGCATTTTCGGGATCTGCCCCACACAAATTTTTACATATATATTTTATCATTGAAACCGCGTTGTCGGCAGAAGTCCATATATGCTCGTCGGCGTGTTCGTGACTGTGTTCGGAATGTTCTTCATTTTCCTCATCAATTGTTTCAACACAGTCAATAAGCGGCAAAAATTTTGCTGAGATATTTTTTTTGTTTGTGTCCGAAATAACGGTATTCACCCAAGTGTCGGACTCGCCGCCTATATACAAAAACAAGTCGCAATCGTACACCGCCGCCATATCCGAGGGTAACGGGTCATAAGAATGAACCTCGCTGCCGGGTTTTATCAACATTTTTACATTGGCTGAGTCGCCGCATATTGCCCGTGCAAAATCGTACAGCGGAAAAATCGTTGCAACTATATTTATTTTTTGTTTTTCAATCTGCATTTTACCGCTTGTGCAACCGCACAGCAAAAACAGGCATAAAACGCAACTTAAAATTCTTTTCATTTTTTTAAGCAACCCTCACAAACGCCGTAAAAAACCGTTTTTAGCGGATCAATATTAAATCCGTGATGCGATTTGATATGCCGGCTTAAAGCACTCATCTCATTGCACTGCATATGAATCAATGCACCGCATTTTTCACACTTTAGGTGAAAATGATTTGCACATTCACTGTTATTTATATACTGATAACAAGTACTTTGTCCTCTCTCGTTCACATATTTGCGCAATTTTCCGTCTTTCTCAAGCCTTTCAAAAAAACGGTAAACCGTAGTTCTGCCCACCCTGTCACCGTTTTTTAAAAGGTCCGCGCAAACACTGTCTACGGTAAAATGTGATTCACCGCAATTCTTAATGTATTCTTCTATTAACTTTTTTTGTCTTGTGTTGTATGACGTGTTTTTTTGCATTACATTCGCCTACTTTTGAAATTGAAATTCATTTTCAAATTATATATCAACCGTGCAACTTTGTCAAGTTTTTAACAGTATCTTGTAAAATTTTCTTTTGTGTAGTGTCATATAACATATAAAAATGGTGTATTATGCGATTTTGTTTTTTATATTCTTTTTTTCGGAGGTCTATTCAATATGAAACTACCCGAAAGTATTTTGCGGCCCGTAAAACGGATACACGGTGGGGCGTACCTTGATCATCACAAAAATACCGCCGAAACCGAATCGGTGGTTATGCCCTG
>CAKSDJ010000054.1 GCA_934445015.1 uncultured Eubacteriales bacterium | reverse complement strand
GGTGTTGGATTTATGTGCAGCCCCGGGCGGAAAAACGTTTACAATGGCTGAGTTTATGGAAAACAGCGGTAAAATCATTGCCTGCGATATTTACGAACAACGCTTAAAACTTATTGATAACGGCGCCGGGCGTTTAAAAATAGATATTATTGATACAAAGTTAAACGACGCGTCGGCAATAAATAATGAGTTAGGAACGTTTGATGCGATTCTTTGCGATGTTCCGTGTTCCGGTTTGGGTGTAATCCGACGCAAGCCAGAAATCAAATATAAAAATTATGACACGTATGGTGATATTACACTGATACAACACAAAATTTTAGAAAATGCAAACACATATTTAAGGGTCGGCGGTCGTATTTTGTATTCGACCTGCACATTAAGAAAATGCGAAAATGAGGGCATTATTAACACTTTTCTTGACAAACATACCGATTATGAGTTAAAATACCAACGTACATTTATGCCGCACTCAGACGGCACAGACGGATTTTACTGTGCGTTGTTACAAAAAAGCAGGTGATCATATCACAGATAAGATTGATATTAAGTCATTGAATCTTCAGGAACTGACACAACTGTTAATCGATATGGGTCAACCTAAATTCAGGGCAATCCAGATTTTTAAATGGTTGCAGTCAGGAATAGACTCATTTGATGAAATGACAAATATACCGATTGATTTGCGGCGTAAACTTGAAAGTATGTGTTATATTGCCACCGTTAGGGCGCTGCGTAGGTTTGTATCTCAGATTGACGGCACTGTAAAATTTGTTTATGAACTGTATGACGGTGAACTTATTGAATCGGTGCTTATGAAATATAAGCACGGCTATACGGTTTGTATTTCAACTCAGGTCGGGTGCAGAATGGGATGTAAATTTTGCGCTTCCGGCTTGTATGGACTGACCCGAAATCTTACCGCGTCTGAAATGCTTTCACAAATAACTTATGCTCAACGCGATAACGGCATCAGAATATCAAATATTGTTATGATGGGTATGGGCGAACCGCTTGACAACTTTGATAACAGTATTAAATTTCTGAAACTTGTCAGCGATGAAAACGGTTTGAATATCGGTTTAAGGCATATATCGCTTTCAACCTCCGGTGTTGTTACGGGTATATACAAATTGGCGGAGTATAATATGCCTATAACACTTTCGGTTTCACTTCATGCACCGAATGATGATATTCGAAGCCGGACAATGCCGGTGAATAAAAAATGGAACATATCGGAATTACTGAATGCCTGCCGTGAGTATCAGAAAATTACAACGCGTCGAATTTCGTTTGAATACGCTTTAATAGACGGCGTCAACAACAGCTGTGCTAACGCAAAGGAATTGTCAGGACGTTTAAAAGGCATAATGTGCCACGTTAATCTTATTCCGGCAAATCCGGTAAAAGAAAACAGTTTTAAAAAACCTGATTTAAAATCGGTACTTGCTTTTCAAAAGAAACTTGAAAATTACGGTATTACCGCTACAATAAGAAGAACTTTAGGCGCAGATATAAATGCGTCGTGCGGTCAACTGAAAAAGAAAACAAAGGAGGAAATAGCTGGTGCGAATATTTGCTAAAACCGATATCGGTAAATTGCGCACTGTAAATCAGGATGCGTATGCCGCAAAAATCCTATCCGATGGTGCTGCATTTGCCGTAGTTTGTGACGGTATGGGCGGCGCAAACGCCGGTGATATTGCCAGCAAAACTGCGGTAGAAATAATATCACAGTATGTTGTCAGTTCTTACGTACCGACTATGGATGCCGATGATATATTAAAACTTGTTGAAAACGCAATTACGTCTGCAAACATCGAAATTTACGATATGTCGAAAAAGGATGAACGGTTAAGCGGTATGGGTACAACCGCTGTTGTTGCAATAGTAAAACAAAATCAGGCGTATATATGCAATATAGGTGACAGCCGTGCTTATATTATAGGCGATAGTTTAAAACAAATAACTCGCGACCACTCGGTTGTACAAAACCTTGTTGAGAGCGGTAAACTTTCACCGGAAGAAGCACGCGTCCATCCGAAAAAAAATGTCATAACACGTGCACTTGGCGTTGAAGATAATGTTTTAACCGATGTTTATAGTATAGATTTTTCAGACAAAGATATTATTTTGCTTTGCACGGATGGTTTAAGCAACTATGTTGAAAGCAAAAAAATCTTTGAAACTGTTAAAAACAGCGCATTAGACAAAATAACCGAATTATTGATTTGTGAAGCCAATAACGGAGGCGGCCGTGATAATATAACAGCTGCCGTTATTTCCGACTGACAGAAAGGATTGAATTGATATGGACAGATACTTAGGTAAGCGCCTTGACGGCCGTTATGAAATTCAGGAGATTATCGGCGTAGGCGGTATGGCTGTTGTGTATAAAGCATACGACAACGTAGAAAACCGTATAGTTGCAATTAAAATTCTTAAGGAAGAGTTTGTCTCCAATGAAGAATTTATACGCAGATTCAAAAATGAGTCTAAGGCTATTGCCGTGCTTTCACATCCGAATATCGTAAAGGTTTATGATGTAAGCTTCGGCGATTTGATACAGTATATCGTTATGGAGTACATAGACGGCATAACGCTTAAAGAGTTTATTGAACGGCAGGGTAGTCTGCGTTGGAAAGATGCGGTTTATTTCACAGTTCAAATCTTAAAAGCATTACAGCACGCGCACGATAAGGGTATTGTTCACCGCGATATCAAACCTCAGAATATTATGGTTTTATCCGACGGCACAATCAAAGTCGCCGATTTCGGTATTGCGCGTTTTGCACGCAACGAACAGCGCACTATTACCGACAAGGCTATCGGTTCGGTTCATTATATCAGTCCCGAACAGGCAAGAGGCGAAAAAACCGATGAAAAGGCGGACATTTATTCTGTCGGCGTAATACTTTACGAAATGCTCACCGGTCAATTGCCGTTTGAGGCAGAAAGCGCGGTATCGGTAGCGATTATGCAACTTCAGCGCGAACCTAAATTACCTACCGAAATCAACCCCTCAATACCTCTCGGATTAGAGCAGATTACAATGCACGCAATGCAAAAAACACCGGAGCGCCGTTATCAGTCGGCATCTGAAATGCTTTGCGATCTTGAACAGTTTAAAAAAGATCCCGACACCACTTTTGATTATTCATATTTTGTTGACGATTCGCCGACAAAGTTTGTTGATACAATTATATCGGCGACGCCGGCGTCTGCCGCAACGCCCGATGAATCGGTTGATACAGAAGATGTAAAAGAAAAAAACAATATGATACCCATACTTGCAGGTATTGCGTCGGCGCTTATTGTGGCACTTATTGTACTTGCGATAATTTTTGTTCCGAAACTCTTTAAAAGCACGGGCAAAGAGATTGAGTGTCCCGACTTTTTGGGTATGACAATAGATGAAGTAAAAGCAAACGAATATTATTCTTCCTTCGAAATCGAGTGGGACGATGCACCGAGTGATGAATATGATATCGGTCTTGTTTGCGACCAGTCGCAGTCACCGGGTAAAAAGCTTAAAAAAGGTGCTGCAATAAAACTTTATTTAAGCACCGGTAAAACAAATGTAAAAGTTCCCGATGTTTACGGTAAAACCGAATCATACGCAATTTCCGAACTGAAATCCAAAGGTTTTACAACCGTTGTAAAAGAAGCGGCAGATGACGAGGTAGAGGCGGGTCTTGTTATTAAAACCGACCCGGTACGCACCACCGTTGTTGCCGAGGGAACCGAAATAACAGTTTATGTAAGTTCTGGTAAAGCCACAAAGATGGTGGATGTACCTAACATTGTAGGCCTCACACAGGAAAAAGCCAAGTCTGATATTGAAAAACTCGGACTCGTTGCTGAGGTTGAAACCCGTGATTTAACTTCAAGTGAAAAAGAATATCCTAAGGGTTATGTAATCGCACAGGAACCAAATGCAAATTCCGCTTCAAAAGTTGCCGAGGGTACAACTATAAAAATCTATGTAAGTTCCGGTGTTGTTAACAGCACATACAGCCCGACTGTTGCAATAAGAAAAGACTTTTCTAATTATGAATCAACCGGATATGTTTCATTGTGGGCTAACGGTCAAAAAGTTGATGAAAGTGGTTTGCTTGACTTTAATGAAAAGAGCAGTTACACATTTAAAGAAATGACCGGCACTTCAAAGTCGTATGAATATACCGTTAAAGTTCGTTTCGGCACCGACAGTAAGTATTATTCATATGCCGAAATCAAGGTAGATGCCGTCAAAGATAAGACCGATGAAATAAGAAGCATTAAAGACTACCAGAAATATGTTTCGTCAACTCCGACGCCTTCAAAGCCTGATGACGGCAGCGATACTTCAAGCGGCAGTGATGACAGCAGTAAAAAGTCGTAACAGATAAATATGACTGGTATACTGATTAAAGCAATATCCGGCTTTTACTATGTAAAATGCGGCAACGCTTTATATGAATGTAAGGCTAGGGGGAATTTCCGAAAAACGGGAATTTCCCCTATTGTAGGTGACTCTGTTGAGTTTGATTTAAATGATACAACTCACGGGGTTATACAATCTGTCAACCCACGCAGAAATCTTTTGACGCGCCCGTTGGTCGCAAATATTGATAAGTTGTTCATTGTATCGGCATACGCAACGCCGCGACCGGATACTTTTATGATCGACCGACTGACCGCACAAGCAATATATAATAATATTAAACCCTTGATTGTTTTTAATAAATCCGATATGGGCGCTTTTGATGAACTTTATGACATATATGAAAAATCAGGCTTTAAAACATTTGTTGTATCGGCAAAAAACAATATCGGTTTAGATGATTTGCGCCGTGAGATGTGTAATTGTGTTTGTGCATTTTCAGGCAATTCTGGTGTAGGCAAGTCAAGTATTTTAAACGCCCTGTTTCCAAACCTTAATCTAAAAACCGGAGAAGTAAGTGAAAAACTCGGTCGCGGAAGGCATACAACAAGACATACCGAGTTGTTTTCTGCAGCCGATAGTATATTTGTTGTTGACACACCCGGATTTTCTTCTGTTCAAATATCGGATAATCAATACGATTTTAAAATGTCGCTTGCAGAATGTTTTCCTGATTTCAAAAACTATATGAACAGTTGTAAATTTACATCGTGTACACATATAAATGAAAAGGGTTGCGCGGTTATTGGGGCGGTAAATGACGGTAAAATTCAAAAAACACGTCATAATAGTTATGTTGCACTGATGAACGAACTTAAAGATGTTTCGAGCTGGAATAATCTCAGTAATAAATAGATAAAGGTGATCGAGTATGAATTTTACCGTTTTTTTAACGGGTGTAGGGCTTTCAATGGATGCTTTTGCCGTTGCAATATGCAAGGGCGTTAAAATGCCTAAATTCAATTTAAAACAGGCGTTTACCATATCGCTGTTTTTTGGGGCATTTCAGGCAATTATGCCTCTGCTCGGTTTTTACTTGGGTATAAGTTTTAAAAATTATATTGAAAGTATTGACCATTGGGTTGCATTTGTACTGCTTATTTTTATAGGCGGTAAAATGGCTATTGAATCGTTTAAAAATGACGATGACGATATATCAAATAAGTTTGATATTAAAGAACTTTTCGTGCTTTCGGTAGCAACAAGTATAGATGCGCTGGCAGTTGGCATTGCATTTGCTATGGATGAAATCAAGATTTTTGCCGCTGTTTCGGTTATAGGCACCACAACATTTATACTTTCGGCACTCGGAGTTTTTATCGGTTATAAATTCGGTTCTGTTTATAAAAACAAGGCAGAACTTGCCGGTGGTATTATTTTAATACTTATCGGTGTAAAGGTTTTATTTGAACACTTAAATATCTTAAAATTCTGATGGATATATTAAAGCGCCCGATGTTCTTTGCGTCTGTTGCAAGTGCATTTGTGGCAATGATTTCTGTTTACAGTTTTGTTCTTGCTGTTTTTATTGCAGCGTTCGCTGTTTTAACATTTATTTTTGCTGTTGTAAAGGGCAAATTTAAATATCTGCCGATTGTGATTATATTTTTGTTTTTTGTTGCATCTCTGTTGTTTCAGTTTAAAAAAATCAACAAAATCAACCTAAATAGCGGCAAGACATTTTACGGTGAATTTACTGTCTTATCAGAAATTAAAGATTGCGGCAAATATGTTACGTACACTTTAAAATCAAACAGCAATGATATCATACCTGCAGGAACAAAATGCTTTGCTTTCGATTATTCAGGAACACCGCTTAACACGGGCGATATCATAAGTGCCGAAATCAAATTAAACGCAATAAAACAAGACAGTATTTACCGTTTATATGATTACGGTAATTCGGTTTATGCAACCGCTACCGTAAAAACTGTTAATGCCCTGAATAAATCAGACGTTTTATATAAAACGGCAGCCAGCATCCGTAAATATATAAAAAACACCGTGAGCAGCGTTGCAGACGGCGATATTGCCGGATTTTTACTCGCTGTTACAACAGGTGATAAATCTTTGCTTTCTGACAAATTTGAAAACAGTATTAAATCAACCGGCGTAAGTCATGTCGTTGTCGTATCGGGGATGCATTTGGCAATTATAATGTCTGCGCTTTTCTTTTTGACGGACAGGCTGTTTTACAATAAGTATTTACGCAGTTTTATATCGGTTGCAGCGATTTTTGCCATTTCGGCAGTATGCGGTTTTACTATGTCGATTTTAAGGGCAGGGCAAATGTTTATAATAGCCGGTCTTGCACCCGTTTTTAACCGTGAGAACGATTCTTTGAATTCATTACTCGCAGCAGTTACGGCAGTTCTTGCAGTGTCTCCGTTTTCAGTTTTTAATATATCATTTCAATTGTCGGTATTATCAACTTTGGCAATTGTTTGGGTGGCGCCGTTTTACTTTCAACTCATAGTTAATCGCTTTAAAATTAAAAGCAGAGTTTTTAAAGTGTTTCTTTCGGCTGTTTCGGTTTCGGTATTTGCTATGATCTTTACCATGCCGATAGCGGTTAAAGAGTTCGGATATGTTTCGTTAATATCACCGGTTACAAATCTGCTTATAACTTATGCTGTTACGTTGGTACTTGTATTGAATATTTCGGGCATAATTTTATCCGTGATTCCAATTTTGAACATTTTAAGCAATTGTGTATTCGGTGCGGCTAAAATTTTTGCAACGTATATTGTTTTTATCATAAATAAAATTTCAAAAATCCCTGTTACAATAGCCATACTTCCGCAGAATTCCTACCTGATTTTTGCCGCTGTTATATTTGCAATTATCGCTTTTATGTATTTTTATAATTTCAGCAAGAAAAGACGTGATTTTTAGATGCCGTTCATTTATGAGGATGATTTAAAAAAAGACATATCTACCGAAAATTTTGCCCCCGTATATATGATTTACGGTGATGATTCTTATTTAAAAAATTACTATAAAGATTTGCTCGCTGAAAAAACGTCTGACGGCGACCCGTTTTTTAATAAGCAGAAATTTGAGGGTGATATCGATTTACAGGAGGTTTTTGACGCTGTAAATCAGTATCCTATGATGGCGGATAAAAAAAGCGTTTTACTTACCGATTATGATTATCTGCATACCGATAAAAATAATTTTAACAGGTTGTGTGCATTGATTGAGGATGTCGGCAACACCTGTGTTTTAATAATACACTTTGACAGTGTTGATTTTGAAATCAAAAAAAGTCCTTTGGCAAAAAAGTTAGCGGATACAGTAAATAAATCCGGCGGAAAATGCGCCGAAATAAATCACCGCAGCGCAGCAATGCTTGCAAAAATGCTGACTGCAGGTGCAGCTAAAAGAGGCTGTCGTTTAAGTGACCAAACTGCACGGTATCTTATTGAAGTTTCGGGCAATGATCTTTTTACGCTGCAAAATGAACTCGAAAAACTTTGTGCTTATGAGAACTCGGGTGAAATATCCAAAGAAACAGTTGATGCTGTATCGGTAAAAACGATTGATGCATCTGTTTACGATTTTGCAAAGCAGATTTTTGCCGGCAATGTATCAAATGCCATTAAATTGCTTGACAATATGCTGTTTATGCGAATTGATCCAATGGCTATTCTTTACAACGTATCATCTTCGTACATAGATATGCATCGCGTTTATACGGCTGAAAAATCAGGTGTTAAAAATATTGACATTGCAAAGGATTTTTCTTATCCTAAAAACAGACAGTTTTTAATAGATCGGGCATCACAGAACGTTAAAAAATTCAATGCCGAAAAGTTGCAACTAAGTTTAAATTGTATAACAGAGGCTGATAAAGCACTTAAAACATTCGGAACAGACGCACGGTGTGTGCTTGAACAACTTACAATAAAACTTATATATATTATTGCAAAAGGTGAATCAATTGATTAAGCTAAATCAAGCAATAGTTGTCGAGGGTAAATACGATAAAATTACACTTCAGAATATTGTTGATGCAACAATAATAGCAACTGACGGTTATCACATTTTTAAAGAC
>CAKSDJ010000053.1 GCA_934445015.1 uncultured Eubacteriales bacterium | reverse complement strand
TCTTAAACGTATGCAAAACTACGGCGCTCAAATCATTGTCGCAGATAAGGAAATTGCCGATATTTCTTCTACCTTGCTTCGGGGCAATATGCATCGTGAACTGTTACCTGAAAAGGTATATCAATATATTAAAAATAAGGGAATATACAATGCTTGAAAAATACGACTATAACAAATATAAAAATATTTTAAAAGAACGCCTGACCCCTAAAAGATATAATCACTCGCTGTGCGTTGCAGATGAGGCGCGGCGTCTTGCAGTAAAATACGGCTGCGATTCAGAAAAAGCATATCTCTGCGGTCTTTTGCACGACATAACTAAAAATGCAACTGCAGAAGAACACTTGAATATATTCAATAACTTTGGTATAATGCTTAACGATGTCGAAAAAAATGCCGAAAAACTGTGGCACGCAATATCCGGCGCTGCTTATATACAGCATATTTTAGGCATAAACGATAGTGAAGTTATAACCGCAGTGCGATACCATACCACCGCACGGGCAGGTATGTCCTTGCTTGAAAAAATTCTTTATCTTGCCGATTTCACATCTGCCGACCGCGATTATGACGATGTTGAAATTATGCGCCAAAAAGTTGATATTTCAATAGAAACCGCAATGAATTACGCGCTTTCATATACAATCAAAGATTTGGTAGAAATTGAAAAACCGCTGCATCTTGATACGGTAATGGCTTATAACGAAAACACTTTGAAAGGAAGTCTGAATTGATGAATACCGAATCAATTTTAAAAATTGCCGCAAACGCATTAAACAATAAAAAGGCACGTAAAATAAATGTGCTCAAAATCGATAATCTTACAACTTTGACCGACTATTTCGTCATTGCTTCCGCTACTTCTTCAACTCATGTCCGCGCACTTGCCGATGAGGTTGAAGAAAAATTAAAGGAGCAATCCGTAACACCGCATCACATTGAGGGCAAAACTACAGGTTGGATTGTGCTCGATTACAACTCGGTAATAGTTCATATATTCACACCTGAACAGCGTGAATTTTACAGTCTTGACAGCATCTGGAAAGACGGCAGTGAAATCAATCTTGAAACAATTCTTGATGAGGCAGAGGGCGATTAAATGAAATACAATTATTCAGAGATTGAAAAAAAATGGCAGCAAATATGGGATGAAAACAAAACATTTGCCGCAAAAGACGATTATACCTTACCAAAATTTTACGGTTTGGTTGAATTTCCTTATCCGTCGGGTCAGGGACTTCACGTAGGACACCCGCGTTCATACACGGCAATTGATATTGTTGCCCGTAAAAAACGTCTGCAGGGTTATAACGTGCTTTATCCTATGGGATGGGACGCCTTCGGACTCCCCACAGAAAATTTTGCAATTAAAAATCATATTCATCCGGCAGAGGTCACCAAAAATAACATTGCCAACTTTAAAAGGCAGTTAAAATCACTCGGATTTTCATTTGATTGGGACCGCGAGATAAATACAACAGACCCCGAGTATTATAAATGGACCCAGTGGATATTCCTTCAGCTTTATAAAAAGGGACTTGCATATAAAAAGAAAATGTCTGTTAACTGGTGTACTTCCTGCAAGTGTGTTCTTGCAAATGAGGAGGTCGTTAACGGCGTTTGCGAGCGCTGCGGCAGTGAGGTTATCCATAAAGAAAAAAGCCAATGGATGCTCAAAATAACCGATTATGCCGAAAAATTACTTGACGGACTTGATGATGTTGATTTTATTGAACGCGTAAAAACGCAGCAACGCAACTGGATCGGCCGTTCATACGGCACACTTGTTAAGTTTGGCACAACCGCCGAAGACAGTTTTGAAGTCTTTACTACAAGAGCCGATACGCTTTTCGGCGCAACTTACGCTGTGTTATCTCCGGAACACCCCTTGATTGAAAAATGGGCAGATAAAATTAAAAATTATGATGAAGTTTTGGCATACAAACAGGAAGCTGCTAAAAAATCCGACTTTGAACGCACCGAACTTGCAAAGGATAAAACCGGCGTAAGGTTAGACGGCATAGCGGCGATAAATCCGGTCAACAATAAAGAAATTCCTATTTTTATATCCGACTACGTTTTGATTTCTTACGGCACCGGCGCTATTATGGCTGTTCCTGCACACGATACCCGTGACTGGGAGTTCGCCAAAAAGTTCGGTCTGCCTATTATTGAGGTTGTCGCAGGCGGCAATGTTGAAAAAGAAGCTTTCACCGATTGCAATACCGGTGTTATGGTGAATTCCGATTTTCTTAACGGCCTTACCGTTGAAGAAGCAAAACTTAAAATTCAGCAGTGGCTTGCCGAAAAAGGACTCGGCAGTCGCAAAACAAATTACAAACTCCGCGATTGGGTTTTCTCACGTCAAAGATATTGGGGCGAACCCATACCTATGGTGTATTGCGAAAAATGCGGCTATGTTCCGCTGCCCGAAAGCGAGCTTCCGTTAATGCTTCCAAATGTTGATTCTTATGAGCCTACCGATAACGGTGAGTCTCCGCTTGCAAAAATGACCGATTGGGTAAATATAACCTGTCCGCACTGCGGCGGAAAAGCAACCCGTGAAACCGATACAATGCCTCAGTGGGCAGGTTCTTCGTGGTACTTTTTACGCTATTGCGACCCGCACAACAGCAATGCAATCGCAAGCAAAGAGGCACTTGAGTATTGGGAACCGGTTGATTGGTATAACGGCGGTATGGAGCATACAACCTTGCATTTGCTTTACAGTCGTTTTTGGCATCTATTCTTATATGATATAGGTGTTGTGCCGTGTAAAGAGCCCTACGCCAAACGAACAAGTCACGGTATGATTTTGGGTGAAAACGGCGAAAAAATGTCTAAAAGCCGCGGCAATGTGGTAAATCCCGATGAGATTATCCGTGATTACGGCGCCGATACAATGCGTGTATACGAAATGTTTATAGGCGATTTTGAAAAAGCGGCACCCTGGAGTCAGTCTTCAATAAAGGGCAGCAAGCGTTTTCTTGATAAGGTGTTTGCTTTGCAGGATATATTGGTTGAGGGCGATTCCTACCGCAAAGAAATTGAATCCGAAATCCACAAAACAATTAAAAAGGTCACCGAAGATATTGAAAACCTTAAAATGAATACCGCAATCGCCGCTCTTATGGGTCTGCTTAATGCAATAACCGCAACCGGCAGTATTAACAGGGCTGAGTTTAAAACGTATATAACGCTTCTTAATCCGTTTGCGCCTCATATTACCGAGGAACTCTGGTCTGTTGCCGGATTTGACGGAATGCTCAATCAGTCAAGCTGGCCTGCATTTGATGAGAGTAAATGTGTGGATTCTACGGTAGAAATTGCCGTTCAGGTAAACGGCAAAATCAAGGCGAGAATTAACGTTCCTGTCGATATTTCAAATTCCGATGCAATTTCACTGGCAAAAGATAATGAGAATGTAGCGGCAGAAATTTCGGGCAAGACCGTAATTAAGGAATTATACGTTCCAAAACGCCTTGTAAACATTGTTGTCAAATAAAAACTTATCTTAACAAGACAGTTCGAAACCATCCTGTCTTAAAACAAAACTATGGGCTTATATTTAACGCGCACCATAGGTTTGGTGCGCGTTTTTTGCCCTAAAACGGGGGATTTATATGAAAAACGAATTATTACTTTTAGCTTCAGTGATTATTATATACGGAACAGTTGTTTTAGCGTACCGCATTTTCGGAAAAACGGGTATGTACGTTATGACCGCCATCGCTACAATACTTGCAAATATTGAGGTTTTAATGCTGATAGACGGTTTCGGTATGCAGCAAACACTCGGTAACGTTACGTTTGCTTCAACTTATCTTATAACAGATATTTTAAGTGAAAACGAGGGCAAAAAAAGCGCTGCACGGGCAGTATGGCTCGGCGTGTTCACATCAGCCGTTATGCTGATATTTACACAGTATTGGCTGCTTTATACACCTGCAAATAACGATTGGGCAAGCGAGCATATAAACGCAATCTTTTCAACAACGCCGCGATTGCTTCTGGGCAGTTTTATAGGTTATGTCGTGTCACAAAGATTTGACGTATGGCTTTATCATAAATGGTGGAATTTTACCGAGCGCAAAACAGGCGACAGCAAAGGCTTTTTATGGTTAAGAAATAACGGTTCAACACTTATATCACAAATTATAAACACGGTGATTTTTACTACAGTTTCCTTTGCCGGCTGGTACGATACCAAAACCTTGTTATCCGTAATGATGTCAAGTTATGTAATATACATATTTACAAGTTTGTTAGACACACCGGCTGTTTATCTGGCACGGCTGATTAAACAAAAAGGCCTTGTTAATCAGGAAAATTAAAAAAACACTCTTAATTTACGTTTTTTGTAACATTTTATTCCGTTTTGCTTATTATGTAATAACGGAGGGATAAAAATGCGTAGAAAATGTAACAACGGTAATAAAGGCGTTATAGCAATAACTTTTGCTATCGGGTTGCTTATCAGCTGCTTTTGCCCTCCGCGATTTTTGATAGCGGTGCTTGCTCTGTGGGTAATAATACTCGGTTTATCATGCAGCAGGCATTGATGGGGGTAATTTTATGAAAGTTGTACTTATCAAAAGTCCTAAAATTTTCAGCGGTTTTTTAAGAATGATTTTCGGTATAAAAAAACAGAACGTATAAATACATAAAGTCCCGACTATGTAGTCGGGACTTTTGTGTTTTAATAAAAATCGGAATTACTTAATTGTGCCGAGCGATGTTTCCTTTTGAATTACATCGTGTGCGCCGCCCTCAACAATACTTGTTGCCGACACAAGCGTAAGTTTCGCTTTGTCACGGAATTCCGGCAGGCTGAGCGCACCGCAGTTGCACATCGTTGATTTTACCTTGCTTAGCGACAGTGCAACGTTGTCTTTAAGCGCACCGGCATACGGCACATAAGAATCAACACCCTCTTCAAATGAGAGCTTTTTATCACCGCCTAAGTCATAACGTTGCCAATTTCGGGCTCTGGCAGAACCTTCACCCCAATACTCCTTATAATATATACCGTTCAGATTAACTTTATTTGACGGGCTCTCGTCAAACCGCGCAAAATATCTGCCCAGCATAACAAAATCCGCACCCATAGCAAGTGAAAGGGTGATATGATGGTCGTGAACAATACCGCCGTCAGAACAAACGGGCACGTAAACACCTGTTTCCTTATAGTATTCGTCGCGCGCTTTGCAAACTTCAATAAGTGCGGTGGCTTGTCCGCGGCCTATTCCTTTTGTTTCGCGTGTTATACATATAGAACCGCCGCCGATACCGACTTTGATAAAATCGGCGCCGCATTCCGCAAGAAATCTGAAACCGTCGGCATCTACAACGTTACCGGCGCCTACCTTAACGCTTTCACCGTAGTTTTTGCGTACCCATTCAATCGTAAGTTTTTGCCATTCACTGAAGCCTTCAGAAGAATCGATACACAGCACATCTGCACCGGCATTTAAAAGTGCGGGAACCCTCTCTGCATAGTCACGTGTATTTATACCTGCGCCTACTACATAACGTTTATGCGCGTCCAATAACTCGTCGGGATTTTCCTTGTGTGCGTCATAGTCCTTTCTGAAAACAAAGTATTTAAGTTTGCCGTTTTCATCTACGATCGGCAATGAATTGAGTTTATGATCCCAAATAATATCGTTTGCCTGTTTTAAAGTTGTGTTTTCATCGCCTGTAACCAATTTTTCAAGAGGAGTCATAAATTCACTGACTTTTGTGCTTTTATCCATACGGCTTACACGGTAATCACGGCTTGTAACAATACCCAGCAGCTTACCGTTTGATGTTCCGTCAGATGTAACGGCAACGGTTGAGTGACCGTTTTTTTCTTTCAGATCGAGTATGTCTTTAAGCGTGCTGTCAAGCGAGACGTTTGAATCGCTTACAACAAAACCTGCTTTATATGATTTGGCACGCGTCACCATAGCCGCCTCGTCCTCAATTGATTGCGAGCCGTATATAAATGACACTCCGCCTTCACGCGCAAGTGCTACGGCAAGTTTATCACCTGATACCGATTGCATTATCGCCGATACCATAGGTATATTCATAGTGATCGACGGTTCTTCACCCTTTTTAAATCTGACAAGCGGAGTTTTTAACGATACATTTACCGGTATGCAGTCTGATGACGAATAACCGGGCACCAAAAGATATTCGTTAAATGTGTGTGATGTTTCCTTAAAATAATAAGCCATATATTGCCGTCCCCTCATATAAATATATTTTTTCAATTATATCTTTTTTAAGCATAATTGTCAATCGCTTTGTCGGCGTTTTGTATAAGTTTTTATGAAAAAATATGTAAATAAGTGCTTGACAAAAGGGTAGCATAAATATATAATATATTTCGTGACTTAGGGTCATATTGTGGGGTGCATTATGGTACTTGATCTGAAACGCATCTTTGCGAATGAAAATTCGGTTTTGCCGATAGATTACACGCTTGATATGAGCAGCGTTGAATATATGGGTGATTTTCCGCTCAAAAGCCCCGTATCAGTCAGCGGTTCGGTTTCAAACAAGGCAAGCGTTGTTTCGCTTAAATTATCAATCGAGTATGAATTTTCTGCACCGTGTGACCGTTGTGTCACCATGGCGGTACACAAACATATCGTTAATATTGATAAAATGCTTGCCACTGCTATTGAGAGACAGGAAAGTGACACTATTATCATTGTTCCCGATATGAAATTTGATGTGGACGAGTTTGTGTATTCTGAGGTCATTTTGGATTTGCCAAGTAAACATTTGTGTAAAGATGACTGTAAAGGTATTTGCAGCAAATGCGGCAAAAACTTGAACGAGGGCGATTGCGGTTGTACTCACAATGAACCTGATCCTCGCCTGAGTAAACTTTTGGAATTACTGGATAACTAATTCTTTTATAATCAACTAAGTTAAGGAGGTGCTGAGAATGGCAGTACCGAAGAGAAAAACATCAAAAGCAAGAAGAGACAAAAGAAGAAACAATCTGTGGAAACTGACTGCACCCGCATTGGTAAGATGTCCGGATTGCGGCGAATATAAGCGTCCCCATAGAATTTGCCCTGCTTGCGGTAAGTATAACGGCCGTGAAGTTATCAAGGTTGCAGAGTAATTTTTAAATTACTGAGAGGAGGAACATCAATTCCTCCTCTTGTTTTTTTCTGTAATATGTTATAAAATGTAGTAAAGGCGGTGAAGCAATGTCCGTTATTATCGGCGATGTTGAAAAAGGCAGTTGTGCCTACAAAGCAAAAATTAAACCCGGTGATACGCTTGTATCCCTCAACGGCAACCTGATAATGGATGTGCTTGACTACCGTTTTTACCAAAATAATGAAAAAGTTACGATTGAAATTATCAATTCAAAGGGCAAGACCAAAAAAATTAAAATTAAAAAGGGCGAATATGATGAATTGGGTCTGATTTTTGATACCTATCTTATGGACCAAAAACATTCGTGCAAAAATAAGTGCATTTTCTGCTTCATTGATCAATTGCCCAAGGGCCTTCGTAAAAGCCTGTATTTTAAAGATGATGATTCACGGCTTTCTTTTTTGTTCGGTAATTATATAACCCTTACCAACATTACCGAGCATGAAATTGAACGCATCATTAAAATGCACATAAGTCCGATAAATATATCGGTTCATACTACCAATCCTGAATTGCGCGTAAAAATGATGACAAACAAAAATGCAGGAAATGCGCTTCAGGTAATAAAACGTTTTAATGAGGCCGGCATTAAGATGAACAGCCAGCTTGTTCTTTGTCCCGGTTTTAATGACGGCGCAGAGTTAGAGCGCACGTTAAACGATTTGCTTAAACTTGAAAATATGGAGTGTGTGGCTGCCGTTCCCGTAGGACTTACAAAATACCGCGAAGGCCTTGCAAAACTTGAACCTTTTAATAAGGTAACCGCCGGCAATGTGCTCGATATTATCGATAAATATGCCGCAATAGCGTTAGAAAAATACGGCAACAGGCGCATTTACGGCTCGGATGAATTTTACCTTTTAGCAGGCAGAGAGATCCCTCCGGCATCATTTTACGGCGATTTTCTACAACTTGAAAGCGGTGTAGGTCTGTGGGCGCTGTTAAAATCCGAGGCTGAAAGTGCTTTGAGTGAAACTGACACCAAAACGGCTGTACGTAAAATTTCAATTGCAACAGGTGTCAGCGCATATCCTCTTATCCGTGAAATCGCCGATGGTTGTGAAAAAAAGTGCATCGGGCTTAAATGTAATGTCTATCCGATAAAGAACAATTTTTTCGGCGACAAAATTACGGTTTCGGGTCTGATTACCGCAACCGATATATACGATCAGTTAAAAAATGCTGATTTGGGTGAAACATTGCTCATACCTTCAAGTATGCTGAGAGCAGAGGGCGATATGTTCCTCGACAGCATTACCCTTGAAGAATTATCCGATAAACTCAATATAAAAATTCAGCCTGTCAATAATGACGGGTACTTGTTGGTCGATACTATTATCGG
>CAKSDJ010000052.1 GCA_934445015.1 uncultured Eubacteriales bacterium | reverse complement strand
GCTGAGAGCCGCGCAAAACTTGCAGAATATGAAAAACAGCGTGATTCATTAAAGTTGGAAACCAAAGAGCTGAAAACTTTGCTTGACAGTGATTCGCACGCTGCTATAATAGAAAAAGCGGCCCGTGAAAGACTTGGGTACGTTTATTCAAATGAAGAAATATATATTGACATTTCAGGTAATTAGGGGGACTTTTTAAATTTATGGACTTTAAGGTCGGCGACATTGTTGAGGGAAAAATCACTGCAATCACCTCATTTGGTGTTTTTGCGGATATCGGTGACGGCAAGTCGGGTATGGTACATATCTCCGAAGTGGCAAGAGAGTATGTTAACGATATAAACGAACACGTTAAAGAAAATGACGTTGTTAAAATGAAAATTTTAAATATCGGTGAGGACGGTAAAATTTCACTGAGTATAAAGCGTGCTTTACCGCCCGAAAAAAAGCCGTATTCCGAAAACGGACGCCGCGAACGCAGATCGAATCCGCCGAAATGTCATGAGATAGATTCGACATATACGTGGACTCCGCAAAAAAGCGAACATGCAAGTTTTGAGGAAATGATGAATCGTTTTAAACAAACAAGCGATGAAAAATTTTCTGACCTCAAGCGAAAAAATCCCGAGGCAAAACGCACAAAACGCGGCAACGGCGCAAGATAGGTCACAGGCAGATTCCACCGTGTAAAATGGCGGAAACTGCCTTTGTTTTTTAAGATTTGTAATGAGGATTTTAAGATGAGAGAAATAAATGCGATTGCAATAACCGAGGCAATAGAAAAACTTTGCATTAAAGCGAACAAAGAGTTGCCAAACGATATAGAAACGTGTTTACACCGTTGTGCAAAAATCGAAAAAAATCAATTGGCGGCAGAAGTGCTCGCCGACCTGGAAAAAAATCTTGAAGCCGCAAAACATTATGATATACCTATTTGTCAGGATACCGGAATGGCAGTGGTGTTTTTGGAAATAGGACAGGATGTCCACATAGTCGGCGGTGACCTGGCAGAAGCGGTAAACGCGGGAGTAAGCAGGGGTTATATAAACGGATTACTTCGAAAATCGGTTGTTGAAGATCCGCTTTTGCGTGTAAACACCGGCGATAACACACCTGCTGTAATTCACACCGATATAGTATCGGGCGACAGTATTAAAATTACGGTTGCTCCAAAAGGGTTCGGCAGTGAAAATATGAGCGGAATAAGAATGTTAACGCCGGCAGCCGGAAGGCAGGGGGTTGTTGACGCTGTGCTTGAAATTGTAAAAAAAGCGTCGAATAATCCATGTCCGCCTATGGTTGTAGGAGTAGGAATAGGCGGCGATTTTGAGCAATGTGCATATCTTTCAAAAAAAGCGCTTTGTCGGGATATAAATTTAAGACACAGCAATCCTTTTTATGCACAGCTTGAAACGGAATTAATTGAAAAAATAAATGAACTTGATATAGGACCTCAGGGTTTCGGCGGCGAAACAACGGCGTTTGCGGTAAATATTGAAACTGCACCGACGCACATAGCAGGTTTGCCGGTTGCCGTTAATATCGGTTGTCATGTCACACGTCATATAACTACGGAGATATAAAATATGGAAAACATAAAAATGATTGCACCCTGTCTTTTCGGGGTAGAGAGTATTGTCGCCGATGAATTTAAACGCATGGGTTTTACCGATATTACCACAGAAAACGGCAGGGTATTGCTTTCGGGAGATTTTAACATGCTGGCCCGGGCAAATATAAATTCGCGCTTTGCCGAACGCATACTGATAAATATGGGGCAATTTACCGCCACCACGTTTACGCAGCTGTTTGACGGCGTTAAGTCTTTACCGTGGGAGGATTTTATAGGTGAAAAGGATGCTTTTCCGGTAAACGGTTCAAGTATAAATTCGGTTCTTCACAGCATTCCGGATTGCCAGTCCATTATAAAAAAAGCAATTGTAGACAGACTTTCGGCAAAGTATAAAATTAACTGGTTTCAGGAAACCGGAGCCGAATACAAAATAAGATTTACAATAATAAAAGATAATGTAACCGTAACTATTGATACTTCGGGTGAAGGGCTCCACAAAAGGGGATACCGCCGGAATTCAAACGACGCTCCTCTAAAAGAAACATTAGCCGCCGCAATGTGTGACCTTGCACGTATATACCCCGACACAAAACTTTACGACCCGTTTTGCGGCAGCGGAACATTGCTTATAGAATCGGCACTGATGGCAACAAAAACAGCCCCCGGTTTAAGACGTTTTTTTGCGGCAGAGCGCTTTGGTTTTATGCCAAAGACCGCCTGGCAGCAAGAACGTATGCGCGCTCAGGATCTGATAATCAAGAATATTGATTTTATGGCAATGGGATATGATATAGACCCTGCCTGCGTAGAACTTACACTTGCAAACGCCAAAAAAGCAGGTGTAGAAAAGTATGTTAAGGCAGCAATAGGCGATATAAAGGATTTCTCGGCAACGGACGAGAGATTCACGGTTATAACAAATCCGCCGTACGGCGAACGTATGCTTGATGTTGCAGACGCCGAAAAACTGTACGGCATAATGGGTAAGCGTTTTGACAGGTCAAAAGGTAAAAAATACTTTATAATAAGTCCGCACGATGAATTTGAAAAATTTTTCGGCTCGGTTGCCGACAAGCGCCGTAAACTTTACAACGGTATGATAAAGTGCCAGTTGTTTATGTATTTTAAAAGCAAATAACAGAGGATACAAAAATGAGATATGTTTTTTATATTAACCCGACTGCCGGAAAAGGCAACTTGCAGGACGGTATAATATCTTCAATAGAAGATTATTTTAAAGACAAGGAAATCGAATACAAAATACATATTACAAAATCTGCCGGCGATGCAAAACTTTCTGCCGAATCGGAGGCCGAAACAGGCGACAGATTGCGCATTTTTGCCTGCGGCGGAGAGGGAACCGTTTTCGAAGTTCTGAATGGTGTCGTAGGTTACGATAACGTAGAACTCGGCGTAATTCCGTGTGGGTCCGCAAATGATTTTTTAAAGTTCTTTGATTTTAAAAATGAGTTTTTTGATATATCGGCACAGGTTGACGGCAATTCGGTTGAAATGGATCTTATAAAAGCCGGTGATTGTTATTGCCTTAACGGTTGTTCGGTGGGTATGGACGCGGTTGTAGCGCGCGATATGAACATTTTTAAGCGCTGGCCCTTAGTGACCGGGTCATTTGCATACACGCTTGCAATAGTTAAAACTTTTTTAAGCAAAAAACTCGGCATTACGGCAAACATATCGGTTGACGGCGCAAAACCCGAATTAACGGATTGCCTTTTTGCGGTTATTGCAAACGCCCCGTACTACGGCGGCGGATATAAAGGCGCGCCGAATGCCGTGCCGTATGATAACAAGTTGGATTTTACCCTTGTTAACTGCATACCGCGGCTAAAAATACCGAAATTTCTTTCGCTGTATAAAAACGGCGAACACAAAATACTTGATTATTGTACTTTGAAAAACTGTGCAAGTATGGAATTCAGTGCGTCAAAACCTATACCCGTAAATCTTGACGGTGAAATAATTGAGGTGACGAATATGAAATTCGAACTTGTCAAAAAAGGCGTGAAATTCATTGTTCCGACCCACGTTAAAAACAAAATGTTAACAAATGTTTAAAGTTTTTTGACTTTACTTGACTTTTAGAAAATATTGGCTATAATAAGTATTTGTAAAATAACTGCAAAGCAGTAAAAGGGAGTTTTATTATGACAATCAAACCATTGGCTGACAATGTTGTCATAAAGGCAACAGCAGCGGAGGAAACAACTAAAAGCGGCATTGTTCTTACATCCGCTTCAAAAGAAAAACCTCAGATTGCAGAGGTTGTGGCGGTAGGCCCAGGTGGTCTTGTAGACGGCAAAGAAGTTGTAATGACCGTAAAACCCGGCGATAAGGTGATAGCCGCTAAATATTCAGGCACCGACATTAAGATTGACAATGAAGAATATACTGTTCTTCATATTTCCGACATACTTGCCGTTGTAGAGTAATTAAGGGAGGTTTTTACTATGGCAAAAAACATTATTTTTGGTGAAGAGGCACGCAAGTCGCTCCAGACCGGTGTTGATAAACTTGCAAACGCCGTTAAGGTAACTTTGGGTCCTAAAGGCAGAAACGTTGTTCTTGATAAAAAGTACGGTTCACCGCTTATTACAAACGACGGTGTGACTATAGCTAAAGAGATTGAACTTGAAGACGCTTTTGAAAATATGGGCGCACAACTTGTAAAAGAAGTTTCGGTTAAAACAAATGATGCTGCGGGCGACGGTACTACAACCGCTACCGTTCTTGCACAGGCGCTTATAGGCGAGGGTATGAAAAACGTTGCCGCAGGCGCAAACCCGATGGTTGTTAAAAAAGGAATAAAATCTGCGGTAGACACCGCTATTGATACAATAGTTAAAAATTCTAAAAAGGTATCCGGCAGTGCTGATATAGCACGAGTTGCAACCGTATCTTCGGGCGATGAAGTAATAGGCAAACTTATTGCCGAGGCTATGGAAAAGGTTTCTGCCGACGGTGTAATTACCGTTGAGGAATCAAAAACAGCAGAAACATACTCTGAAGTTGTTGAGGGTATGCAGTTTGACCGTGGTTATATAACACCTTATATGGTAACCGATACAGACAAAATGGAAGCGGTTATCGATGACGCATATATTCTTATTACAGATAAGAAGATTTCTAACATTCAGGAGATTTTACCGCTTCTTGAACAGATCGTTCAGTCGGGCAAAAAGCTTGTAATAATTGCCGAGGATATTGAGGGTGAAGCGCTTTCTACCCTTATTGTCAATAAACTTCGCGGCACGTTTACATGTGTTGCCGTTAAAGCACCGGGCTTTGGTGACAGACGTAAAGAGATGCTTCGCGATATTGCAATTCTTACAGGCGGTGAGGTCATAACCGAAGAACTCGGTCTTGAACTCAAAGACGCAAGCGTTGAGCAGCTTGGTCGCGCACGTCAGGTAAAAGTAACAAAAGAAAACACCGTAATAGTTGACGGTGCCGGCGATAAAACAGCAATTAAAGACCGTGTAGCGCAAATCAGAAATGAAATAGCCGTTACTACATCGGATTTTGACCGTGAAAAGTTGCAGGAACGTCTTGCAAAACTTGCAGGCGGTGTTGCGGTTATAAAAGTAGGCGCTGCTACCGAAATTGAAATGAAAGATAAAAAACTTCGCATTGAAGACGCACTTTCGGCAACAAGAGCCGCAGTTGAAGAGGGCATTGTTGCAGGCGGCGGCGTAGCTCTGCTTAACGCCATACCCGCAGTGGCAAAACTTGCCGAGAATGCTGCAGGTGATGAAAAAACAGGTGTTAACATAGTTCTTAAATCTTTGGAAGCACCTATCCGCCAGATTGCGTACAATGCAGGCATCGAGGGTTCTGTAATAATAGATAAGATTTTATCAAGCGGAAAAGTAAATTACGGTTTTGATGCTTACAACGAGGTATACACAGATATGATAGACGCAGGTATTGTTGACCCGACAAAGGTTACGCGTTCTGCGCTTGAAAATGCAGCGTCTGTTGCAGCAATGGTTCTTACCACAGAAAGCCTTGTTGCAGATAAACCCGAAGATGCTGCCGCCGCAAATGCAGCCGCAGCCGCTGCTGCCGCACAGGGCGGAATGTACTGATAAATTTAATCAAAGCATATTAAAAAGGCGAAGACGGTTTTTTTACCGCCTTCGCTTTTTGCTTGTTAATATATAACAATAATTCGAAATGTTAAAACTATGTTATAAAATCGTCTTGAATTCAATCAAAAAATATGATAGATTATCTATTGATTGGGAAGGTGAAATTATGACGCTTACAAAGGGAGAAGAATACAAACTTCTGCATTTGTTACTTGATATGGGGAAACTGATGCTTTGTTCGGGCGGTGAAGTAAACCGTGTTGAGAACACTTTGTCGCTTATGGGCAAGGCTTACGGTGCAGTTGAAACAAATGTGCTTGTTATTACTGCAAGCATTGTAGTTACAATGAAGTTTAATGACGGAAATCTTATAACAGAGAGTCGCCGTGTTGATAAATCGGGAAGCAATAAACTGTGGCAGATTGAGAACCTTAATGCGTTAAGCCGAAAATGCTGTAAAGACCCTATGCCTGTTGAGCAGCTTGAAACAGAGATATTAAAATGCCAAAAACCGGTAAATCCGGTTAAGTTCTATTTGGGTTCCGTGCTTGCGGCGGGTGCATTTTCAATATTTTTCGGCGGCAGTATTTTTGACGGAATTGCCGCAGTGGTTTTTGCATTGTTAATTTGTTTGTTTCAAAAAAAGCTTGCGGACATATTTCCGAATAATATAATTTTTAACATAGTATGTTCTTTTGTTGTGGGTATGATTATTTGCGTTTCGGCAAATATTATTCCGAAAATCAGTGCCGACAATATAATTGCCGGCGACATAATGTTGCTTATACCGGGCGTTGCCTTTACTAACGCAATAAGAGATCTGCTTGTCGGCGATACTATTTCGGGATTGTTCAGGCTTATTGAAAGTCTTTTGTGGGCGGCAGGCCTTGCTGTGGGATTTATGCTTGCTATCTTTATTACGGGGGCTATGTTTGTATGAGCGTTAAAGAAATAATAATCCAGTTGGTTACGGCGGCGGTGGGCTCGCTTGGATTTGCTATGGTTTTCGGACTTAAAAAGAGTTATTATTTTGAGGCAGCATTGGGCGGATTTTTAAGTTGGGGGTTGTTTCTTGTTTGCGATAACAAGTGTGACAATATACTTATTGCCTGCCTTGTGGCGTCGGCATTTACTGCGGTATACAGTGAATTTGCAGCACGCATAAAAAAAGCGCCTGCAACACTGTTTTTTGTCACATCCGTTATACCGCTTATACCCGGAAGATCGCTTTA
Organism: uncultured Eubacteriales bacterium; assembly: GCA_934445015.1. GTDB lineage: Bacteria > Bacillota > Clostridia > Oscillospirales > Acutalibacteraceae > UBA737. Next base: position 1,794 of record CAKSDJ010000052.1, on the reverse strand, counting down.
TTATGCTTGCAGTAACGCAGTTATACGCAATTGGGACTCTGCAAGGCAGAATGCAAACATAACGTTGCAATACGCTTTGGCGATAGCAGCCGGTGCCTGCATAATATGGTCAATATCTCTTACTGTTGAAAACATAAAGAAAAAGATAAGGTCAGAATAAAACAGCATTTGACTTTAAAATCGAAATTCAATTTAGGGTGCTGATAAAATGATTGATAAGTGGATAGAATTTGCCGTTCGTATACAAAGTATTGCACAGGCAGGCCTTCAATACGGAAAGGACAAATACGATAAAGAACGTTATGAGGAGCTCAGAAAAATCTCTGCCGAAATGATGTCGGCTAAAACAGATATTCCGACCGATACGGTGTACGGCTTATTTTGCAATGAGACGGGTTATCAGACACCTAAAGTGGATACGCGCGCGGCGGTATTTATAAAAGATAAAATTCTTTTGGTACACGAAAATAACGGCACCTGGGCGTTGCCCGGCGGTTGGTGCGATGTGGATCAGTCGGTTGCTTCAAACACAGAAAAAGAGGTAAAAGAGGAAACCGGTTTTACAGTAGAGTCGGAAAAAATAATAGCCGTTCAGGATTGGCGAAAACATAACGTCACAAACTATGCTTACGGCGTGGTTAAGGTGTTTGTTTTGTGCAGATATAAGAGTGGCGAATTTAAAGACAATATAGAAACAACCGAAGTAGGGTTGTTTGACAAAAACGGGTTGCCTGATAATCTTGCAACCGAAAAATGCACAAAAGAACAAATACTTATGTGTTTTGATTCTTATGAAAATCAAAATTTACCTACATTGTTTGATTGAGTTTATCATAGGTGATTAACATGAACAAAGCAGAAACATACAGATATCTGACAGAGCGGAATATATCTTATGAGATAACCGAACATAAAGCGGTTTTTAATATGGATGAATTAGGCGAGGTATGCTTGCCGTATCCCGAATGGGATGCAAAAAACCTTTTTGTGAGGGATGACAAAAAACGCAATTATTACTTGATAACGGTAAAGGGCGTAAAAAGAGTTGATCTGAAAGAGTTTCGCAGACAACACGGATTGCGCGCGCTGTCTTTTGCCTCTCCGGACGACTTGTTTTCGATAATGAAACTCACGCCGGGCTCGGTTACGCCGCTCGGAATTCTGAACGATACCGACCACAGGGTGCATTTTTATTTAGACACCGAATTTTCGGGCAATAAAATAGGTATACATCCAAATGACAACACTGCGACAGTCTGGATGAAGGCCGATGACCTGATGACCTTGATTACAGGATACGGCAACAGTGCCGAATATGTAAATATATGACATCCGCCGAATTTTTTTATTGACAAATAAGTATTAGGGTGTTATTATATGATAGCGTGCGAAACTGTGCGCAGTTTCGTTATGTTCAAATTTAACAAGAAAGGAGATAGTGAATAGTGCCTACCTTTAACCAATTAGTTCGTAGCGGTCGTGAAACCGTTGAAAAAAAGGCTAAGGCTCCTGCACTTTTAAAGGGCTACAACTCAATGAAGCGCAACCTTACCGACAACGATTCACCGCAAAAACGCGGCGTATGCACTGCTGTTAAGACTTCTACACCTAAAAAGCCTAACTCTGCTCTTCGTAAAATCGCCAGAGTACGTCTTTCAAACGGTATTGAAGTTTCGGCATACATTCCCGGTATCGGCCACAATCTTCAGGAACACAGCGTTGTTCTTATTCGTGGCGGACGTGTTAAGGACCTCCCCGGTGTGCGTTACCACATTATAAGAGGTACCCTTGATA
>CAKSDJ010000051.1 GCA_934445015.1 uncultured Eubacteriales bacterium | reverse complement strand
GGTCATTTATATGCACCTAAGCACCGATGGTATAATAAAAGTCAAAAATACGGTTTGTAAGATCAGGCACAGTTCACAATTTGTAGATACATCGGCGTTTATTGACGGCAGACGCCGTTATTATTACGAGCAGGTGCCAAAAGGCGTGTCAAAAGCGTCAACTTTGAAATTGCTTTGCGATATGCTTAATATTAAAAAAAGCTGTTGTTTTGCAATAGGCGATTATTACAACGACCTTGAAATGATTAAAAACGCCGATATAGGCGCGGCGCTCAAAAATTCGCCGGATGAAGTTAAAAATGTTGCCGATATGGTAGTATGTGATGCAAAAAACGGCGCGGTAGCCGATTTTATAGATTATCTCACCGAAAAAAGAAAGGAAACAAAAAATGGATTCAACTACTAAAAAACAACTTGAAAAAATTGCCTGCAAAGTGCGCATAGGCATTATTGAGGGTGTGCATGCGGCAAAGTCGGGGCATCCCGGCGGTTCGCTTTCTATAGCAGAAATACTTACATATCTGTATTTTAAAGAAATGAACGTTGACCCCGAAAATCCCAAAGATCCCAAACGCGACAGATTTGTGCTTTCAAAGGGTCATGCTGCGCCTGCACTTTACTCAACACTTGCACAACGCGGCTATTTTTCGCCCGATGAACTGTTGCATCTGCGCCATATAGGCTATATGCTTCAGGGCCACCCCGATATGAAACATATACCCGGCGTCGATATGTCGACAGGCTCGTTGGGTCAGGGCATTTCTGCTGCGGTAGGTATGGCGCTTTCATCAAAACATTTCGGTGATAATTATAATGTATATACAATTTTAGGCGACGGTGAAATTGAAGAAGGTCAGGTTTGGGAGGCAGCGATGTTTGCCGCAAATAAAGGACTTTCAAACCTCACTGCGTTTATTGACCTTAACAATTTGCAAATAGACGGTACCATAGACGAGGTAAATTCCGCAAAACCGGTAGACAAAAAGTTTGAAGCATTCGGCTGGCACACAATTACTATTGACGGTAACGATTTTGATGCCATAGAATCGGCACTTAATGAGGCTAAAACGGTTGACAAACCCGTAGCAATAATAGCCGAAACGGTTAAAGGCAAGGGTGTATCGTATATGGAAAATGCCGTTAACTGGCACGGTGCGGCACCAAATGACGAACAGTACGCAGTTGCTATGGAAGAACTTAACGCAGCGCTCGCTGCACTCAACTAAGGGGGCAATTAAAATGGCAGATATTAAAACAGTTGCTACAAGGGCAGCTTTCGGTGAAACGCTTGTCGAACTCGGCACCGAGCGTGAAGATTTTATAGTTATGGATGCCGACCTTGCTGCGGCAACACAAACGGGCAAGTTTAAAAAGGCATTTCCCGACAGATTTTACGATTGCGGTATTGCAGAACAAAATATGATGAGCATTGCGGCGGGTATTGCTGCTACAGGCAAAAAAGTAGTTGTAAGTTCGTTTGCTATGTTTGCGGCAGGCCGTGCTTTTGAACAGGTTCGCAATTCAATAGGTTATCCTCATCTTAACGTTATTATAGGCGCTACGCACGCCGGCATTTCGGTCGGTGAAGACGGTGCTACGCATCAATGCAATGAAGACATAGCACTTATGCGAACAATACCCGGTATGACCGTAATAAATCCGGCCGATGCTGTTGAGGCAAGCCTCGCCGTAAGAGCGGCATTTGAGCAGGACGGTCCTGTTTATATGCGTTTCGGCAGACTTGCAGTGCCGGTTGTATTTGACAGCACATATAAATTTGAAATAGGCAAGGGCGTCGAGTTGCGTGAAGGTACAGACGTTACGGTTATTGCAACAGGCCTTATGGTAAAAGAGGCACTTGAAGCACACGACCTTTTAAAAGATGAAGGCATTAACGCGCGCATAATCAATATGGCTACAATTAAGCCGATTGACCGCGATATAATAATTAAAGCCGCAAAAGAAACAGGTGCAATTGTAACCGCCGAAGAACATTCGGTTATAGGCGGACTCGGTTCTGCCGTAAGCGAAGTGGTTACCGAAACCGTACCGGTGCCTGTTGTAAAACTCGGTGTTTATGACACATTCGGTCATTCGGGTCCTGCGGTTAAATTGCTTGATGAATTCGGACTCCGTGCAGTAAACATTGTTGAAAAGGCAAAAGCTGCTATTGCCTTAAAAAGGTAAAGTATGATAAGTTAAGAATAAAACCCCCTGCTTTGTCAAAGCAGGGGGTTTGTTAAAAGTGCGGCATTTATGCCGCGTTTTTTATTGCCTGTGACCTTTTTTAGCAAATTCAGGAACTTGCGCAAGCACTATTGCTGCAAAAACAAGCAAACAACCTATAATTTCGTTAACCTTTAATGCATTGCCGGTTATAAGCCAGCCGCCAAGGGCTGCAAATACGCTTTCAAGGCTCATAGTAAGTGACGCTACAGCCGGTTCGGCATATTTTTGACCTACGGTTTGAAGTGTAAATGCTATTCCGCTTGATACAACGCCCATATATAAAACTTCGGGTATTACCGATGCGATTTTTGAAACACTTATCAAATCTCTTTCAAATATAAGCGACATTACGCCTGACAGCACGGCACAAACTATAAACTGAAAAGCCGAAAGTCTGACGCCGCCTATCAAATCGCAGTATTTATCAATAACAATGATATGTAAAGAAAAAGCGACTGTGCAGCCAAGCACCAATATATCCGCAACATAAAATCCGCTTACGCCTTCAAAAAGGCAAAGCATATAAAATCCGGCGAGCGCCACAATTACCGAACACCAAACAATTGCAGGCACTTTTTTTCTGACAAAAACAGACATTATAGGCACAATGATTACATAAAGCGCCGTCAAAAAGCCTGAACGCGCCTCTATAGGTACACCGTTTGGATATGCGGCAATTCCGAATTGTTGAAAGTTTGTTGAAATTGCAAGCATAGTACCGCACACAACACTGCCGGTAATCAGTAATTTTTTATTCATGGTTTTCGGTACTATAACAAAATCCCTGTTTTTAACCGACATAATCGCCATAAGGCAAAGTAAAAATGCGGCGCCTATAAATGACCTTATGCAATTGAATGCAAACGGAGGTATTTTGTCGGCGGCACGGTTTTGCACAACAAACGCAAGACCCCAAAGCAGCGATGCAAGGCACAAGATCAGACTGCCATTTAAATTATTCTTTTTCATATAACTTATCCTTCCTCATAGTAAGTGAAATTCTTTTCTTTGAAACATCTGCTGATAAAACCCAAACGGTTACTATATCGCCGACCTTAAGCACCTCTGACGGGTGTTTTATAAAGCGGTCGCTTATCTGCGATATATGAACAAGCCCGTCTTGGTGAACACCTATATCCACAAATGCGCCGAAATCAATAACATTTCGTACGGTACCGGTAAGTTCCATACCCGATTTTAGGTCTTCAATACCCATAACATCGTGCCTCAGCATAGGCTTCGGCAATTCATCGCGGGGGTCACGGTCAGGCTTTTCAAGTTCTTTTGAAATATCCAATAGCGTCGGAACGCCTATACCTAACTCGTTTGCAAGATTTTCTGCGCCTTTGGTTTCAACCTGTTTTGTAATATTCAGCGACTTTTCTGCTGAGATATCATTTTCACTGTATCCGCAAATTTTTAAGAGTTTTGTTGCGGCGGCGTAACTTTCGGGGTGAACCGCAGTGGAATCAAGCGCGTTTTTACCGCCTGTTATGCGTAAAAATCCTGCACATTGCTCATAGGCATTAGGACCTAATTTTGAAACTTTTTTAAGTTGCGACCTGTCACTGAAAATGCCGTTACTTTCACGGTATAAAACTATATTTCTGGCAATTGACTGATTTATGCCCGCAACGCGTGACAGCAGTTGCACCGAAGCCGTATTCAGGTCTACTCCTATCGAATTTACACATTCTTCAACAACGCCGTCAAGCGACTGCGACAACTCGGCGGCAGGCATATCGTGCTGATACTGACCTACACCTATGGCCTTGGGATCTATTTTTACAAGTTCTGCAAGCGGGTCCTGCATACGGCGCGCAATAGATACCGCGCTGCGCAATGATACGTCAAATTGCGGAAATTCTTCTGCTGCGAGTTTTGATGCCGAGTACACGCTGGCTCCTGCCTCGCTTACTACCATATAGTTTAATCCGTTGTCAATTTCTTTAATTACCTCAGCCGCAAAACATTCGGTTTCATGACTTGCAGTGCCGTTGCCTATCGCAAATGTTTTAACATCATATTTTTTAACAAGGTTTTTAATGATTTCTTTTGCTTCAAGCGTTTTGCTGTGAGGCGGAGCAGGGTAAATAATCGCCGTATCAAGCACTTTTCCGGTGCCGTCAACAACAGCAACCTTGCAGCCTGTTCTGTAACCCGGGTCCAATCCTATTGTAACCGTGTCTTTGACCGGAGGTTGCATAAGTAACTGACGCAGGTTTTGTGAAAACAGTTTTATGGCGTCTTTGCTCGCTTTTTCAGTGAGTGCAGAACGCATTTCACGTTCTGTCGACGGAAATATAAGCCGTGTGTATGCGTCTTCGGCGGCTTCTTTTACAGTGTTTGTGCAGGGTGAGCCGTCTTTAATATGGTCGCGAGATATGATAAACATTGCTTTTTGACGGTCAAAGTCTACCGATACTTTTAAAAAGCCCTCTTTTTCACCGCGATTTATTGCAAGCACTCTGTGATTTGCAACAGTGGCAAGCGGTTCGCGAAAGTCGGCATACATTTCATAAACGCCGTGGTCTTCTGCCGCTGCTTTTACTTCAAGAATACCGTGCGCCATACAAACAAAACGCAATCTTTTGCGTATATCGGCGTCATCGCTGATTTTTTCGGCAATAATATCTTTTGCGCCCTGCAAGGCGTCTTCTGCAGTATTTACATCAAGGTCTTTGTTTATAAAATCGCGTGCCAGAACAAGTGGTTCGGCACTGTCGGGATTTTGTGCGTAAATTAAATCGGCAAGCGGCAAAAGCCCTTTTTCCTTTGCTGCCGATGCACGTGTTTTGCGTTTCTTTTTATACGGTCTGTAAATATCGTCAAGTTCGGTAAGTGTCTGTGCATTTTCGAGCGATGCCGACAGTTCATCCGTTAAAGCGCCTTGCTCGGCAACTGCCGCTTTGATTTTCTGAACGGTTTGTTCCATATTTCGCAAGTAATTAAGCCGCTCAGACAATGCGCGCAAAACCTGATCGTCGAGGCTGCCGGTTGCCTCTTTGCGGTATCTTGCTATAAACGGTACGGTGTTTCCGTCGTCCAGAAGTTTGACGGTATTTTCTGTCTGCCACGGCTTTAAGTTAAATTCAACCGTGAGTTTTTCGATTATCTTCATTTTAAGACCTCAATTTTTTAAAATACAAGAGCATTGTACCATAAATACACACTTTCAGTAAATAATAATATTGCTTTTTCGACATAAAAAATGTATAATACCTATTGTATATATGTAAATGGAGGATGTCAATGCTACAACTTAAAAATATATCATTTTCTGCCGAAAATGAGGACGGCGTAAAAGAAATTTTAAAAGATATTACTATGAATGTTGACAGCGGATTTCTTGCCGTAACAGGTCCTAACGGCGGTGGCAAATCAACTCTTGCAAAAATAATTGCCGGTATTTTAAAACCCACTTCGGGTAAAATTTTGCTTGACGGCGAAGATATAACCGATCTGTCGATTACCGAGCGAGCTCAAAAGGGCATAAGTTTTGCTTTTCAGCAGCCGGTGCGATTTAAGGGAATCACCGTTCACGATTTGATACGCCTTGCATCGCAAAAAGAGATAAGTATGTCGGTTGCCTGCGATTATTTGTCGCAAGTGGGTCTTTGCGCACGTGATTATATAAACCGCGAGGTAAACGCTTCGCTTTCGGGCGGCGAACTTAAACGTATAGAGATAGCCACAGTGCTTGCACGCGGCACAAAAGTATCTATTTTTGATGAGCCTGAGGCCGGTATAGACCTTTGGAGTTTTAACAACCTTATAAATGTTTTTGAAAAAATGAATGTTACATTGGGCGGCACAATCATAATAATTTCTCATCAGGAGCGAATTTTAAATATTGCTGACAATGTTGCAATTCTGAAATCAGGCGAACTTAAATCTTACGGAAAACGCGAGGATATATTACCCGAGCTTTTAAGTTCGTCAAAAGCAGCATGTCCTGTTCTTACAAGCAATATGAAGGGGGCAAAATAATGAACAATACCGAAAAGCAATTGCTTAAAATAATAGCCGATATGGACGGTGCACCTAACGGTGCATATAACATAAGAGCAAACGGTGCTTTGGCAGAAAGGCGTGTAACCGATAACATAGACATCCGCACAAAAACCGACAAACCTGGTATAGATATTATTATACGTCCCGGCACAAAGGGTGAAACGGTGCATATACCCGTTATAATAAGCAACACCGGCATAAGCGATTTGGTTTATAACGATTTTATAATAGGCGAAGGTGCAGATGTTACCATTATGGCAGGCTGCGGCATACACAACTGCGGCAGCAAAGAATCGCGCCATGACGGTATACACACTTTTTTTGTGGGTAAAAACGCAAAGGTCAAATATATAGAACGCCACTACGGCGAGGGTGAGGGCGAAGGCGGCCGAAATATGAACCCTACCACTATTGTCAATATAAATGACGGCGGATATATGGAAATGGAAACAAGTCAGATAAAAGGTATTGACAACACAACCCGTGTAACCCGCGCAAATCTTGCCGATAACGCAACGCTTATAATTCACGAAAAAATTATGACAAACGGCACTCAACACGCCGAAACTGATTTTTCGGTTGATTTAAACGGTGCAAATTGCAGTACAAACGTTGTATCGCGCTCGGTTGCGTGCGATACCTCATCACAGGTGTTCCGCTCAAATATCAACGGTAACAATCTGTGCAACGGACACACCGAATGCGACGCTATTATTATGGATAACGCCAGTGTTAGCGCAATACCGCAGATAAGCGCAAATCATATTGACGCATCGCTTATACACGAGGCGGCAATCGGCAAAATAGCGGGCGAACAGCTTATCAAACTTATGACGCTCGGTCTTACGCAAAGTCAGGCGGAAGAAGAAATAATAAACGGCTTCTTAAAATAAAAAATATGTTGATAAATAATACAAAAAATGGTATTATTGTTTTGTTACAGTGAATAAGCAGGGGGGCATTTTATGAGCGCGGATATTACCGTTTCGGCGTCGGTTGTTACGTATAACGATATTGACCGCGCGCCCGTTACATGCAAAAGCGTGATTGAGCACACAAAAAAATATCCTCTTAAACTGTATGTTATTGATAATGCCTCTGCCGACGGCACAGCGGAGTTTATAGAAAACAATACCGATGCTGTTGTTATAAAAAATAAAAGTAATATAGGTTTCGGAGCGGCACACAACGTTGTGCTTGACAGATTGCTCGGCAAATATCACTTTGTTATAAATCCGGATATTACCGTAGATTCGGATGTGATATCGGATATGGTGGATTTTTTTGAAAAAAATCCCGATGTTGTTATGGCTATGCCTAAAATTTTAAACTGTGACGGCAGCGAGCAAAAACTGCCTAAAAATCGTCCTACGTTTAAGCGCTTGTTTTTCGGCAGATTGTCAGATAAAATACGCGATGAATATGTGTGGGCAGATAAAGCGGTGACTGAACCGTGTGACATTGATTTTTGCAGCGGCTGTTTTTTTGGTATACGCTCAGATGTGTTCTTAAAATCGGGCGGTTTTGACAAGCGCTTTTTTATGTATCTTGAAGACGCCGATATGACCATAAGGGCAAAAAAATTCGGCAGGGTGGTGTTTGTTCCGCAAGTTTCGGTTACACACGCCTGGAAACGCGAAAGCACAAAAAGTTTAAAATATTTAATTATTCATATAATTTCATGCTTTAAATTTTTGTATAAGTGGAGGGGAAAGGATAAATGAAAATAATGATTACAGGTTGCCACGGTCAACTCGGCAACGAATTGCAATCAATTTTAAAAAGCGGTAAAAGTGAGATAGGCGCCGCACCGCAGGCTGTTTTAAATGCCGAAGTTTTTGCAGTTGATATTGATACGCTTGATATTTCGGATATGAAAGCGGTAAGCGATTTTGTTACCCTGAAAAAGCCGGATGTTATAATAAACTGTGCGGCTATGACAAATGTTGACGGTTGCGAAAGCGATTATGAGACCGCTTTTAAGGTAAACGCCGTCGGGGTGCGTAATCTTGCGGTTTGTGCAGATAGCATAGGCGCAAAACTTGTGCATGTTTCTACCGATTATGTTTTTGCCGGAAACGGCAAAAAGCCTTATTGCGAGTGGGACAAGGTTGACCCGCAAAGCGTTTACGGCGCTTCAAAGGCGCTCGGCGAGCAATATGCAATGTCTTTTTGCAAAAAAACATTTGTTGTGCGTACCTCATGGCTTTACGGTTATATAGGTAAAAATTTTGTAAAAACAGTTCGCCGTGTAATACGCGCAAACGGCGGCATAGGTGTTGTTTGCGACCAGCGCGGCAATCCTACAAACGCAAACGATTTGGCGCATCACTTGCTTAAACTTGCAGTGACCGATGAATACGGAATTTATCATTGCACAGGCGAGGGCGAGTGTTCGTGGTATGATTTTGCGGTTAAAATTGCAGAATATTCGGGGCTTGGTGACACGGTAACACCTTGCACTACCGAGGAGTATAATGCCAAGTTCAATGTGCCTACAAAAAGGCCGGAGTATTCGTCACTTCGCAATTTGGCGCTTGAGTGTACCGTTGGTAATGAAATGCGCGATTGGGAAATCGCTTTAAAAGAATACATTTCAAAAGTGGAGGATTAAAAAATGAAAACTTACTTAGTAACAGGCGGAGCAGGATTTATAGGTTCAAACTTTGTAATCTATATGCTTAACAAATATGACGATGTAAAAATCATAAATGTTGACAAACTTACTTATGCAGGCAACCTTGAAAATCTTAAAAGCGTTGAAAATAATCCGCGTTACAGTTTTGTTCAGGCTGATAT
>CAKSDJ010000050.1 GCA_934445015.1 uncultured Eubacteriales bacterium | reverse complement strand
TTCTGAGATAATGCGTACAATCAAGGTGGACCTTTCGCAAGAGGACGTTTTTGCCGTAACTCCGCGCGGCGATGTTATAAATCTTCCGGCTGGTTCTACGGTTGTGGATTTCGCATTTGCCATACACTCTGCAGTGGGTATAAAAATGATAGGTGCTAAGGCAAACGGTAAAATAGTGCCTATTAACCATGAAATAAAAACAGGCGAGGTAATTGAAATACTTACTACCAATCAGGCGGGTCACGGCCCCAGCCGCGATTGGATGAACATTGCAGTTACCAACTCTGCAAAATCCAAAATAAGGTCATGGTTCAAGCGTGAAAAAAGGGCAGAAAACATTGAACAGGGCAAAGGCGACCTTGAGCGTGAGTTCCGCCGCAATAACATAAATTTAAACGAAAAAGAGTTTGACGAGTTTGTAAATGAACTTGCAAAGCGGATGCACTACGCCGATTCTGATGAATTGTATGCCGCAATAGGATACGGCGGTGTGCTGCTTTCAAAAATTATGCCGCGCGTCAGAGAAGATTATAATAACAGACGTGCAAGCGCGGCAAAAACATTGGAAACAACAGCCGTAACTCCAAAAAGTCAGGTATCGTCAGACGGCGTGGTAATAGACGGTATTGACAATTGCCTTATAAAACTTTCAAAGTGCTGCGCACCGCTTCCGGGTGACGATATTATAGGTTTTATAACAAGAGGTCACGGCGTTTCAATTCACAAATGCGACTGCAATAATGTGCCGCGTGACCTTACAAAGTGTGAAGAACCCGAACGTTGGATAAGTGCTCACTGGAATAAGACCCAAAAAGAAAATCTTACGTCAACACTTCAGATTTCGGCTATTGACCGCGAAGGCATTGTAAATGACATATTGAATACCGCATACAATATGCGGCTGAACGTTCAGGCAATAAGTGCAAGGCAGTTAAAGGGCGGCAATTGCGCGGCGCTTATCACCGTAAGTGCCGAAAGCGTAGAGCACCTGCGCAGCATTATATCCCGAATGGAGAAAATTTCGGGCGTATTCAGTGTTGAAAGGGTGGTACAGTAATATGCGGGCGGTTATTCAAAGAGTTAAAAATGCCACAGTAGAAAGTGACGGCGTTATACTCGGTAAATGTAAAACTGGATTTATGATACTGTTTTGCGCTGTGGCAGGCGATACCGAATCCGATATAGCATTACTTGCAAAAAAGACAGCAAATCTTCGCATTTTTGAAGATGCTGACGGAAAAATGAACAGGTCTATACTTGATATAGGCGGTGAAGTGCTTTGCATTTCGCAATTTACATTGGCGGCAGACGTTAAAAAAGGAAACCGCCCGTCATTTGTAAACGCAATGGAGCCTGTAACCGCAGAAAAATTTTATAATATGTACTGTAATGAACTTAAGAACTTCGGCGTAAAAGAGGTTCAGACAGGGTGTTTCGGTGCGGATATGCAGGTAACACTTACTAACGACGGGCCGGTTACCATTGTGTTTGATACGGATATATGGAATAAAAAGGAATAAAATATGAAAGTCGAATTTTTACTCAAAGGGCATCTTGCCACTTATTCAAACTGTTATGGGGTATTGACAGAAAATGCCGCCATTGTGGTGGACCCGGGCAAATACACCGATGACATAGCGCAATTTTTAAAATCAAATGCGGATAAAAAACGCCTTATACTTATTACGCACGCGCATTATGACCATATAGGCGGTGCCTCAAAGCTGCGAAATGAAACCGGCGTAAAAATAGCGATAGGCAAAAATGATGAATACGCTTTATCAGATCCGCGTTTTAATCTTTCGGGCAAATATACGCCGCCGGTAGAACCCTTTAAGGCTGATTACAATATAGAAGATGAGGAAGAATTTACCGTTGGCGATATTACCGTAAAAGCGTATGAAACGCCGGGGCATACGGTAGGCGGTATGTGCTATCTTATAAACGATTGTCTGTTCAGCGGAGATACACTCTTTTTTGAAACTGTGGGCAGGGTGGATCTGCCCGGCGGCAGTATGCCAGATATGAAACAGTCGCTTGACAGAATTATGTGGGAGTTGAGCGACGATATAAAGGTGTATTCCGGTCACGGTGAGATGACTACCGTTGGTCACGAACGTAAATTCAACCCATATTTGAGGTAAAAAATGAATCTTTGTAACATAGGTCATAACTTTGATTACGAAATGGAAAAGTTAATAAGACTTTTTTTGCCTTTTGAAAAAATCACGGTATTTCATACCGTTAAACCCGATGAAAACTACGCTATTTGCACCGTAAGCGACATAAACGGAAAAGTAATTGCAAAGGCAGAACTTTATACCGATAACAAGTCAGCGGTTTTTTCAGCACCTGTTGATATGTCTTTTAAAGATGTTAAAAAAGAGTGTCAGCATGAACTTGGCAGACAGTTGTTTTTGTGCTTTAAAAAAATCACGGGTTATTCGCCCGATTGGGGAATACTTACCGGCGTGCGGCCGGCAAAACTTTTTTTGCGTTATGCAAACGAGTTCGGCAAAGACTATGCCGCAGATTTTTTTGAAAAAAAGTTTTTCGTTAATCACAAAAAGGTTGATTTGTGCCTTGACACTGTAAAAAGCGAAGAAAGTATCATATCGCTTTCAAAGCCGAAATCTTACAGTCTTTATCTTTCGGTGCCGTTTTGTCCTACAAGGTGTTCGTATTGCTCTTTTGTTTCACACTCGGTTGAAAAGGCAAAGGCAATAATACCCGAATACGTTGAATATCTTTGCCGTGAACTTGAAATAACCGCAAAAACGGCAAAGCAGTTGGGTCTAAAACTTGAGACGATTTATATGGGCGGCGGCACGCCGACCACCCTCTCGGCAGAACAGTTGGATACTGTGCTTAAAACCGTTAATAAAAACTTTGACACCGCCGGTTGCCGCGAATTTACGGTTGAAGCAGGCAGACCCGATACAATAAATGCCGATAAACTTTCGGCTATAAAAAACAACGGTGTTACGCGCATCAGCATAAATCCGCAAAGTATGAATGACGCCGTGCTTAAAACAATCGGCAGAAACCATACTGCCGCAGATACCGAAAACGCATTTAACCTTGCAAGAAAAATCGGTTTTGATAATATCAATATGGATTTAATAGCAGGGCTTCCGACTGACGGGTTTGATAGTTTTAAAAATTCGCTTGACCGGGTTATTGATTTGGATCCCGAAAGCGTGACCGTTCATTCGCTTTCTATGAAGAGGGCGTCGACTCTTACCGCAAACGGACTTTTTTCGCAAATCAAGTGCGGTGAAACAGCGTCAAAAATGGTGGATTATGCACACACTGCACTTGCTGAAAATAAAATTTTTCCGTATTATATGTACAGGCAAAGCAAAACCGTCGGAAATCTTGAAAACGTAGGCTATGCAAAAAAAGGTTTTGAGGGACTTTATAACGTTTATATAATGGATGAAACACATACAGTTTTTGCTTGCGGAGCCGCTGCGGTAACTAAATTAAAAGACCCCGAAAGTAAAAACATAAAGAGAATATTTAATTTTAAATATCCGTATGAATATATAAGCGGTTTTGATGAAATTATATCACGCAAATCCGAGATAGGTGAATTTTATGATAAGTACTTTAAATGAAATTAACAGAAAAGCGACAGAAAATCCATTGGGCTTTATTGAGGAGTGCAACAGTGAGTATATAAATACAATAACCGAAATTGCAAAAAGAATAGAAAAAGACGATGACCTTATTATAATTGCGATTGCAGGACCTTCGGGTTCGGGCAAAACAACAACCGCCCACATTTTAAGAAACAAACTTGAAGCTCTGGGCGAAAACACAGCGGTAATATCTTTAGACGATTTTTACCTTCAGGCTTCGGATCTGCCGGTGCTTTCAGACGGCAGTCACGACATTGAATCGGTCAATTCGCTTGATATAGCGCTTATAAAACAGTGCTTTGAAAGAATTATCAAAGACGGAAAAACCGATCTGCCGCGGTATGATTTTAAAACAAAATCAAGAATACCGAATGCAGTGTCTCTTGATATAGGTAACCACGGTATTGTTATAGTTGAGGGACTTCATGCCCTGAATCCGCTTATAACCGACCTGGTACCGCGAAAAAATATTCTTAAAATTTATATAAGCGTTAACCGTTCGGTAGATGATGATAACGGGGTTCAGATGTTGTCAAGCAGGCAAATACGGCTTGTAAGGCGTGTGCTCAGAGACGATTTGTTCCGCGGCTCTACCGCAGAGGAAACATTGCATTTGTGGAACAATGTAATAGACGGCGAAAGAAAATATTTATACTGTTTTAAAGACACCGCCGATATAAGACTTGTAACTTTTCACCCGTATGAGTTGGGGGTTTACCGCGAGCGGTTTTGCAAAATGCGAAATACGGTGAGTAAAAACACCCCGTGTTATGAATATTTTATCGATACCGCAAACGCAATGGAGCGTTTTACGGCTATTGACAGCGCGCTGGTTCCGCCGGATGCGCTTATTCGCGAATTTATAGGCGAATCCGACTTGTAAAACATTTTAATATATGGTAAAATTCTATTAACAAATTTATATTATTATTAAAATTACTAAATCAGGAGGTATTTATATTATGGGATTTTTTGATAACGCTATTAACAAAACAAAAGAGGTTTTTGACGTTGCCTGCAAAAAAACAGACGAAGTGGTAACCGTTGAAAAACAGAAATTCAATATTTCTTCGCTTAAATCAAAGTGCGAAAAAGATTATGCGGATCTGGGCAGAATTTATTTTGAACTTGTAAAAGACAGCACCGATATAAGTGATGAAGCAAGAAATCTTGTTGACGCAATCAAAGAAAAGCAGGATGAGATCGACAGACTCAACAAGGATATTCAGGACATTAAAAACAAACGCGTATGCCCCAACTGTAATGCAAATATAGACGTAAATTCGGTTTATTGCAACAACTGCGGTGCAAAGGTTACGGTAGATTCGGAACAGTAATATATGAAAGATTTTAAAATAGGCGTTGTTATTGCCGATTTCAGCGAATACGCTCCTTTTGCGGATACCGTGTCAAAATACGACGCGCGTAAGTACAGCTGTTTAGGTCGCGAGTCAATTTGTTTTGATTTAGGTGAATGTACCGTAATCTGCATAAATTCCGGGATAGGCAAGGTCAATGCGGCAGCATCTGCCGCGCATCTTGCGGACATAGGCTGTACATATATTCTTAATTTCGGCCTATCGGGCGGTATAAGCGGCGTAAAACGCGGTGAAATTGTTTTACCGGATAAATTTTTGGAACACGATTTTGATTTGACCGCAATAGGATACAAACCTTGCGAAAAGCCGTCACAAGAGTATATTTACAGTGCCGATGCCGGACTTTTAAATAAAGCGCAGTCGGCAATAGGCGTGTGCCGTCACGGAACCGCAGTTTGCGGCGACCGCTTTATTTGCAACGATACCGAACGGGAGTTTTTAAGAAAAACGTTTTCGGCTGCAACCTGTGATATGGAAACTGCGGCGATAGCATCTGTTTGTCATTTTGCAAAAATACCGTATTTGAGTCTGCGCAGGGTGTCGGACGATGCCGGTGACGATGCATATTCGATTTATAAAGAGATGGATATTTACGAGGGTCAGACACTTGCGGATATTTTTTTGAAAGTGCTTGATGCCGTTACTAAGAGGTAGTATGATGGCAGAAAACAAAAGAAAACAGCAAAGTTTTGAGTACGGTGCGATAATACTGCTTTGTTCAACCGTATTGGTTAAAATAATAGGTGCGATATTTAAAATACCGCTCGGTAACGAAAAGCTTTTGGGCGATCTGGGCTTTGGGTATTTTTCATCTGCCTATGATTTATTTTTGCCTGTATACACACTTGCAATGGCAGGATTGCCCATAGCAATATCGCGCGTAGTTGCCGAAAAAATGGTGCAGGGCAGATACAAGGATGTAAGGAAATCGCTTAAAGTAACAAGCAGGATCTTTATTGCCACGGGTCTTGCAGCGACTGTGATAATGCTTATTTTAATAAAACCGTTTGTAAGCCTTACCGACTCTACCGGGAAAACGGTTTACAGCATTTTGGCAATAGTTCCGTCATTGTTTTTCTGTTGCGTAATGTCTACTTACCGCGGATATTTTGAAGGGCTCCGCAATATGTATCCGACTGCGGTTTCCGATATAATAGAAGCGCTCGGCAAGTTGATTTTGGGCCTAAGTTTTGCATACATTGTGCTCAAACTTACAAACAATGTGGCATTTGCGGCAGCGGGTGCTATGGCAGGTATAACAGTAGGCGGAGCGGCAGCTGCGGCTTTTTTGTATTTGCGTTACAAAATCAAAGGTGACGGAATTACAAAGCAGGAACTTGCCGAATCACCTGCCGCAGAGTCAAGCCGGGCAATAGCCAAAACCCTTATTGTTATTGCAATACCTATTGTTTTGACTTCACTTGCAAACAGCATAACGTCGCTTGTTGACGTTACTATGGTAAAGTGGCAGTTAAACAGAATAATGCAGGATTCTTCGCAGGTAATACGCGATATGTATGCAACATCCATTGCAGATTATAACCGTTTCAGTGCAGAAGCACTTACAAATGCGGAATTGCCTACATTTCTTTACGGTATAAGGGGTAAGGCATTTACTATTTATAATCTTATACCTACAATCACGTCTGTGCTCGGAGTCAGCGCTCTGCCGGTGCTTGCGTCCGCCTGGACAAAAAAAGATAAGCAACTTATAAAACGCAACATTGAATCACCGATTAAGTTTACGGCGCTTATTTCAATGCCTGCCGGTTTTGGCTTCTTGTTTATGGGCGATGAAATAATGGGTCTTATATACAACACTACCGCTTCTCACGAAATAGGCGGCATAATGTTGAGAATTTACGGTTTGGCGGCAATGTTTGCAGGGCTTGCCATACCTATGACAAGTATGCTTCAGTCAATCGGCAAAGAAAAAGTATCTTTGCGTAATGTTGCAATCGGTGCGGTTTTAAAGGTAATTGTTAATTTTATATTTGTCGGCATTCCGTCAGTCAATATTCAGGGTGCGGCAATAGGAACATTTGTATCGTATCTGTTTATTTTTGTTATGAATCTTTTATCAATAATCAGATACACAGGTGTAAAACCGAATATTTATAAAACAATTGTTAAACCCTTTGCGGCGGCTCTTTGCTGCGGACTTTCTACGCTGATTTTTGATTTAAGCCGTATGGGCAGAGTAGGAACCATAATAGAAATTGCGATTGCGGCGCTTGTTTACGTAGTTGTTCTTATACTGATAAATGCCTTTGAACCTGAAGATATTTTGTCACTGCCAAAAGGCGAAAAACTGCTGAGAGTGTTGAAAAAAGCAAAAATTATTAGATAATTTTGACAAAATGCACAAAGAATGCCATTCAATTTTAATGGTATTTAATGAATATATTAAAATCAGTTGATTTTTTTAAAAGTTATGTTAAAATTGTTTTAGACGCTTAAATACTTTTGGGCGCTTAATATTTCAGTGTTTGATCATTGAATTATAAGTAAAAAATCAGGAGGGTTCTAATAATGAACAAAACAGAATTAGTAGCAGCAGTTGCAGAGAAAGCAGAGCTTTCTAAAAAAGATGCGGAAAAAGCAGTAGCAGCAGTATTCGATTCAGTAGTGGATACACTTAAAGCCGGTGACAAAATTCAGCTCGTAGGCTTTGGTACATTTGAAGTTAAAGAACGCGCAGCAAGAACAGGTATCAATCCTCTTACCAAAGAGAAGATCAACATAGCCGCTTCTAAAGTTCCCGCTTTCAAAGCAGGTAAAGCTTTAAAAGACGCTATAAAATAATTTGAATTTAAAAAAAATAAGCCGCCGTAACAACGGCGGCTTATAATTTTACTTGTTAAAGGATTTATATGAGATTAGACAAATATTTAAAAGTATCGCGTATAATTAAACGTCGCACCATTGCCAATGAAGCGTGTGACGCGGGCCGCGTTACGGTAAACGGCAAAGTGGCACGTGCTTCGCTTGATGTAAACGTCGGGGATATAATTGAAGTTTCTTTCGGAACACGGGCCGTAAAAGTTGCAGTTACTGCGGTAAGTGAAATCGTCAGAAAAGACGATGCGGCGATGCTTTACAAAATTATTGAATAACAAATGCACCTCACAAATATATTTTAGTGAGGTGTTTTATTTTGGAAGAAACAGCAAACGTATATCAGAACATTATAATCGAAAGCAGAAAAAAACTTAATATATCGGGCGTGAAAGACGTTATGTCGTTTAATGATGAAACTGTGTTGCTTGAAACCGAACTCGGTAAACTTACGGTAAAAGGCGAGGATCTGCACATAGTCAATTTTAATACCGAAACCGGCGATCTTACGGCAACGGGCAGGGTACACGCGGTTGTTTATATGTCCGACGGTAAATCGTCGGGCGGTTTCATATCAAAAATTTTCAGATAATATGTGGGAAATAAACGTAGGCGATCAGTCCTTGACGCTGTTATATTCTTTTGCTTTGGGTGCCTTGTTGTGCGTCTGCTATGATTTTATAAGGGCAATGCGAAAGAACGGATTTAACTCTTTTGCCGCTGTGTTTTTTACTGATATTGTGTTTTGGATAATAAGTGGATTTGTAACCTTTATTTTTCTGATGTCGCGAACAAACGGCGAAATAAGGGCGTATGTTCTTGTCAGCGAACTTTTAGGTTTTGTTTTATTTCGCATTACTTTATCACGTTTTTTGCTTTTTGCCTTTGCGTTTGCAATCGGTAAGGTCGTGGCAGTTTATGCAAAAATTTCAGGACTTTTTTATTCTGTTTTTGAAAAAACAGAGTCGGCGTTACTGAAAATATTAAAATCATTATTAAAAAAATCTAAAATTAAATTAAAATCTGTTAAAAAACTCTTGAAAAATAGGCATAAAGTGTTGTATACTAATGAAAATACTGCTGATGCGGAGTATGTTTTTAATGAAACAGAAGTCTAAAAGAAAAAAGAGCGTCATAGTTAGGGTTATTGTTCTCGGCGTTGCCGTATATATGGTGGCTACACTTATAGGGCTTGGTAACCAACTTGCTGAGAGC
>CAKSDJ010000049.1 GCA_934445015.1 uncultured Eubacteriales bacterium | reverse complement strand
CTTTTGAAGAGGTCGACTCAAAACTCAAAGGCATTATGGAAAATGTTTATCATAATATTGACAGTGCCGCCAAGAAATACGGTTTTGAAGGCAACTATGTTGTAGGTGCAAACATAGCGGGATTTGAAAAAGTTGTAAACGCTATGGACGCGCAGGGCATTGTATAAAATTTAATACAGTTAAGTTTAATGAAAAGGCAAAGGCGTCTTTAATGTTTTCAGAGCATTAAAGGCGCCTTTTTTAAGTTTTATCAGAAAAAGGAGAAATAATTATGAAAACGGTAAAAGACTATTTTGGCAGTATGGTTTTTGATGACAGAGTAATGAAAGCAACCCTGTCTGACAAGGTTTATGCTTCACTTAAAAAGACCATTGATGAGGGCAAAGAACTTGATATAAGCGTTGCAAACGCCGTTGCAACCGCTATGAAAGATTGGGCAATTTCAAAAGGCGCTACGCATTATACACACTGGTTTCAACCGCTTACCGGCATAACCGCCGAAAAGCACGATAGTTTTATCTCACCCTCGCCCGACGGCGGTGTAATTATGGAATTTTCGGGCAAAGAACTTATTAAGGGCGAACCCGATGCGTCGTCTTTTCCGAGCGGCGGACTCCGCGCAACCTTTGAAGCGCGCGGCTACACTGCGTGGGACCCTACATCTTATGCGTTTGTAAAAGGCAAAACACTTTGTATTCCTACTGCGTTTTGTTCATACAGCGGTCATGCGCTTGATAAAAAAACACCGCTTCTGCGTTCAATGGAGGCGTTAAATAAGCAGGCACTCCGCATTTTACGTCTGTTCGGCAACGATTCGGTAAAACGTGTAACGAGTTCGGTAGGTCCTGAGCAAGAGTATTTTCTTATAACAAAAGAGATGTATGACAAGCGCCCCGACCTAAGATTTACCGGTCGCACACTTTTCGGCGCAAAACCGCCTAAAGGTCAGGAGATGGACGATCACTATTTCGGCGTTATCAAACCCAGAGTTGCCGCTTATATGGAGGACCTTAACGAAGAATTGTGGAAATTGGGTATCCTCGCAAAGACCGAACATAATGAGGTGGCTCCGGCACAGCACGAATTGGCACCGATTTATACCACAACAAATATTGCGACCGACCACAACCAACTTACTATGGAGATAATGCAAAAAGTTGCGAGCCGTCACGGCCTTGTGTGTCTGCTTCACGAAAAACCGTTTGCAGGCGTTAACGGAAGCGGCAAACATAACAACTGGTCAATCGCTACCGATAAGGGTCAAAATCTGCTTTCTCCCGGTGAAACTCCTTATGAAAATGCGCAGTTTTTACTGTTTTTGTGCGCGGTTATAAAGGCGGTAGACGATTATCAGGATCTTCTTCGTATATCGGTTGCAACAGCCGGTAACGATCACCGTCTCGGCGCTAACGAGGCACCTCCGGCGGTTGTTTCAATATTCCTCGGCGATGAACTTAACGCAGTGCTTGAAGCCATTGAAACAAATACCCCTTATGAGGGAGCCGAAAAAACTCAGATGAGACTCGGCGTAGATGTTCTGCCGAAGTTTAACCGCGATACAACAGACCGTAACAGAACTTCACCGTTTGCATTTACCGGCAATAAGTTTGAGTTCCGTATGCTCGGTTCTTCAAACAGCATTGCCTGTGCAAATATTATGCTTAACAGTGCGGTTGCAGAGTCACTTAAAATTTATGCCGACAGGTTAGAGGGCGCAGAAGATTTTGAAACCGCCTTGCACGATATGATCAGAAAAACAATTAAAGACCATAAGCATATAATCTTTAACGGAAACGGTTATGACGAGAGCTGGATAAAAGAGGCTACCGAAAAACGCGGTCTTTTAAACTACCGTACAACCGCAGACTGTATGTCGCATCTCCTTGACAGGAAAAACGTTGATATGCTTACTTCCCAAGGCGTATTTTCTAAAGAAGAACTTGATTCAAGATATGAGATTATGCTTGAGAACTACTGCAAGACCATTGTAATAGAAGCGAATACAATGGTAGATATGGCAAAGACACAGATCGCGCCCGCTGTTACGGCATACGCTTCCGACGTTGCAAAGGCAGCCGAGTCTAAAAAAGCAATCGACCCTGCTATTGCCTGCAATTATGAAACTGATGTTGTAAGACGTCTTTCGGCGCTTACCGACCGCATTGCTTCAAAAGCCGATGAACTTGATGACGCTCTTCTTTCACTTGATAAGGCAGAAAATATCGGTGAAGAATCGGTTATGATACGCGACGTTATATTAGGACTTATGGGCGAGTTGAGAGTTGCCTGCGACGAGGCCGAGACCATAACCGCAAAGAGTTATTGGCCGTTCCCGACATACGCAGACCTGTTGTTCGGCGTTAAATAAAATTAAAATTTACAGTATTAAAAACGTTTGAGAAAAGAGAAGTAGTACAGCAAATTTACCCACAGCGAGTACGGGGCGGTGAGAGCCGTACGGTAAAAACTGTATGAATAACACTTTTCGAGTTGCAATCCGAAAAAGTATGTTTTAAGTAGGTGCGCCGTACCGCCGTGCGTTAATCGGCAAAGTTTTGTTTGAAACTTAGAAACGAGAAAAAATGCAGGTGGCACCGCGGTTACAGCAATCGCCCTGTTAGAATGCTGGATCTACATTTGTTTTACGGAGGTATATTTTTATGTGTTCTATTATGGGATATTGCGGCAGCGGTGCCGCTTTTGATGAATTTAAAGAGGGATTTGACCGCACGGTGTCGCGCGGTCCCGATGACAGCCGTATTATAGATACGGGCAAAGGTTTGCTGGGCTTTCACCGGCTTGCGATTATGGGTCTTACCCCGTCGGGTATGCAGCCGTTTGAGTTGGACGGCAGTTATGTTGTCTGCAACGGCGAGATTTACGGTTTTGAAAAGCAAAAGCAGGCGCTTATCAAAAAGGGTTACACTTTTAAAAGCGACAGCGACTGTGAAATACTGCTTCCTATGTATCGCGAATATAAAACCGATATGTTTAAAATGCTTGACGCGGAATTTGCCTGCATTATTTATGATGAAAAAGAGGGCGAATACATAGCCGCGCGCGACCCGATAGGTATACGTCCGCTTTATTACGGTTATGACAAACACGGCACGGTTTTATTTGCAAGCGAGGCCAAAAACCTTGTAGGTCTTGCCGATAAAATTATGCCGTTTCCTCCCGGTCATTATTATAAAGACGGTAAATTCACCTGCTATTGCGATATAGCAAAGGTTGATTCGGTTTGTTATGACGACCTTGAAACAGCCTGCAAAAACATTAAAGAAAAACTGATTTCAGGTGTTGAAAAAAGACTTGTGTCCGATGCAAAGGTAGGATTTTTGCTTTCGGGCGGATTGGATTCATCACTTGTGTGCGCTATTGCCGCCAAAAAAAGCAAGACACCGATAAAAACATTTGCCATAGGTATGAGCGAGGACGCAATTGACTTAAAATACGCAAAACAGGTTGCAGATTACATAGGCAGCGACCACAAAGAAATATATATGACGCCAGATGAAGTTATAGACACGCTTGATGGACTCATACGGCTGCTCGGCACATTTGATATAACAACCATTCGCGCAAGTATGGGTATGTATCTTATATGCAAGGCAATTCACGAGCAGACCGACATCCGTGTTCTTTTAACGGGTGAAATATCGGATGAACTGTTCGGTTACAAATATACCGATTTTGCCCCTTCGGCAGGGGAGTTCCAAAAAGAATCCCAAAAACGCGTGCGCGAATTGCATATGTACGATGTTTTGCGTGCCGACCGCTGCATATCGGTAAACTCGCTTGAAGCGCGTGTGCCGTTCGGCGATCTTGATTTTGTGAAATACGTTATGTCGCTTGACCCTGAAATAAAACTTAACAAATACAACAAGGGTAAATATTTGTTGCGTCACGCGTTTGAGGGCGGCGATTATCTGCCCGATGAAATTTTATGGCGTGAAAAAGCGGCTTTTTCGGACGCCGTGGGTCATTCTATGGTTGATTATCTTAAAGAATACGCCGAAAAACAGTATTCAGACGAAGAGTTTGAATTAAAATGTAAAAAATACACCCATGCCGCACCGTTTACAAAAGAATCTTTGCTTTACAGAGAAATATTTGAAAAATACTACCCGGGTCAGGCAGAGATGATAACCGATTTTTGGATGCCGAATAAGTCGTGGAAAGGCTGCGACGTAAACGACCCGTCGGCGCGTGTGCTTTCAAACTACGGCGACAGCGGAAAATAGTCCGCGCAGCAAATCTTCAAGGTTGACAAATCGGCGTTAAAAGAGTATAATGCCTTTTAGAAAGGCAAAGGCGTCTTCGGGTCACTCTCGAAGTGTCTCTGCCTCTTTTTGAATTTTTACAGCATACAAGGGCAACGGGGTCTTTAAGGTTTGACCTTTAAGGCCTCTTTGTTTGTTGCAAATACGATTTAAAATTCGAAAACAATATTTTGAAAGGCTGATAGTAAAGTGGATAAAATTCTCGTTTTGGATTTCGGCGGTCAGTACAACCAACTTATAGCGCGCAGGGTTCGCGCAGAACAGGTCTATGCCGAGATTAAACCGTACAACAAAATCACTCCGGATGAGATCAAAAAAGCAGGATACAAAGGCATTATTTTTACGGGCGGTCCGCACAGCGTATATGATGAGTCGTCACCTCATTACACCCCTGAAATTCTTGATCTCGGTATTCCGATACTCGGTATATGTTACGGCGATCAGTTAATGGCTTATATGTCGGGCGGCGAGATAACTTCGGCAGAAAACAGCAGCGAGTACGGCAAAACCGAAGTGTTTACCGAAAATAACGTGTTGTTTTACGGCGTACCCGATACCAGCATTTGCTGGATGAGCCATACCGACTACATAAAAACGGCACCGCAGGGCTTTAAAATTATCGCCCGTACAAAAAAATGCCCCTGCGCCGCTATGTGCGATGAAAACCGCAAACTTTACGGTGTTCAGTTCCACCCTGAGGTTACACATACCGACTACGGCAAGCAAATGCTTCACAATTTTATTTTTTCAATCTGTAAATGCAGCGCCGATTGGAAAATGCAGAATTTTATTGAGTCTTCAATTGAAAAATATAAAAAAGAACTTGCCGGAAAAAAGGTGCTTTTGGCGCTTTCGGGCGGAGTCGACTCATCTGTTGCGGCAGTTTTGATGCACAAGGCAATAGGCAGCAACCTGACCTGCGTATTTGTAGACCACGGTCTTTTAAGAAAAGGCGAGGGCGATTTCGTTGAAAACACTTTCGGCAGGCAGTTTGGCATAAATCTTATACGCGTAAACGCTGAGGACAGGTTTTTAAGTAAACTCAAAGGCGTTACAGAGCCTGAGAAAAAGCGTAAAATCATAGGCGCGGAGTTTATACGCGTGTTTGAGGATGAGGCTAAAAAATTAGGTAAAATAGACGTTTTGGTGCAGGGTACCATATATCCCGATGTAATTGAAAGCGGAAAAGGCGACTCGGCGGTCATTAAAAGCCACCATAACGTAGGCGGATTACCCGATGTGATCGCATTTGACGAGATAGTAGAGCCGCTTCGCGATCTGTTTAAAGATGAGGTCAGAGAAAGCGGCACAAAACTCGGCATACCGCATGAACTTGTATGGCGTCAGCCGTTTCCGGGTCCCGGTCTTGCGGTGCGCGTAATAGGTGAGATAACAAAGGATAAACTTGACGTTTTAAGAGATGCCGATGCCATTTTCCGTGAAGAAATTGCAAACGCAAAACTTGAAGGTGTTACAAGTCAGTATTTTGCCGTTCTTACGGATCTGCGTTCGGTAGGCGTTATGGGTGACGCCAGAACATACGGATACACGGTAGCGTTAAGAGCTGTAACAACCGACGATTTTATGACCGCCACATGGACACGTCTGCCTTTCGATGTGCTTGAAAAGGCAAGCAACCGAATTACAAACGAGGTTAAGGGTATAACAAGAGTTGTGTATGACATCACCTCAAAACCGCCCGCCACGGTCGAATGGGAATAATTTTTTAAAACTCACATATAAAAAAAGGAGTAACCTAAAATGACAAAATACATATTTGTAACAGGAGGAGTTGTGTCGGGTCTCGGCAAAGGCATAACCGCCGCGTCTTTGGGCAGGCTTTTAAAAGCGCGCGGTCTTAAAGTTGCCGCTCAAAAACTTGACCCGTATATAAATGTTGACCCCGGAACTATGAGCCCGTATCAGCACGGCGAGGTATACGTCACCGAAGACGGCGCCGAAACCGACCTTGACCTCGGACATTATGAAAGATTTATTGACGAGGACCTGAATAAGTACTCAAATCTTACCACGGGAAAAGTTTATTGGAATGTGCTCAACAAAGAGCGCCGCGGTGAATATTTAGGCTCTACCGTACAGGTTATTCCCCATATCACAAATGAGATCAAAGATTTTGTTTACAGCGTGGGCAAAAAAACAAATGCCGACGTTGTAATAACCGAAATAGGCGGCACAATAGGCGATATTGAATCGCAGCCTTTTATAGAAGCAGTAAGGCAAATATCGCTTGAAGTAGGCCGCGAAAACAGTTTATTTATTCACGTTACGCTTGTTCCGTTTTTACACGGTTCGGATGAGCACAAGTCAAAACCCACGCAACACTCGGTAAAAGAGCTGCGCGGTCTCGGCGTTAACCCCAACATTATAGTTTTGCGTTGTGACGAACCGCTTGAGGATTCAATATTCAAAAAAATATCTATGTTCTGCAACGTAAAACCCGACTGCGTAATCGAAAATATTACTTTGCCGGTTTTATATGAGGCACCCCTTATGCTTGAAAAGGCAAACTTTTCTTCGGTAGTGTGCCGCGAGCTAGGTATAGACGCTCCCGCGCCCGACCTTACCGAATGGACCGATATGGTTAAACGTATCAAGTCAAGACCCAATTACGTTGAAATAGGTCTTGTGGGCAAATATGTAGCCCTGCACGACGCATATCTGTCGGTGGCCGAGGCACTTCGCCACGCAGGTTATTATCACAATACGCATATAAATATCCACTGGATCGACTCAGAGCAGATCACCGCAGATAACGCGGCTGAAATGCTTTCGGGCCTTGACGGAATTATTGTTCCGGGCGGATTCGGCGGACGCGGAATAGACGGTATGATAGCGACGGCAAGATATGCCCGTGAAAAGAATATACCGTATTTCGGTATTTGTCTCGGTATGCAGATTGCGGTTATAGAATATGCAAGAAACGTGCTTGGTATTAAAGATGCACATTCGGGCGAGTTTGATGAACTGTGTAAACATAAGGTTATAGATTTTATGCCCGGTCAGAGTGATGATATTGACAAGGGCGGCACATTGCGTCTGGGGGCGTATCCGTGCGTTATTAAAGACGGCACCGCTATGAAACGCTGTTACGGCACCGATATTATAAGCGAGCGCCACCGTCACCGTTATGAGTTCAACAACGATTACCGCGCCGCATTTGAAGATGCCGGTCTTACGCTTAGCGGCACTTCGCCCGACGGCAAACTTATAGAAACGGTAGAACTCACCGAAAGACCTTTCTATATAGGCGTTCAGTATCATCCCGAATTCAAAAGCAGACCTAACAGACCTCACCCGTTGTTTAAGGGATTTGTAGGTGCGGCGTTTGAGCACGCAAAATCAGTCAAATAAAAATTTGTATTAAAAAACAGGTTTGATCCCTGCCACACTAAGGAGTTGTTGCTTATATGCTTATGCCCAATATGCACTATGCCGATTTAAAAGATTCATACCTCTTTTATAATATTGAGCAAAAAATCAAGGCCTACACCGCAAAAAATCCCGATAAGCATTTGTACCGTATGGGCATAGGCGATGTATCGCTTCCGCTTTGCGACGCCGTTATAAAGGCGCTTCACGAAGCCGTTGACGATCAGGCAGACAAACAGACTTTTCACGGTTATATGCCTGAGTGCGGTGCAGGATTTTTACGTGAGAGCATTGCGAACTATTATTCTGAAAAAGGCGTAAAAATTTTACCCGATGAAGTATTTGTTTCAAGCGGCGCCAGTGATGAACTCGGCGATATACTTGACCTTTTTGACCGTTCCGGTTCTTCGCTTGTTATAGAGCCGGCATATCCCGCTTATGTTGACGCTAACATTATGGCAGGCAGAAAAATTCTGCACCTGCCTTCGGGTGAGCAAAACGGCTTTTTGCCTTTGCCCGATAATTCAACAAAAGCAGACCTTATATATATTTGTTCGCCGAATAATCCGACAGGCGCGGTGTTTACCTATGAACAACTTGAGCGTTGGGTGAACTTTGCAAATCAAAACGGTTCGGTAATTATTTTTGACGCCGCTTATGAAGCGTTTATTGAGGATAAAACTTTACCGCACAGCATTTTTGAGGTTGACGGCGCCGAAAAGTGCGCGATCGAAATTTGTTCATTTTCAAAAACGGCAGGTTTTACCGGTACAAGGCTCGGTTATACAATCATACCGAAAAGCCTTGAACGCAACGGTATGAATCTTAACGCTATGTGGGTACGCAATCGCACAACAAAGACAAACGGCGTGTCCTATATTATACAAAAAGGCGGTGCAGCCGTGTTTACCGCCGGGGGTCAAAAGCAAATACATAAAAACATTGACGTTTATAAAAACAACGGCAAGGTGTTAATGCAGGCGTTTGACACTTTGGGTATCTGGTACACAGGCGGAAAAAACGCCCCGTATATCTGGATAAAGTGTCCCGACGGTATGAGTGGTTGGCAGTTTTTTGATTATCTGCTTAATGAAATTCAGGTGATAGGTACTCCGGGCGACGGATTCGGCGAATGCGGCAAAGGCTATTTCAGATTTTCAACTTTTGCAGACCCTGCAGAAACAAAAACAGCCGCAGACCGACTTGTTAAACTGCTTAAAAAATAATATTTTAAAACAAACACCGCAGATTTTTAAAATCTGCGGTGTTTTATATTTATCGGTTTGTGTTTTATGGTTTAATTACTCAATTATTTGATTTTGTTGCAGCGTAATTTTCCGTGATTTTAAAGAAAATGAGGTAAAGTGCAGAAAAATTTTCAGTTTTGTAACTCAATTTTAAAACTTTTAGGGCCCAAAATAATAAAAAAAGGGTTGTAAAAACCCCGAAAATATCGTATTAAACAACAAAAATGCGGTGCAGACGACCGATTTTTGGCTTTCTGAAAAAATTTTTTTATCAGTCGACAAACTTCGCGAGACTTCGACAAACGAGATGTGGTATAACTATAAATGTCAGGGATGACAAAAAAATAAAATTTTGAAAGAGGACAATCAACATGGAAAAAATTTTTGAACAAATAGCAAGAGAAAACGGAACAACGGCAACCGCCGTTAAGGAAGAGATGCGTGCGGCGATTCGCACAGCAATGAAAAATCCCAAGCCCGAAGCAGCAGAGTTCTGGAAGGAACTTGCCGTAAACGGACAAGAACCCTCGGTTGAGGAAGTAATTGATAAGATATTATCAAAAATTGCCGATAGAATGAGTTAACAGTTACATATTGGGGGCATAAATTTCAATTGCTCTTAGCAAAGCATAAATAAGAGCAATTTGCCGCATTGACTCTGCGGTTTTGATTAAGGCGTTTTAAAGTTACAGTCGGTTTCAGGTTTGACTGAAACGCGCCCGCACAATTTTTTAAATCGTACGGGCGCAGATATGCTGTTATTTTAAAATATCTTCGGCAAGTTTATCTGCCAAAAGGTTTACGGCGTCAAAATCCATAGCGTCAATGTAATAACTCTCTATTCGGTCGTGTACGGCTTTGGCGCGGCTCAGCGTTTTTATCGCTTCGCGCAGCAGTTCGCGGGCAACACGTCTGTTAAACAGCATTCTTCCGCGAAGTGCGTGCATTTTTTCAACGTCGGCAAAGCGGCGTGCGTGTATGCGGCGGTAGTTATCACCGAATTTTATATACTCGTTTTCGGTCACAAATGCAAGCGACAGTTCGGGTATAAGTATGTGGTCGATAAGTTTTGACGGCAAGAACGGACTTTTAAGCGTTATAATTTCATATCCGCGTGAAAGCGCTGTTTTTCTTACCGATTGCATAATGGCATTTGCGGCAGCACCGTATTTGTCGTCAATTACAATTACGTTACCGTAAAATTTACTTACGGTGTCTGTGTATGCAACAATGCCTTCGGGTGATATACCGCCTATAAACCTTATCCACTCGTGCGGTGTGCAATTTGTTTTTTTAGGAACACATTTTTTCGCAACTCCTTTACCGAAAATTTCTGCAGCAGCAATGTCGGTGTAGGTGAGTGAAAGTTTTAAATTGTCATAAAT
>CAKSDJ010000048.1 GCA_934445015.1 uncultured Eubacteriales bacterium | reverse complement strand
GTCTTAATGTATTGACAGGCGAAACTGGCGCAGGGAAGTCAATAATAATCGATGCCATAAACGCGATTTTGGGTGAACGAACCTCAAAGGATTTAATAAGATCAGGGTGCGATAAGGCGTTTGTTTCGGCACTTTTTTGCGATTTGTCTGCCGAATCTTTAAATCGGCTGCATGATAACGGTTTTGATGTTGATGATGATGGCAATCTTCTTATAACACGAGTTTTGTCATTTGGGGGCGGATCGGTTAAAATCAACGGCAGACCCGCTACGGTAACTGTTTTAAAAGACGTTACAAAAAATCTGATAAATATACACGGTCAGCATGATAATCAAAATCTGCTCAATTCAGATAATTATTATTTATATCTTGACATGATTGCCGAGAACGGTGAAATATTAAAAAGTTATTATAATGAATTCAGACATTTTAATGCAGTCAGACGTGAACTTAACGCACAGGAGACCGATGAGGGTGAAAAACAGCGCCGTATAGAAATGCTTGAATTTCAAATAAAAGAGCTTGAAGACGCGGCGGTAAAAAACGGTGAGATCGAGGAAATAAAACGCAAACTCAGTATTGCCGAAAACTATGAAAAAACCGTCGCTTCGCTTAATAACGCATTATGGTGTTTGAACGGTACCGATAATGCCGACGGCGCAGTTTCACTTATACGCAACGCGCAGAAATATATTGATTCTGCTAAAAACGATGAATTATCGGATATCGGGCAGAGTATTGCGGATTCACTTTCAAATATCGAATACATAAGCGACACTATACGAAAATTAAGGGATAATGCTGAGTACAGCGATCTTAATGCTGACAAGTTGCGTGAAAGACTTGACACGCTGCACAGACTTATGTTAAAATACGGCAACAGTGAAGAAAAGCTGCTTGTTTTTTTGCAAAATGCAAGAGCCGAACGCGAAAGAATTTCTTGTTCGGACAAGCACATCGCCGAGTTATCGGATGAGTTGGATGCCTCTACCGAGCGGCTTGTTGCATTAGGCGATAAACTCACAAGGTCGCGTGTTAAAGCAGCACAAAGTTTCGCAACACAGGTTACCGACGTACTTAAACTGCTTGATATGCCTAACGTAATATTCAATATTGATGTCAAAAGCGAAAAGTATACTAAACACGGTTGCGATGCAGTTGAGTTTTTAATCGGTACAAACGCCGGCGAAAGTATCAAACCATTGCATAAAATAGCGTCAGGCGGTGAACTTTCACGCATAATGCTTGCAATTAAAAGTGTGCTTTCCGATAAGGATGATATTGATACATTGATTTTTGACGAAATTGATACGGGCATCAGCGGCAGAGCGGCTGACAAAGTCGGTTCACAGCTTTTGCGCGTTGCTGAAAATCGGCAGGTAATTTGTGTTACGCATTTGGCACAGATTGCAGCATACGCTGAAAATCATTTGCTTATAATAAAAAATATGTCAGATGACAGAACGTACACAAATGTTAAAACACCTTCTTACGAAGAACGTATCCACGAAATAGCAAGAATAATGTCGGGTACCGACATAACTGAAAATTTATATAATTCCGCAAAAGAATTACTTGATAGGAGCAAAAAATAAATGGGAATTTATGAGGAACTTGTAGCGCGCGGACTTTTAGCGCAGGTTACAAATGAAGAAGAAATCAAAAAGATGATAAATGCGGGCAAGGCAACGTTTTATATTGGCTTTGACTGCACCGCAGACAGCCTTACGGCAGGTCACTTTATGGCGCTTACCCTTATGAAACGTCTGCAAATGGCGGGTAATAAACCTATAGCTTTGATTGGCGGAGGCACTACTATGATCGGCGATCCGTCCGGCAGAACCGATATGCGTAAAATGCTGACACGTGATGACATCAATCATAATGCCGAGTGCTTTAAACGCCAGATGGAAAGATTTATTGATTTTTCAGAAGGCAAGGCGCAAATGGTTAACAACGCGGATTGGCTTCTTGACTTGAATTATATCGAGCTTCTGCGTGAGGTAGGAGCCTGCTTCTCGGTTAATAATATGCTTCGTGCGGAATGTTATAAACAACGTATGGAAAAAGGTCTGTCATTTTTTGAGTTTAACTATATGATTATGCAGTCCTATGACTTTTACCATCTGTTTAAAGAATACGGATGCAATATGCAGTTCGGCGGAGATGATCAGTGGTCAAATATGCTTGGCGGCACCGAACTTATACGCAAAAAGCTGGGTAAAGATGCCCACGCAATGACAATCACATTACTTACCGATTCTCAAGGTAAAAAAATGGGTAAAACCGCAGGTAATGCAGTGTGGCTTGACCCTAAAAAAACATCTCCGTATGAGTTTTATCAATATTGGCGCAATGTTGCCGACGCGGACGTTTTAAAATGTATTCGTATGCTTACGTTTTTACCCCTTGAACAGATAGATGAAATGGATTCCTGGCAAGGCAGTCAGTTGAATACCGCCAAAGAAATTTTAGCGTATGAGTTAACAAAATTGGTTCACGGTGAGGATGAGGCTAACCGTGCTCAAGAAACCGCACGCGCAGTATTTGCCGGTGCAGGAAGCCATGAAAATATGCCGACTGTAACACTTACAGGCAGTGATTTTTGTGACGGAAAGATAGGTCTGCTTTCTGTAATGGTAAAGGGCGGTATGGCAGCATCAAACGGTGAGGCGAGACGTCTTGTAATGCAGGGCGGTGTTTCGGTAAACGATGAAAAAGCAACCGACCCGTCACTAACATACACTTCAGGCGATTTTGAAGGCGGAATGATAGTAAAAAAAGGCAAAAAAACCGTAATTAAATTTATTGCAGAATAATTATGGGACTATTTAATAAAAAGCCAAAAAATGTATCTCTTCTCAAAACCTTTGACGGCAGAGAGGTCAAATACGTGACAAAACGCAATATTCATTCAAACGGATCGGTGACTTATGATATAGTAGGCAAATCGGGCAGAATTGCCGTTGTGGGTGATGTAATACGCATTATTTGCGGAGAAATTGATGTGTTTACCTGTCCTGTTTCGGATGCGAAATATTATTTGCTGATGAGCGGCGACGGCGTTACGGTAGAGGGCCGGAACAGTGTAAGCGGTGCATACGATACCGTTACGGCATATTATACATATTATCGTAAATGATTTTATAATTACAATTTTGGGGGATTTAAAATGTATAAAAAAATAGGTAAAAAAATCAAAATTTTAGCAATGGTATTAGCAATCATTTTAGCGGTATTTTACGTGTTGGCAGGCATGACTGTAATTTTATTTACTATTCAGCAGCCTGCTGATGTAGAAATAGCCGGCATAGCTGTCGGCGGCGGAATTGCCGGCGGTGTACTGCTGATAATTTTAGGTCCTGTTGTTGCATGGCTTGTGTCGTGGTTTTTGTACGGATACGGCGAGTTAATTGACAATACATCAAAAACTACCGAATGTATAAAGCATTTAGAGCGTTTGATTGAAACACATATTCAAAATGAAGCAACCGATAATACTGAAAACAACTGACATAATATATATATATATATGAAAAAATCCGTCCGTATTTAACGGACGGATTTTTTATGCTTAACCTAAATTTAAAATATCTCCCATATTATACAGGCCGTTCGGTTTGCCGTAAATAAATTTTGCAGCTTTCAGAGCTCCTGCAGCAAATACTTCTTTTGACTGTGCCGCATGTGATAGGGTTATTACTTCATCGTGACCCGCAAAAATAATATCATGTTCACCTACGATTGTTCCTCCGCGAACCGCATGAATACCGATTTCATTTTTTGAGCGTTTTTGGCGTTTGGAATGTCTGTCATACTCATAGTGATATTTATCGTCAAAGACATCATTTATGGCATTTGCAAGCATAAGCGCCGTACCCGAAGGTGCGTCAAGTTTTTGGCTGTGATGCTTTTCTACAATTTCAACATCAAAGTCACTGCCTAAAATTTTAGCGGCATATTTTGCTAAACTCAAAAGCAAATTAACGCCAAGCGACATATTTGCGGTATAAAACACTGATATTTTATGTGCAGCCGCTTTTATCTGCTCAATTTGCATCTCGTTATATCCGGTTGTTGCAAGTATAATCGGCGTATTATTTTTAACTGCAAATTCAAGCAGACTGTCAAGCACCGACACGTTTGAAAAATCAATTATAACATCGGCATCAACATTAACGTCGTCAAAAGACTTAAATATTTTATATTCACAAAGAACTTCTGCGCGGTCAACTCCTGCAACGATTTTAATTTCTTCATCTTCTTTAGAACAACGGGTGACCGCAGTGCCCATTTTTCCGCATGCGCCTGAAAGCAATACTTTAATCATTTATTTTTCACATCCAAGATTTTAATTTTAAAGTTTAAATCCGCATTCAATAAGTTTTGACTTTACAAGGTCTTTATTTGAATTATTTAAGGGATATAACGGCAATCTGCACTTGCCGGCGTTCATTCCGAGCATATTCATTGCTTCTTTAACGGGAATAGGGTTAACGTCACAGAACATAGCATTCATAAGACCTATGTGTTTTAAATACAATTCGGTAGCTTTTTGTGTGTATCCGCTTAAATAAAGTTTGCAAATATCGTGCATAACGCGCGGCGCAATGTTTGAAAGCACCGATATAACGCCTATACCTCCGATCGAAAGTATGGGTACGGTCTGATCATCGTTGCCTGAATATATATCCAAATCATCGCCGCACAAATATTTTATCTCGGCTATCTGTGAAAGATCTCCGCTGGCTTCTTTTGTTGCAACAATATTATCGTGTTTTGATAGTTCCTTATAAGTGGCAGGTTTAATGTTTACGCCTGTTCGCGAAGGTACATTGTAAAGTATGATAGGTTTGCCCACGCGATCGGCAATATAATTATAATGTGCTACAAGACCCGCCTGCGAAGTTTTATTATAGTAAGGCGCAACCATCAAAAACGCATCAGCGCCGACACTTTCTGCGTCATTGCAAAGCTCAACAGAATATACCGTGTCATTGCTGCCTGTTCCTGCAATAACGGGAACCCGATTATTACAGGCCTTTGCGGCCTCTTCGATAACACGAAGATGTTCATCATAACGTAAAGTAGATTTTTCACCTGTGGTTCCGCAAATAACAAGCGCATCAATACCGCCGTTTATTTGCTCGTCAACAAGAGTTTTTAACCGCTCAAAATTGACGCTGCCGTCATCATTCATAGGCGTAACAAGAGCGGTTGCCGCACCGGTAAAAATTCTTTTTTTCAT
Organism: uncultured Eubacteriales bacterium; assembly: GCA_934445015.1. GTDB lineage: Bacteria > Bacillota > Clostridia > Oscillospirales > Acutalibacteraceae > UBA737. The sequence continues at coordinate 5,483 of CAKSDJ010000048.1, read as the reverse complement.
AAAAAACACCTCAAAACATAGTATTGCTGTATTACCCGTTATAAAGATCAGTCCATATAACCCTTTGCAGCCAAAAGTTCAGCGAGCAATACTGCACCGCCTGCCGCACCGCGCAGTGTATTATGTGACAGACAGACAAATTTATAATCATACTGACTGTCCTCGCGCAGTCTGCCTATTGAAATAGCCATTCCGCCTTCAAGATTTCGATTTAATTTTGTTTGCGGCATATTATCTTCGGTAAAATAATTAAGAAATTGCTTGGGTGCGTGCGGCAATTCAAGTTCTTGCGGCACGCCTGAAAAATTTTTCCATACATCAAGTATTTGTTCTTTTGACGGTTTATTTTTGAATGTTACAAAAACTGCTGCCATATGACCATCCGAAACAGGAACGCGCAAGCACTGCGCCGTAAACTTGGGACTGTCGGCGGGTTTTATTACGTCGCCTTCGATTTTGCCCCAAATTTTAAGCGGTTCATTTTCGCTTTTTTCTTCCTCGCCGCCTATAAACGGTATAACATTGTCAATCATTTCAGGCCAACGCTCAAAAGTTTTGCCTGCACCCGATATTGCCTGATATGTGCAAACCAGGCATTTATCTACACCGAATTTTTTATCAAGCGGAAAAATTGCCGGTACATAACTTTGAAGTGAGCAATTGGATTTAACCGCAACAAATCCGCGTTTTGTGTTAAGACGCTTACGCTGTGCATCAATTATTTCGATGTGTTCGGGGTTTAATTCAGGTATTACCATAGGTACATCGGGTGTAAAACGGTTTGCCGAGTTGTTTGACACAACAGGACATTCGTGTTTTGCGTAAAGTTCTTCCAATGCACGGATTTCATCTTTTTTCATATCAACCGCGCAAAAAACAAAATCGACTATTGAAACAATTTTGTCTATATCATTTACGGCATCGTAAACTATCATATCTTTTAAATTTTCAGGCATAGGTGATGTCATTGCCCAGCGATTGCCTACAGCATCGCTGTATGATTTTCCGGCACTGCGCGAACTTGCCGCAAGCGCAGTAACTTTAAACCACGGATGGTCAGCCAAAAGCAGCGCAAAACGCTGACCGACCATACCTGTTGCACCGATTATTCCTACGTTATAGTTTTTCATTTTAAGTCCTCCGTTAATTTTAAAAAAATTAGTTGATATTAGCACAACATTGCATTATAATATTTTAATAAATAATACCACTATAAGCGTTGTTTGTCAAACCAAATTACATTTATAATATATGAAAGTTATTGGTAGAAATATATGAAAAAAAGCGATTTTTATTACGACTTACCCGAAGAACTTATTGCGCAGACACCGATTTTTCCGCGCGATTCTTCACGGTTGATGTATCTTAACAAAGAAACGGGTGCTGTTACGCACCGCGTTTTTCACGATTTGCCCGATTTTTTAAGGGCGGGGGATTGCTTGGTACTCAACAACACCCGTGTTTTACCTGCCAGGCTTTACGGAACCGCAACCGATACCGGTGCAGTAGTAGAGTTTGTTTTGTTAAAACAAAAAGATTTATATAAGTGGGAATGTCTTGCCGGACCGGGCAAAAAAGCAAAGGTAGGCAGAGAATTTTTGTTCAGTGATGAACTTTCGGCAAAAGTTGTTGATGTTTTACAGGACGGCAACAGAATTATCGAGTTTAAGTGCAACGGTGAATTCTTTTCTGTGCTTGATAAAGTGGGCCAAATGCCGCTGCCGCCCTACATAAAAGAAAAACTTGCCGACCGCGAGCGTTATCAGACTGTTTATTCAAAGGAGTTGGGCTCTGCTGCGGCACCGACAGCCGGTTTGCATTTTACACCGGAACTTATTGAAAAAATCAAATCAATGGGCGTAAATGTTGTATATGTGACTTTGCATGTCGGACTCGGCACTTTCAGACCGGTCAAAGTTGACGATATAAGTGAGCATAAAATGCACACAGAACATTATTATGTACCGCGTGAAACCGCTGAAATAATAAACAAAACAAAAGAAAACGGCGGCAGGGTTATTTGCGTAGGCACAACAAGTTGCCGCACCGTTGAAAGCGTTGCTCAAAAATACGGTAAAATTTGTGAGTGCAGTGATGACACCGGTATTTTTATTTATCCCGGATATAAATTTAAGTGTATGGATGCGCTTGTTACAAATTTTCATTTGCCCGAAAGTACGCTTATTATGCTTGTTTCGGCATTTGCAGGATATGAAAATACCATGAATGCCTACAAAATCGCCGTAGATAATAAATACAGATTTTTCAGTTTCGGCGATGCAATGATTATAATATAGGAGTTATTATGTACAAATTACTGAAAAGCGAAAACGGCGTAAGACGCGGTGAGTTTATCACAAACCGCGGTACAGTGCAAACGCCTGCATTTATGAACGTTGCAACTGCCGGTGCAATAAAGGGTGCTTTATCGGCATCCGATTTAAAACAGATCGGTTGTCAGGTAATGCTTAACAATACATATCACTTACACGTAAGACCCGGTGACGAGGTTATAAGAGACTGCGGCGGACTTCACAGGTTTACAACATGGGAGGGTCCTATACTTACCGACAGCGGCGGATTTCAGGTTTTTTCGCTGGCATCGCTCAGGCATATTGAAGAAGAAGGCGTAACATTTCAGAGCCACGTTGACGGCAGACGAATTTTTATGGGGCCGGAAGAGAGTATGCAAATTCAGTCTAATCTCGGCTCTACAATTGCTATGGCTTTTGATGAGTGTGTTGAAAATCCGGCGGAATACTCTTACTCAAAAAATTCTTGTGAAAGAACTACCAGATGGCTCAAACGCTGCAAAGCAAAAATGGCGGAACTTAATTCGCTTGAAACCACAATAAACCGTGAACAAATGCTTTTCGGTATAAATCAGGGTTGTACCTTTAATGATCTGCGTATAAATCATATGAAAGCAATAGCCGATCTTGATCTTGACGGCTATTCAATAGGCGGTCTTGCCGTAGGTGAACCCACCGAGGTGATGTATGACGTTATAGAAAACGTAACGCCGTATATGCCCGAAAACAAAATTCGCTATTTGATGGGCGTTGGCACACCTGTTAACATTTTAAACGCCGTTGAACGCGGAGTAGATTTATTCGACTGTGTAATGCCGAGCCGCAATGCACGCCACGGTCATCTGTTTACCTCAAAGGGTATTATAAATATTAATAACAAGAAGTATGAGCACGATATGTCGCCTATTGATGATGAATGCGGTTGTCCAGTTTGCCGCAGATACTCAAAGGCATATATAAGGCATTTACTTAAATGCTCAGAGATGCTTTCGCAGCGTTTGCTTGTTTTACATAATCTATGGTTCTACAATCATTTTATGGAGGATATACGAAAGGCAATCGACGAAAACAGATTTGCACAATTCAAGGCAGAGAAAGAAAAAATATTAGGCAAACGGATTTAACGGTTATAAAACAAACTTTTTCTTGCAATTATGCACTACTTTATGTATAATAATTTTGTTAAAAAAATTGGAGGTTTAAATCTTATGAACTTTAGTTATTTATTATCAGACGCCGCGGCAACAACTACAACCGCCGCTAACGGCAAAGGCAGCGCTATATATATGATAGTTATGCTGTTGGTTATGTTTGGCGCTATGTACTTCTTTATTATCCGTCCGCAGAAGAAGAAGGAAAAAGAAGACAAAAAAATGCGTGAAAATCTGCAGGTCGGTGATGAAATTCTTACTATCGGCGGTATTTACGGCAGAGTTATTTCTATAAAAGAGGATTCAATTGTTATCGAGTCTAAAAGTGACCACAGCAAAATGACCATTGCGCGCTGGGCTATGCAACAAAATCTTACGGTTCATGATGATGCCGCAGGTAAATAAGTAATAAAAATAACCCTCTGTCTATATAATTTAAACGGAGGGATTTTTTTATGGATATTGAATTGTTAAAACCGGATAAATCGGGTAAAAAAATCATTTATCTTAAAGGTGCGGCGATAGGCATTGCGGTTTCAGTGCTGTTTATGCTTATATTTTCAGCCGTTTTGCTGTTTTTTAATTTAGACCGCTCATATTCAAAACCTTTTGCCACAATCAGTGTGTCAGTAGGTACGTTTGCGGCATCTTACTACACGGCAAAAAAGATAGGTGACAAGGGTTATCTTACAGGTCTTATCATAGGCATTGCGGTTTTTGTTATTATAACTGCCGTTTCTATGATCATAAATAGATTGGGTTTCACGCTTAATACGTTATTTCATTTTATAATAATTATCTTATCGGCCTTAACAGGGGGAATACTCGGAGTAAACCGCGACAAAAGCAAAAAATACATATAAAATCATTCGGTTAACATCTCAATTACTTTTGAATATACGGCCGATGGGTTTTCCAAAAATTTTTCGCGTATAAGTCCGGCCTGGTTTTCATCGGTAACAAGCAGTTTTATAGATATAAACGGTTTGCCGCCGTCAATTGCCGAGCAATTCAGATATGTAGCGCCGTTTTCTTTAGTTATTTCAAATACGTTATCTTTTGAATTTTTGAACTTTGCAAGCATTTTTATTGCCGCTATATATGCGCGCTCTTTTACAACCGAAGAAAGCGAAGTTTTAAGCGTTTCGGCAATATCTTTGCCGCTTTCGGTTATTATATATGTTTGCTCTGCATCGTCAACAGGCGCAATATGACCGCTGTTTGCAAGAGATACGACTGCGTCACTTACTTCAAAACCGTTGGCAATGCCCTCATAATGCAAAACGTTTGCAAGCATATCTACCGGAACAGGCTCACCGATGGAGTTTAAAATATAACATATTAAAATTTTGATTTCCGCAGTATTAAAAAGTCCGCCGCGTGCAACGCCGGCTCCCGAAGCATCTTTTTCCATTACAAAATCTCCTTAAATCAACTATTATTATTATAAATGTAAAACATAAAACTTTCAAGTGTTTATTAAAAGTGTTACTAAATTTTATAATGTAGTGTAATAAAACGGATGGCCGCTTATTAAGGAATTATATTTATAATTGTGTAATTATCGATTTAAGGGGTGGTTATTCTTTGAACTTACTGCGTAGAGTTGCACCGCAGCTTGCGGTTCTGGGCGTTATTTGTCTGATTGCATCGGCAGGATACGTAAAGCAGGCAATCGTGCCTGCAAATGCAGGTGTAACAAATGTAAAAAAGATTATAATAGATGCCGGTCACGGCGGTTTTGACGGCGGTGCGGTAGCAAAAGACGGAACTGTTGAAAAGGATATTAACTTACAAATTTCTTTAAAAGTATCTCAAATGCTTAAATACAGCGGATACGAAGTCATTATGACCCGTGACGACGATACCGGCACCGAGGATGACGAATCTGCGACGATAATAAGCCGCAAAAAAAGCGATTTGTCAAACCGGCTCTCGCTTATGAAAAATAATCCCGATGCAATTTATGTAAGTATACATCTGAACAAATTTACAACATCTGCCGCAAGCGGTGCACAGG
>CAKSDJ010000047.1 GCA_934445015.1 uncultured Eubacteriales bacterium | reverse complement strand
GTATCCATATTCGGCGCGCGCTTTACAAGACCTTTAAAACCGTTTATAAAAAACTTTTGATTTATAACCATAACAGCCGTGGTAAGCAACAGTTGTAAAATTGCCATAGCCGCATAATTGCCCTCAAAAAATTCGGGCACAGGCAAATTCAGCATTGTGTGACCCATTGAAAAATACATAAGTACAACAAGAAAAATTACCGATGATATAAGCCGGTACAAAACCGTTTTTTTAGGCTTTTCGGTATTATCGGTCTGTTTTTTGTTTGACTTTGCTGCATCGGCACTCTCGGCGCCGTAACCCGCATCGACAACAGCGTTTATTATGTTCTGTGCCGAAATATTGCCGTCTACATACATATCGCCCGTAAGCAGATTAACACTGCATTTTTCAACACCGTCAAGTGCCGAAACCGCGCGTTCAACGCGCGAACTGCACGCCGCGCAGCTCATACCCGTTACTTTAAATTTTTGCATATATATCACCCGTTATTTCATCAGTTTTTGCAATGTTGAAATCAGTTCCTCTATTGTTTCGCCGTCGCCGTTTTTAATATCATCTGCAACACAGGTACGAATATGTGTATAAAGCAAATTACGGCTGAATGCGTTCAGTGCCGCGTTTGCAGCGCTTACCTGCATAAGTATATCGGTACAATAAGAGTCGCTTTCTACCATTCGCTTTATTCCGCGTATCTGACCCTCAATTCTGTTAAGACGGTTTATTAGGGATTTATACTCGGTTTCGGAACGGTGCTTTGTTTTTTGGCTGCAACACTCGCATTTTTTCATAAAGTTCTTCCTTTGCTTTTGAATTATTTCGTTTTTATTATATACCCCCACAAGGTATTTATCAAGCAAAAAAGAGAACAACCGTTTTACCGATTGTTCTCATAAAAATATTCTAACCGTTTAAAATCCCAACAGTTCCGTTCCGAATTTTTCAAGCGCTGCGCGCTCTGCCAAAGCCGTGCTGTCGGTTGTGCCTACGGCACTTAAATAAAGTTTGATTTTAGGTTCGGTACCCGAAGGACGCACTATAAGCGAACTGCCGTTTGCAAAATAGAAACAGAGTACGTTTGATTTAGGCAAATTGATTTTTGATATATTGCCGCTTGCAACATCAAGGCTTTCGGAAGTGTTTAAATTGTTAAACACCGTAACCTTATTGCCGCCGATCTCTTTAGGCGGATTTTTTGCAAGGCCTGCCATAATATCGGATATATGTTCCATACCGCTTTGACCCTCGCAGGTAAAACTTTTTTGCGAGCAATAATAATAACCGTATTTTTTATAAAGGTTTTCAAGCACATCAATAAGGGTAAGGTCCTGCGCCTTGTAGTACGCTGTCATTTCGCAAATAAGCATTGACGCAACAACTGCGTCTTTATCGCGGACATAACTGCCGGCAAGGTAGCCGTAACTTTCTTCAAAGCCGAAAACATAACGCTCCTGCTCGCCCGTTTTTTCAAGTTCGCCTATCTGCTCGCCTATAAATTTAAATCCTGTAAGAACATTGCGGAGTTCGCAACCGTAATCCGCAGCAATTTTTCTGCAAATGTCGGTAGTAACTATAGTTTTTACGGCAACCGGATTTTCAGGCAGCGTGCCGTTTTCTTTTCGACCCTTTAAAATGTATTCAAGAAGCAGTGCGCCGACCTCATTGCCCGTAAACAGACGGTATTCGCCGCTGCCGTCGGGTATTGCAATACCTACGCGGTCGGCATCGGGGTCGGTTGCCAAAAGTATGTCGGGTTTAACCGTTTCGGCAAGTTTAAGCGCACACTCAAATGCCTGACGGATTTCAGGATTTGGGTACGGCGCAGTCGGAAAATTGCCGTTCGGTAATTCCTGCTCCGGCACGACCGTAACGTTTTCGGCGCCGATTTTGCTTAAAATTTTGCGCACAGGTTTATTGCCGGTTCCGTGAAGCGGTGTGTAAACAACTTTTATACCCGACATATCAACATTTGTATGAACGCGCCTTTTTTCAACCTGTTTAAGGTAAGAATTTATAACATCGTCACATATATACTCGATTTTGCCGTCTTTTAAAGCGCTGTCAAAATCGGTGCGTTTAACACCTTCAAAAATATCAACGCTGTTCATAATAGAAAGTACATAATCGGCGGCATCTAATCCCAATTGGCAGCCGTCGGGGCCGTATGCTTTATAACCGTTATATTTTGACGGGTTGTGACTTGCGGTTATAACAATGCCTGCGTCGCATTTTAAGTAACGAACCGCGTAAGAAAGCATGGGAGTAGGCATCAATTCTTTATAAATATATACCTTTATTCCGTTAGCGGCAAGTATTGCGGCTGCGTCACGGGCAAAAACATCGGATTTTATGCGGCTGTCATAAGCAATGGCAACTTTGCCGTTTTTTGAAACCGAGTTTACATAAGCCGCAAGACCCTGTGTTGCCTTGCCAACGGTATAAACGTTCATTCGGTTAGTGCCTGCACCTATTACACCGCGCAGACCGCCGGTTCCGAATTCAAGATTTTTATAAAAGGCGTCGTTTATGGCATCGGAGTCGCCTTTCATACTTTTTAATTCTTTAATAAGGTCATCATCAAGAATTGCCTTTTCACACCAAAGTTTATACTGTTTTTCAATCATTGCAAAACCTCCCTAAATTACATATACTAATTTTATATTTTTATAACCTTGTTGTCAATCAAAATTTAGAGAGGTTTTAAAAAATCACGGTGTAATTTTAACCCGTAAACGCATTTGTATTGCCGAGACCGAAACTAACCGTCAATGCCTTGTCCACCCTATCCATAGCGCCCGAATCCACGGTGCCCATTTTTTCTTTCAATCGTTTTTTATCTATGGTTCTTACCTGCTCAAGCAAAACAATGGAATCTTTGGCAAGACCGCAACATTCGGCGCTCAGGTCTATATGAGTCGGGAGTTTCGACTTATCGTGCTGACTTGTTATAGCAGCCGCTATTACCGTTGGGCTGTAACGGTTGCCAACGTCGTTTTGAACAATAAGCACGGGTCTTATCCCACCTTGCTCGGAACCTATTACCGGACTCAAATCGGCATAATAAATTTCCCCGCGTTTTATATTCATTGCTGCTTCACTCTCCGAAAATATTATTTGCATTACATATTTTTACCGTTTTTCAAGTAAAATAATCACGCCGGAAAGATAATTTAGTATTGTCTTTCCATTTATATTTTATGTTGCGTATCAGAGAGTGTTAAAATTCAAAACCGCCTGACGCATTACTGCGGCAGGCGGTTTAAATTAAATCATTTTGATTTTTTATTTTTTGCGTTCGCTTACGGCGCCTTCGGGGTCTATTTCACCGGCTTTGAGCAGTGAAACTTTTGTAAGCATAGGACCTATAAGTTCGTAGATAAGTACGGCAAACAGGGTAATATTTGATATTACCGCGCCGACGCCCGGCAATGTTTCAGCCTTAAGCGCCATACCGAGCGCAACGCCTGCCTGGGGTAAAAGCGTTATACCTAAATATTTTATAATATTTGCGTTGCACTTCGCCATTCTTGAACTTATGCTTGCGCCGAAGTATTTGCCGACGCAACGCGAAATAACATATACAACACCCACAAGCACTATAAACAAATCTTTGAATATTGACAGCTCAAAGTCTGCTCCGCTGATTACAAAGAAAAGTATAAACAGCGGCGCGGTCCAGCGGTCAAGCCTATCCATAAGGTTTTCCGAAAAGTCGCACATATTGCAGAAAACGGTGCCAAGCATCATACAAACAAGCAATGATGAGAAAGCCACGTTAATACCGCCGACCTTGAACTCTAACTGTGAAAGTCCTACCGTTGCGAGCACAAATGCAACCGACATTGAAAGCCGTTTTGAACGTGAATGGAAAAACCTTTCAAAGTATGTGAAAACCGCGCCCATAATCGTGCCGAGCAACAGCGACATTACAACTTCGATAAGCGGTTCAACCAAAACCGAAACAATATGTACCTGACCGTTTATAAGCGCTTTTGCAATGCCGAACGACACCGAGAAAACAACCAGACCTACAGCGTCGTCAAGCGCCACTATAGGCAACAAGATATCGGTAACAGGACCTTTGGCCTTGTACTGACGCACAACCATAAGAGTCGCGGCAGGTGCTGTTGCAGCCGCAATTGAACCCAAAATGATAGCCGAAGTAAGCGGCAATTTATCTGGTATTACAAAGTGAAGACCTATAAGCACCGCATCTACAACCAGAGTTGTGAATACAGCCTGAAAAATACCGACAATTGTGGCCTGTTTACCTATTTTTTTAAGTTGTGCCAAACGGAACTCATTACCTATTGAAAAGGCAATAAAACCCAAGGCAACGTCACTGAGTATGCTGCACGCCTCAACGTCTGCATGACTTGTAAATCCAAGCCCCTTAATACCGAGAGCGCCCAAAAAATACGGACCTATAAGCACGCCGGCAACAAGGTAGGCAGTAACTGCAGGCAGTTTAACCAATTTTGCCAGCCTTGACATCATTAAGCCTGCAAAAATAGCAACCGAAAGAGTTAACAAAGTTTGCATATTTATCCCTTCTTGATAACCTTAAAATTTTTTATGTGAGCAAGTATATCACAATTAACCTGTAAAAACAAGTAAAAATTTATACAAAAGTTAAGGTTTTTTATCAAGTAATTTTGAAATTTGCGGAAACGGCTGCAAAGAGCGTTTTAGTATTCCGTGCATTTGCGCTATCGCAATACCGTAATTTGTTACGGGGGTACCGCTTTCACGGCATATTGCAAGCCGTGATTTCATTTCTTTTTCGTTAAGCATACAGCCTCCGCAATGCACAGCCAACGCATACTCAGACGTATCATCGGGGAATTCACCGCCCGAAGTAAATGAAAGCTCCAATTCTTTACCGGTGTAATTTTTGATCCAACCTGGCAGTTTGACGGTGCCTATATCTTTACACTGGCGGTGATGAGTACAACCCTCCGAAATAAGGATTTTATCGCCGTCTTTTAACGTGTCAAGTCTGGCAGCACCGTTTACAACCGTTTCAAGATCGCCCTTGTAACGCGCAAATAAAATAGAGAACGACGTAAGCCAAACATCATCGGGTACAATTTTTGACACCACGCCGAATGCCTGCGAATCGGTTATTACAATTCTTGGCTTTTTATTGAGCATTTTAAGGGTTTCTTCAAGTTCGGTTTCACGCGATATCACCGCCGAAGCGCCTATGTCAAGCAACTCCCGAATGGTTTGCTGCTGCGGTAAAATAAGTCTGCCTTTAGGCGCAGAAGAATCAATAGGTATTACCAGAACCGCAGTTTCGTTTGCGCTTACCAGATCGGCAAGTATTTTTTTATCCCCACTGCCGTTTTTTGACATAACGGCGATTTTTTCTTTTAATTCATAAATATTAAAATTACTTTTTGCGCTTACGTAAATTTCATTTTTTATGCCGTCGGGAATTTGCGGCAGCAGATCCGCCTTATTAAAGGCGATTATATACGGCAGTTCTTTTTGTTTGAACAAATCAATCAGTTGCCTGTCAATATCCGAAATGCCGACCGTGCTGTCTATGACCAAAACCGCTATATCGGTTTGACGCAGTATCTGTTTCGCCCTTTCGACACGCTGTTCGCCGAGCGTGCCGACATCGTCAAAACCCGGTGTATCTATAATGACCACGGGACCCATAGGCAAAAGTTCCATCGCTTTTTTTACTGGGTCGGTCGTAGTGCCTTTAATGTCGGAAACAAGCGACAGTTTTTGTCCCGTGACCGCATTCACAAGGCTTGATTTGCCTGCGTTTCGCAGACCGAAAAAGCCTATATGTACCCTTTCTGCCGAAACGGTTTGATTTAAACTCATAATACTTCCTCCAAAATTTTAAAAGCGAAAATCGCGGCGATCTGAGTTTTTAATAGCCGCTATGTTTTCTTTGGCAATTGATCTTACCTTATCTTTCGGAATCTTTTCAAGCTCGCGGTCAATCAGTTTAAATCCCGTTTTTTTGGTATTTTCACTTGCGTAATCTATAAGATATTCGCTAAGCGTCATAAGCGCATTCGGGTGGCAACAGTTCAATATCTGACCGTTTTTGCAAAGCGACATAAAACGGTCGCCCGTTCTGCCCTCACGGTAGCACGCAGTGCAAAATGACGGAATATAGCCCATTTGCATTAACCAGTTTACAACCTCGTCAAGGGTGCGTTGGTCAGATACGTCAAACTGCTCGGAATCATGCGGACGTTCAGCCTCGGTGTATCCGCCTACCGACGTTCTTGAGGCACCGCTGATCTGCGAAATGCCGAGTTTTAAAACGTTTTTGCGAACCTGCTCGCTCTCGCGGGTAGAAATTATCATACCTGTGTACGGAACCGCTATTCTTATGCAGGCGATAATTTTTTCAAATATTTCATCGGGTATACCGTTGTCAAATACATCGGGGTCAATATCATCGGCGCGTTTTACACGCGGCACGCTTATGGTATGCGGACCTACTCCGTGAACCTCCTCTAAATGTTCGGCGTGCATTAAAATGCCGGCAAATTCATACTGATAACCCTCTAATCCGAACAGTACACCGAGTCCTACGTCGTCTATGCCGCCGTCCATAGCCCTGTCCATAGCCTCGGTATGATAGGCGTAATCGTGCTTAGGACCAGTTGGGTGAAGCTGCAAATAGCTTTCTTTGTTGTATGTCTCCTGAAAAAGTATGTAAGTGCCTATGCCTGCCTCTTTAAGTTTGCGGTAATTTTCTACTGTGGTTGCCGCAATATTAACGTTTACGCGCCGGATTGCACCGTTTTTGTGTTTAATGCCGTAAATGGTTTTTATACACTCCAAAATATATTCTATCGGGTTATTTACAGGGTCTTCACCTGCCTCTATCGCAAGGCGCTTGTGACCCATATCCTGCAAGGCTATTACCTCTTTTTTCACCTCTTCCTGCGTAAGTTTTTTACGGGCTATGTGCTTATTTTTCATATGATAAGGGCAATAAACACAGCCGTTTACACAGTAGTTTGAAAGATAAAGCGGCGCAAACATAACAATTCGGTTGCCGTAAAAAGCCAGCTTTATCTCCTCGGCAAGTTTATACATTTCCTGAACTTTCTCGGGTATATCGCACGCAAGCAGAACCGACGCTTCACGGTGTGTAAGACCTGCGCAGTGGGTGCCGTCTGCCGTTTTTTGGGGGCGTGCCTTTTCAAGTAAACTGTCAATCAAAGCAACGTTGCGCTTGTTTTCTTCGGCATATTTGATTGTTTCAAGAATTTCATCGTGCGAGATAAATTCTTCCGCTTTTAATGATTTTGGATCGTAAACTGACATTTTTATAACCTCTTAACAACAAATTTATATATTTTTAGGGTCGCCTCGGTCGGTAACCGTTTTATAACCTATGGATTCCATACGTTTATCAAGACACCGCTTGCACTGAGCCGACTCCTCGCCCGTGCATATTTTATTGTTGTACAACTCATATTTTTTGCGCACCGATACGGGTGACAGATTGGGCATTACAACATTTGCGCCTGCCATAATTCCGAGTTCGCGACCTTTTGGGTCAATAGTGCCGAGCGCCGTAGTTGCCGGCAAAAGCAGGTTTGGTTTTATCAATCGTAATATTGACAATAAATAAAGCGTCATTTGCAGCGAGCCCGACGGTTTATCGGCAAACGGGGTCTGTTTATGTGTTATAAACGGACCTATGCCGCACATATCGGGTTTGAATTCTTCGATAAATTTCAGGTCTTCAGCAAGGCAGCGGTCGGTTTGATAGGGCGAACCCACCATAAATCCGCAACCGACCTGAAACCCTTTTTTTTTAAGCGTGTTTAAACACTTAATACGGTTATCAAACGACATCTCGTCAGGGTGCAGTTTTCGGTAATGCGACTTATCGGCAGTTTCATGCCGCAGCAAATAACGGTCGGCTCCGGCATTAAAAAGCGCGGTGTAACTATCGTCCGAGCGCTCGCCCAGCGAAAGAGTAATCGCACAATCGGGATAAAGCGACTTTATATCCGAAACAAGACCGCACAGCACGTCATCGGTGTAATACGGATCTTCGCCGCCCTGCAACACAAATGTTCTGAAGCCCAAATTATATCCGTTTTTACAACAATCAAGAATTTCATCACGGGTAAGCCTGTAACGTTCGCAAGCGCTGTTTCCCTTACGTATTCCGCAGTAAAGGCAATTGTTTTTGCAAATATTGCTTATCTCGATAAGGCCTCTTAAATATACATCGTTACCGTATATCGAACGCCTTACCGCATCGGCCTTTTTTGCTGCATAACCGGCAATTTCATAGGTGCGGTTTTTTATAAGATACTCATATTCAGCAAGAGAAAGGCTGTGCTTGTTTTCTAAGCGGCAAATCAGGTCAAACGGTTTTTTATCCATTTGTAATCACGTTTGAATATGCGGTTTTTGCGCTCACGCCCGAAAGTTTACCTATCTTGCCCGAAAGTGCGCTTATAACATCTTGTGGTGCGTCGACCGCAACGCTTAAAATACTTATGCTGCACTTGTGATACGGCAGCCCCATTCTGCCTATTATGTACTTGCCGTAATCATGCAAAATTCCGTTAAGTTCTTCAACCGAGTCCAGATTTTCAACTATTATTGAAATCACTGCAATTCTTGTTCCCATAAAAATACTTCCCTTTCAAATTTTACAAAAATAAAAGGCCGCACAAAGATGCGGTCCTTACAATATACAGTTTAATTATACTGTCGGCGCATCTTTCATCTCAATAAAAATTTCAATGTCAGAATAAGCGAATTATATCACAAACCCTGAATAAAATCAAGCATATTGTGCCGCCAAAGAGAATTTTTTGTCAAAAAATATATAAAAAGTTACTTGCAAGAAAGATAATGTTTTGATATACTTATTCTGTATTAAATTTCAAGGGGTACAGTATATGGCAAAAACAGGTTTTGACAGTGATAAATACATCGCTTTACAGTCGCAGAACATTCGCGACCGTATAAATATGTTCGGCGGCAAACTTTATATGGAGTTCGGCGGCAAACTTTTTGACGATTACCACGCTTCACGCGTGTTGCCGGGTTTTAAACCCGACTCAAAAGTAAGAATGTTGCTTGAACTTAAAGACGAAGCAGAAATAGTTATTGCGATAAATGCAGACGCTATTGAAAAAAACAAACGCCGTGGCGATCTCGGCATTACTTATGACCTTGACACCCTGCGGCTTATTGACGCATTCAGAGGTATAGGTCTTTATGTAGGCAGTGTTGTTATAACCTGTTTCACGGGGCAGCCGCTGGCGCTTGCATTTGAAAACAGGCTTAAATCGCTCGGAATTAAAACATACCGTCATTATCCTATTAAAAATTATCCGTCGGATATTTCGCTTATTGTAAGCGATGACGGTTTCGGTAAAAACGATTACATTGAAACAAAAAGAAAACTTGTTGTAATCACCGCACCGGGCCCCGGCAGCGGCAAAATGGCTACATGCCTTTCGCAGCTTTATCAGGACCACAAACGCGGAATAAAAGCGGGCTATGCCAAGTTTGAAACATTTCCTATATGGAATATTCCGCTTAAACATCCCGTAAATGTTGCGTATGAAGCCGCAACAGCCGATCTCAGCGATATAAATATGATAGATCCGTTTCACCTTGAGGCGTACGGCAAAACCACAGTCAACTACAACCGCGATATTGAGATTTTTCCGGTTCTTAATGCCATTATGCAGCGCATTTTGGGCGAGTCACCGTATAAAAGCCCTACCGATATGGGCGTTAATATGGCAGGCTTTGCCATCTGTGACGATGAAGCCGTAAGCAGTGCCGCCAAGCAGGAGATCATTCGCCGCTACTATCATGCGGCATGCAACGTCAGGCAGGGTCTCGGCGAAAAAAGCGAAGTTGCAAAAATTGAATTGCTTATGAATCAAATGGATATTTCAATAAGTGACCGTCCTGTAGTTAAGGCAGCGCTTGATAAAGCAGAACTTACAAATTCACCTGCTACGGCAATTCAACTTGAAAACGGCAAAATAATTACCGGCAAAACATCGTCGCTTTTGGGCGCGAGTTCATCAATGCTGCTTAACGTTTTAAAAGAACTTGCCGGTATACCCGATGATATTGAGCTGCTCTCGCCCACCATTATAGAACCCATACAAAGTATGAAAACAGAGATTCTCGGCAACCATAACCCCAGACTCCACATCGATGAAATACTTATAGCACTTTCAATTTGTGCCGCCACAAACGGAACGGCAAAAAAAGCGCTTGATCAGGTTGAAAAGTTAAGAGGTCTTGAAGTTCACTCAACCATTATATTGTCGCGCGTTGACGAACAAACATTTAAAAAGCTTGGTGTAAATCTTACCTGCGAACCCAAATATCAAACAAAAAAACTTTATCACGCATAAAGCGGATAATTTTATATTTTAATAAGTTTAAAACCGTCGGAAACAGTTTTGTGTTACCGGCGGTTTTTATTTTTTAAATATTCTCTGTAAGCGGCGGAATAAAATTTTCTATTGCGTTTCGCAGTTTCGGATGCCGTATTACAAAGTGAATTGCGGGTGCCTTGCCTTTTGACACCATTACCCATTGCCCCTCATGAATAAGTATTTGCAAATTGCGAAACGTATGTGTTGAACACTGCTTTAATATATAATTCGGGTATCTGTCGGCAAACGCCTTTGTCTCTTCAAGATGAGCGGCATATTCTGTTTTGCTGTACTGAATATCTGTTTCGCAGAACACACCCGAAAGTTCAAGCACCGGCGGAGCAAATTCAAATTCATCGGGTGTAAATACCGGCACTTCGTCTTCAACGGTTTCGGTTTTAAGCACGGTAATTGCCCTGTCACGCTGTGCCGCCGCGTACTTTTTAACAGCGTTTTTCTGTTCATCTGAAACACCGTGCCGTGTCAGTATGCGGTCAAGCAAACCG
>CAKSDJ010000046.1 GCA_934445015.1 uncultured Eubacteriales bacterium | reverse complement strand
TTCGGTGAAACAATAGCAAATCCGGCGCTTTGCGTGCTTGACATAGAGCGCTTTGCAAATGCCGCCCACGCACACGGCGTTCCGCTTATAATAGATAACACATTTGCAACGCCCATAAACTGCCGCCCGTTTGAGTGGGGTGCGGATATTGTTACACATTCCACAACAAAATATATGGACGGTCACGGTGCCGGCGTCGGCGGTTGTATTGTTGACAGCGGCAAATTCGATTGGACAAAATATCCGGAAAAATTCCCGGGTCTTTGCACCCCCGATGACAGTTATCACGGCATAACATATACCGAACGTTTCGGCATTGAGGGCGCTTATATAACAAAAGCAACCGCGCAGCTTATGCGTGATTTCGGTTCTATTCAGTCACCGCAAAATGCATTCATTTTAAATTTGGGGCTTGAGAGTCTGCATCTGCGTGTTAAAAAGCACTGTGAAAACGGACTTGCAGTTGCAAAATATCTTAGCGGCGACAGCCGTATTGCATGGGTAACATATCCGAGCCTTGAGGGCGACAAGTGTTATGACCTTGCAAAAAAATATCTGCCCAACGGCAGTTGCGGCGTTGTAAGTTTCGGCATAAAAGGCGGACGCAAAGCGGCAGAAAGTTTTATGAAAAATTTAAAACTTGCTGCAATTGAGACCCATGTTGCCGACGCACGCACCTGTTGTCTGCATCCTGCGAGCGCTACTCACCGTCAGATGAATGACAGCGAACTTGCTGCGGCAGGCGTGCCTGCAGACCTTGTGCGACTTTCCTGCGGTATAGAAAACGCCGATGACCTGATCGCCGATATTAAACAGGCTCTCGACAACATTTAATTTTTAAAAATACAGATTAAAGGAGGCGTAAAAATGCCGATTAAAATTCCGAATGATTTACCGGCAGTAAAAACGCTTGCCGATGAAAACATATTTGTAATGACCGAAACCCGTGCCATTACACAGGATATACGGCCGCTTAAAATTTTGTTGCTTAACCTTATGCCAAAAAAGATTGAGACCGAGACACAACTTTCAAGATTACTCGGCAACTCGCCGCTTCAGGTGGATTTTGAGTTTATTCATACAAAAAGTCATATCTCAAAAAACACTTCGGCCGAACATCTTTTTACTTTTTATAAAACCTTTGATGATGTAAAAAACGATTATTTTGACGGTATGATAATTACCGGCGCACCGGTTGAGCAGATTCCGTTTGAGCAGGTTGAGTATTGGGATGAACTTTGTGAGATAATGGAGTGGACAAAAACCCATGTTCACAGCACATTTCATATATGCTGGGGCGCACAGGCAGGGCTTTATTACCACTACGGCATAAATAAACAGCCTTTAAGTGAAAAACTGTTCGGTATATTTCCGCATAAAGTCAACTACAAGCGGTCTATGCTGTTCCGCGGCTTTGATGACGTATTTATGGTGCCGCAGTCACGCCATACCACTGTAAAAACCGAAGATGTCGCCGCCTGCGATAAACTTAAAATTCTGGCTTCAAGCGAGCGTTGCGGCATTTACGCCGCGGCAACAAAAGGCGGCAGGCAAATATTCATTACCGGTCACAGCGAGTATGATGCCGACACTTTAAAAAATGAGTATCTGCGCGATCTTAATGCAGGTCTGCCAATAAAAGTGCCCGAGAATTATTTTCCCGATGATGACCCGCAAAACGAACCGACGGTTACCTGGCGTGCGCACGCAAATCTGCTTTACAGCAATTGGCTTAACTATTTTGTATATCAAACAACACCGTACGATATAAAAGAAATAAATAAGGCATAAAATTTATACAAAAAGGTCAAACGCTTTTAAAACGTTTGGCCTTCTGTTTTTTATTAACACTTAATTAAATAAATATTTATTATTTTAAGTTGATTTTGTAACACGGCAATGATAATATAATCTCACAGACAGGCAATAAATGACAAAAAAGGTGTTGTAATGGAAAATAAATATACTGAAAAACATTTGGTTGGCACGCTTGCCAAAAACGATATTGATACCGCAAAAATTGCAGAAACCGCGGTTAAGTTTTTGAATGAAAACACCGTAAAGGAAATGTGGACAAGTGTTGAAAATTTCAGAACGCTTATGTCTTATTACAAATGCGCGCTTTTAGAGGTTGAAACAAAATTCCGCGTTCTTAACGAACAGTTTTCGCTCCAACATGAACGCAACCCTATCGAAAGCATAAAAACCAGAATAAAATCGCCCGAAAGCATAAGCGAAAAACTTATAAGGCGCGGCTTGCCCATAAGTTTAAATTCAGTCGAAAATGAAATTTACGATATTGCCGGCATTCGTGTTATATGCTCTTTTATAGATGATATTTATATGCTCGCCGACTGCCTCTTGCAGCAGGATGACATTACGCTTATAACAAAAAAAGACTACATAAAAAATCCCAAAGAAAACGGATACAGGAGTTTGCACCTTGTAGTGGAGGTCCCGATTTTTTTACAGAATGAAAAGCGGATTATGAAGGTGGAAGTTCAGCTAAGAACTATCGCTATGGAGTTTTGGGCAAATCTTGAACACAAACTGCGTTATAAAAAACACCTGCCCGAAGATGTTTTGTCGGTTACTTCAAATGAGCTTTTAAACTGTGCCGAAATGAGTTCTCAGCTTGATTTGCGGATGCAGCGCGTAAAAAATATTATAGAAAACAGTTAGTGAATGCAAAAAAAGGTCTTGCCAGATGCCAAGACCTTTTAGATTTTAAGATATAATTATTCGATAATTTGTCCGTCGGTAGAAATCGTTATGACCTGCCACGGAATAAATTTTCCGCTTGCGGCAAGCGCGCGTTTAACAGCATTTTCAAGTCCGCCGCAACACGGAACTTCCATTCTCACAATTTTAACGCTTTTAATGTTATTTTCAGCAATTATACGGGTGAGTTTTTCGCTGTAATCAACCCCGTCAAGTTTTGGACAGCCTATAAGCGTTATGTGGTTGCGTATAAAATCGTTGTGAAAATTACCGTATGCAAATGCCGTGCAGTCGGCGGCAACAAGCAGGTCGGCGTTATTAAAATACGGCGCGTTTACAGGCACTAACTTAATCTGACAGGGCCATTGTTTAAGTCGGCTTACAAATGCGGTCCGGTTTATTTGCGGCTCTTTTTCGCGATCAAATGTTTTAATATTTGTACCGGCACAACCTCCGCACGGCGGTTTTTCCTCCGCTTTTTTCTGTTTTGACTGTTTCACCGCCTCCTCATTATAGGCGGGTGCTTCGCGTTCTTCAAAAGTTATCGCGTCTACGGGGCATGACGGCAGGCAGTCGCCGAGGCCGTCGCAGTAATCTTCGCGTGCGAGTTTTGCTTTGCCGTTTATGATCTCGATTGCCCCTTCGTGACAGGCATTTGCACAGGCGCCGCATCCGTTGCATTTTTCTTCATCTATTTTAATAATTTTTCTTATCATTTTTATGTCCTCCTTGATTTGGTGAATTTATCATACTATAATTGTAACAATAAGTATGTTGAATTTTCAACAAACGGGGTGATTTTTTTGAGGAAATATTCGGAAATTTTAAAAAAATGTCCGCTTTTTAACGGAATAGATGAGCAGGACCTTTTTAAAATGCTTGAATGCCTTAACGCAAAGGTTATTTCATTTGATAAAAAATACACGATTTTTGCCGAAGGTTCAAAAGCCGATCATATAGGCATTATGCTGTCGGGTTCTGCACAGACGGTTCAGGTTGACTATTACGGCAACCGCAGCATACTCGGTAATATAAACGCTTCGGAAGAATTTGCCGAGGCGTTTGCCTGCGCAAAGTTTGATTTGCTGCCGGTTTCAATTGTGGCAACCGAGCCCTGCACTGTTATGATTATTGATCGTGACCGTATTTTGAACGCCTGCGAAAACGGCTGTGATTTTCACCGTCGGCTGGTATTTAATTTAATGCAAAGCCTTGCACAAAAAACCGTTATGCTGCACCGAAAAATCGAAATAATTTCAAAACGCACCACAAAAGAAAAACTAATGGCGTATTTAATGCTTTATGCAAAACGCACAGGCAGTAACAGTTTTGATATACCGTTTGACCGGCAGCAACTTGCCGATTACCTTGAAGTTGACCGAAGCGGACTTTCGGCAGAGATAGGCAAACTGCAAAAAGAAGGCGTACTTAAAAGCCGTAAAAATCATTTTGAACTGCCTGGTAAACCAATAAGGCAGGCGTAAGCGGTTTTGCATCTGTTATCATAAAGCACAAGCCCCGATTTATGTATATCGGGGCTTTGTGTTTTAAGAATAAGTTTTTACAATTTGTTCGGCAACCGCTTTTCTGGTAACACAGCGGTCCATAGCCTGTTTTTCAATATAACGGTGAGCCTGCGACTCGTCCATATGTACTTCACTCATAAGAAGCAGTTTTGCACGGTTAACAATTTTTATTTCCGCCATTTTATCTTCAAGCGAGTGGGTTTTGTTTTCCTGTGTTCTTATGCGTTCACGTGCGGTTGCCATCCAATCAAACGCACTGTTTATAACCGGTTTTGAAGTTGGTTTTGCAAGCACAAAAACACCGTGTTCGGCAACCTTATCAAACGTGGGGGCGTAACTTTCTGAGCGAACAAGCAGCAAAACTATTGAATTTTTAACGGTGCTTGCGTCAATTGCAAAACGTGTGCCGAATTCATCGGGCAAAGGTGTGTTTATTAAAATAAAGTCGTAAGATTTTTCTGCAAGTATCCGCTTTGCCGCATTCACGTTTGATACGGTGTCAACAGGCGAATATTTTGCTTTTGGGAGCAATTCGTAAAGCGCGGCGTTGAATTTTTCTGCCGCCGATACAACAAGAACGCTGTAAACCCGTTCTTTAAGACTCACTTTTGCCCCCTCCTTTATTTAATAAACATCCGCAATAAAATATAAACTACCTGCTGCAATATGCGTCTGAAATTGCTTTAGGAATATACTGCTTTATAAATTCGCTTTCTGCCGCAATTTTACAGGCCGATTTAAGATCACACGGTAATCTGTCAAATTTTGCAAGGGTTTGAGCATCGGCCTTAAAAAGGTTAACGTCTGCCGATTTCGGCATTTGTAATTTGTTTTCAATACCGTAAAGTCCGGCGTAAATTATAAGTGCAAACGCCAGATACGGATTTGCGGCAGGGTCGGGTGAGCGCAGTTCGGCACGGCGGTATTCGCCGGATGCCGCAGGTATGCGCACAAGCTGCGAGCGGTTTTCACTTGACCATGATACGTATTCGGGCGCCTTGTTCTGCCCGAAACGCTCATAAGAGTTTTCAGTCGGATTCATAAAAACAGTCATTTGCGCCGCCTTGTCAAGCACACCGGCTATAACATAGCCCAGATTATCGGAGCCGTCATTTGATTTTACCGACATATTTATGTGAAAACCGTTTCCGGCTTCGCCTTTAATGGGTTTTGCCGAAAAATCGGCATATAAACCGTTTCGGCAGGCAACGGTTCTTACAACCGTTTGAAAAGTTGCGGTGTTATCCGCGGCTGTTATCGCGTCTGAATAGCGAAAATCTATCTCGTTTTGACCGGGGCCTTCTTCGTGGTGCGAACTTTCGGGGCGAATGCCCATTTGTTCCAATGTCAGGCATATTTCACGGCGGATATTTTCACCCTTATCATCGGGCGCAATGTCCATATAACCTGCCTTGTCGTATGTTTCGTAGGTGCGGTTACCGTTTTCGTCGAGATTAAAAAGATAAAACTCCTGCTCGGCGCCGAAAACAAACTTGTAGCCCGCCTCTTCGGCTTTTTTTACCGCTTCTTTTAAAATATGCCTTGTATCACATTCAAAAGGCCTGCCGTCGGGATAACAGATATTTGAAAACATACGAACTACTTTTCCGTGTTCGGGACGCCACGGTAAAACCATAAGGGTGTCGGGGTCGGGGTGCAAAATAAGATCCGAGTGAGTCTCGTCACCGAAACCCTTAACAGCCGACGCGTCAAACGCTATTCCGTATTCAAATGCTCGGGGCAGTTCATCGGGCATAATAGATATGTTTTTTTGTTTGCCGAACACATCGCAAAAGGCAAGACGTATAAACTTTACGTCTTCTTCGTTTATATATTGCAGTACCTCTTCTTTGGAATACTTCATATTAACATACCTCTCTTTTCAGTTCGCTACATACATCTGCTTATAGGGATTTTTGCTGTCGGGCGTTACAACCGTAAAAGGAGCGTCCAAAATTTTATCAATATCAAACTTAAACGCATTGCAGTATTCGGAAATGTATTTTTTAAGTTCTTCCTTGTCGCTCTTATCTGCATTTTTTGCGGTTACCTGACTCGGAAATTTAATATTTTTGCAGTCGGACCTTATAAATATTTTTCCGCCGTGCATACCCGTGCAGGGGAAAAAACCGACGATTTTTTTGTCGGTAGCCCCAAGTCCCAAAACAACAATAACGCCGCCTGCCTGATATTCACCCAAAAAGCTGCCGGCGGTTCCGCCTATTACCATAACGGGGACTTTTTCTTTATACGCTTTCATATGTATTCCGGCGCGGTAACCCGCATTGCCCTTAACAAATATTTTTCCGCCGCGCATAGCGTAACCTGCGGCGTCGCCTATGTTGCCGTGAATAATTATTGCACCGTCGTTCATAGTGTCACCTACGGCGTCTTGCGCGTTGGCATTTACAGTGATTTCAGCGCCGTTTAAATACGCGCCCAAAGCGTTACCCGGCACTCCGTTTATTGTAATGTTTTTGTCAGACATTCCGGCGGCAACAAACCGTTGACCGCAACAGTTATCAAGAACAACGGGTTCTTTTGTGCCGCTTATTTTTTCGTTCAGAGCTCTGTAATTAAGTTCCTTTGCGTCAATTACCATAATATTATACTACACCTCCGAAAATTTTTCCACAGTTTTTTAAAACCGATAGCCAAAATCGTTAAAAAACCGTTATTACTCGCCTGCGTGTGAAATGCCGAGTATTTCAAGTTCTTTTTCTGTCATATCTATACCGCGAAGCATAAGCCGGTTGCCCTTTAATGCCTCAACCGAGTTAATGCCCATACCGCCCATAAGCTCTTTAATTTCATGGCGCCATGCGTTCATAAGGTTTACAAGTCGCTTGCTTCCGACATCGGGGTCAAGCCGTTTTACAAGTTCGGGGCGTTGGGTTGCAATGCCCCAGTTGCATTTGCCGCTCTGACAGGTGCGGCACAAATGACAACCGAGCGCCAGCAACGCTGCGGTTGCAACATAACAGGCGTCTGCACCGAGTGCTATTGCCTTTACAACATCGGCGGCACTTCTTATGCTGCCGCCTACAATAAGCGAAACATTATTGCGTATGCCCTCATCGCGAAGGCGTTGATCTACCGCTGCCAGCGCAAGTTCTATCGGTATACCCACGTTGTCGCGTATGCGTGTGGGTGCGGCACCTGTGCCGCCTCTGAAACCGTCAATGGCGATAATATCTGCGCCGCTTCTTGCAATACCGCTTGCAATTGCCGCAATATTGTGAACCGCCGCAACCTTTACAATAATCGGTTTTTTGTAATTTGTGGCCTCTTTGAGCGAGAACACAAGTTGCCGTAAATCTTCTATCGAATATATATCATGGTGCGGTGCAGGCGAAATAGCGTCGGAGCCTTCGGGTATCATACGCGTGCGTGAAACGTCGCCTACTATTTTTGCACCGGGCAGGTGACCGCCTATTCCGGGTTTTGCGCCCTGACCCATTTTAATTTCAATGGCAGCACCCGCGTTTAAATAATCTTCGTGTACGCCGAATCTGCCTGAGGCTACCTGAACCACGGTGTTTTCGCCGTAACAGTAAAAATCTTCGTGCAGGCCGCCCTCGCCTGTGTTATAAAGAATACCGAGTTCGGTGGCTGCGCGTGCAAGCGACTCATGTGCGTTGTAACTTATTGAACCGTAACTCATTGCGGAAAACATAACCGGCATTGAAAGTTCTATCTGCGGCGGCAGGTCGCATATCAGGTTGCCGTCTTTGTCACGCTGAGTACTTTGCGGTTTTTTGCCTAAAAATACGCGTGTTTCCATAGGCTCACGCAGTGGGTCGATAGGCGGATTTGTAACCTGAGATGCGTTTATTAAAATTTTATCCCAGTAAACAGGCAGGGGATTAGGGTTTCCCATTGATGACAGCAAAACGCCGCCGCTGTTTGCCTGCTTGTAAATTTCTTTTATTGTGTCGCTGTGCCAGTTTGCGTTTTCACGCAGCATACAGTCGCTCTTTACTATTTTAAGCGCTCTTACAGGGCACATTGCAACGCACCGCTGGCAGTTTACACATTTGCTTTCGTCTGCTGTCATAATGCCTTTTTCAACGCAAAAAGCATGCACTCCGTTTGCGCACTCACGCTCGCAAATTCTGCAGTTGATGCAACGGTCGTTGTTTCTTATCACTTCAAATTCGGGATATATAAATTCTACGCCCATTTAATATGCACCGTCCTTAACCTTAACTATTACGGGTTCGCCGCCCGCAGGCGCCCAAATGTTTTCGGCATTGGGTTCCATTACTCTGATTGCCGCTTCTTCGCTTGCAATAAATACTTTATCGTCTTTTTCGCCTACTACCATAGACCGCAGTTTGAGTCTGTCGTTAAGCGCCATAAGTCCGCCGTTAAAACCAAGTACAATCGAAAACGGACCCGTTATAAGCAAACTCGGGAATACCGTTCGCAAATATATGTGTTTGTTTTTATCGACTATATCGGATTTGCCCTCAATAGTGATCCAGAAAGGCGCGGCGATAACGCTTGCCGCCTCGTTTAGTGTAAGGCCCTGAACCCTTACAAGATAATCCATTATGTATGTTATAACCTCGGTATCGGTCTGCAGATTGCACTTGTAACCGAACATTTCAATAAAACGCCGGTTAGCGTCATAAGATGAGATCTCGCCGTTGTGTACTACCGACCAGTCAAGCAGCGTAAACGGATGTGCGCCGCCCCACCAGCCCGGGGTATTTGTGGGGTAACGACCGTGCGCTGTCCAGCAGTAGCCTTCATATTCATCCAACTTATAAAACACACCCACATCTTCGGGAAAACCGACCGCTTTGAACGTGCCCATATTTTTGCCGCTCGAAAAAACGTATGCGCCTTTCATTTCGGTGTTTATTTTAATAACCGTTCTGGCAACAAATTCTTTTTCATCAAGCTGCATTGATAAAAGCATCGATTTGAGCGGAGATACAAAGTACCTCCATATAATAGGCTCGTCGGTAATTTCGGGAATTTTGCGCGTGGGGATTATCTCGCTTTTCATAATTTCAAAATGTTCTTTTAAAAACACTTCGCACTCTTTTCGGGTGGAACGCGAATCAAAAAACATATGCAAAGCATAAAAATCATTGTATTCGGGGTAAATGCCGTATGCCGCAAAGCCGCCGCCCAAACCGTTTGAACGGTCGTGCATGGGTTTCATTGCCTCAATTATTTTTTCGCCCGACATTTTAATTCCCTCTTTTGATATAACAGCCGCAATAGCGCAGCCCGACGGAATTCTGACCTGACCTTCTGATTTCATCTCGATTGCTTCCTTTCAAACAGATAAAAATAAAAAGACGCTCATTTCAGCACGGTTTTGTGCCGAAACGAACGCCTTTGCTCATTTGCCGACATTATACTACCTGTTTTGCGATTTGTCAAGGCAAAATGTAAAGCGGCTGATTTAATTTTTTCAAAAAAAGGGGTTGACAAATCATTTTTGTGGGTGTATAATGCACACCATAAAGGCAGATGTTGTTTGCTTTTGTGAAAATTTTTATATTATGTTTGTAAGGCAATGACGTCTTTAATGTTGTAGAATTTTTTTCTTACCGTTAATGGCGTTTTTTCTTTTATTCAAGGAGGAAACAGTATGTCATACGTAGACGAAGTGATTGAAAAGGTCGTTAAAGAAAATCCGAGCGAACCTGAGTTCCATCAGGCTGTAAAAGAGGTTCTCGAATCTTTAAGACCGGTAGTAGACGCAAACGAGCAGGCTTTCAGACATGATGCTTTGCTTGAAAGAATAGTTAATCCCGAAAGGCAGATTAAGTTCCGTGTTCCGTGGGTTGACGATAAGGGTCAGGTGCAGGTAAATACCGGCTACCGCGTACAGTTTAACAGTGCGATAGGTCCTTACAAGGGCGGTATCAGACTTCACCCGTCGGTTAACCTCGGTATCATTAAGTTTTTGGGATTTGAACAGATATTCAAAAACAGTCTTACAGGTCTTCCGATAGGCGGTGGCAAAGGCGGTTCGGATTTTGACCCCAAAGGAAAATCCGATCGCGAAGTAATGGCATTTTGTCAGAGCTTTATGACAGAACTCAGCAAATATGTTGGTGCCGATACCGATGTGCCTGCAGGTGATATAGGCACAGGCGCCCGTGAAATAGGTTATATGTTCGGCCAGTATAAAAGGCTTCGCGGTGTATTTGAAGGCGTTCTTACAGGCAAAGGTCTTTCATACGGCGGCTCACTTGCCAGAACCGAGGCTACCGGTTACGGTTTGCTTTACATAACAGATGAGATGCTCCGTTGCCACGGCGATTCGCTCAAGGGCAAAACGGTTGTTGTATCCGGTGCCGGCAATGTTGCGATTTACGCAATTCAGAAGGCAACCGAACTCGGTGCAAAAGTTGTTACCTGCTCCGATTCAACAGGTTGGGTTTACGATCCTGACGGCATTGACGTTGATGCTCTTAAAGAAATTAAAGAAGTTAAACGTCAAAGACTTACCGAGTACAAAAATTACAGACCTAATTCAGAATATCACGAAGGCAAAGGTGTTTGGTCGGTTAAATGCGACGTTGCTTTACCGTGCGCAACACAAAATGAACTTGATTTGGATGATGCAAAAACATTGGTTGCAAACGGCGTTATGACCGTTGCCGAAGGCGCTAATATGCCTACCACAACCGAGGCTACGGAATACTTTATTGAAAAAGGCATATTCTTCCTGCCCGGCAAGGCAGCAAACGCAGGCGGCGTTGCAACATCCGCTCTTGAAATGTCGCAGAACAGCGAAAGACTTCACTGGTCTTT
>CAKSDJ010000045.1 GCA_934445015.1 uncultured Eubacteriales bacterium | reverse complement strand
GGATAACAATTACCACCATGTAGAGCATAAAAATTACAATAATGTACGCGCGGTTCCTTATGACCTTAAAGTTGCCGGCAAAGACGGCAAAACCGTAAACGTATTAAGACTCTGGAGTGCCGAGTGTCAGGACTTTGATATGTCGGCATTCAGTCAGGGCGATTATGTCCGCGCTATTGAGCAGCGTGCGTCGGCAGAGGCGATTTCAAAAGTATTATACCCTGAGGATAATCACCCCGAGGGCAAGTCGCTGCGTTTAAGGCAGCAGTATTTTTTGGTATCCGCCTCAATTCAGGATATTCTTAACCGTCATATGCGTAAATACAACACGCTTGAAAATTTGCCCGAAAAGGTTGCAATTCATATAAACGATACGCATCCTACCCTTGCTATACCCGAACTTATGCGGCTTTTGCTTGACGAGTGCGGATATTCCTGGGAAAAAGCATGGGATATTGTTACACGCACAATGGCGTATACAAATCACACAATTATGTCAGAGGCGCTTGAGTGTTGGCAGATCAGCCTGTTTAAAGAGCGTTTGCCGCGCATTTATCAGATAGTTCAGGAAATCGATCGCCGCTACCGTGACGAAGTCGTATCCAAAACGGGTGATTTTGCGCTTGCCGAGCGCACCGCCGTAATTCAGGGTGGGGTAGTGCGTATGGCAAACCTTTGTGTTGTTGCCTGCCATTCGGTAAACGGTGTTTCAAAACTGCACAGTAAAATTATTACCGATGAACTGTTTAACGACTATTACAAAATGACGCCCGATAAGTTTACAAACGTTACAAACGGTATTGCCCATCGCAGATGGCTCTGTCAGGCAAACCCCGAGCTCACTTCGCTTATCACCGAACTTATAGGCGACGGATTTGTAAAAGACGCGTCGCAGCTTGAAAAACTTATGCAGTTTACCGATGATAAATCGGTACTTGACCGCTTGGCACAGATAAAACATTCCAATAAAGTCAGACTCGCAAATTACGTTAAAGAAAATGTCGGTGTTTCAATAGACCCCGATTCTGTTGTTGATATGCAGGTTAAAAGACTTCACGAATACAAGCGTCAGCATATGAACGCGCTGCATATAATTACCGATTATCTCTATATCAAAGAGAATCCAAATGCACCGTTTACTCCTAAAACTTATATATTCGGCGCCAAGGCGGCTTCAGGCTACCTTTTTGCCAAAGAGATAATTCAGATGATTTATAAACTCTCGGTAGTTATCAATAATGACCGCGCAGTGAACGATAAAATGCGTGTTCTGTTTTTAGAGGATTATCGCGTAACTTTGGCAGAGTTGATGATCCCCGCAGCAGAGATAAGCGAACAGATCTCACTCGCATCTACCGAAGCAAGCGGCACCAGCAATATGAAATTTATGATGAACGGCGCAATAACATTAGGCACAGAAGACGGCGCAAACGTTGAAATTCACAGTGCCGTCGGTGATGATAATATCATAATTTTCGGTATGCAGACTCCGGAGGTATTAAAACTGCAAAAAACAGGTTATTCGCCTATGCAGTGTTACAACAATAATGCAAATCTTCGCAATGCTCTCGATTTTATAGGCAGGGGCATTGACGGCAAGCAGTTTGATAATATTTACAACACCCTTAAAAATGTTGACAGATATATGGCCCTTGCCGATTATGCCGATTACTGCGAGGCGCACAAAAAAGCTATGGAATTTTATAATAAGCCCGATGTCTGGAACAAAATGTCACTTACAAATATTGCAAAATCAGGCATATTTGCTGCCGATCGCTCTATTGACGATTACGCAAAGAATATCTGGCATTTAGACAAAGTAAAATAAAGGTTTAGGTATATGAACTATTATCCGTTTGATTCACGAAACAGTTTATATCGCTCTCATTTAGGAGCCGTAGCCGCAGGTAAAAAACTGCGGTTACGGCTGTTGTTGCATAAAGACGCCTGCGTAAATTCGGTATTTTTAAGGACCGAAGGCGATGGCACCGGCAGCATTTGCGAAATACAGATGAATCCCACCGACTATATTGATGATTACCGTTTTTATGACTGCTATATTACGCCGGCAAAAGGTCTTTATTGGTATGATTTCAGATATACAAGCGAATACGGCGAGTTTTTTGTTGTTAAAAGCGAGCATTCTCTGGGCGTGGTATCGCGTGAGTGCGGCAAGCGTTTTCAACTTACCGTTTACAGCGAAGATTTTGCCACACCCGATTGGTTAAAAGGCGGAATTATATATCAGATTTTTCCCGACAGATTTAATTTTTCGGGCGATAAAAAGCAGAATGTTCCAAACGACCGCTATATATGCAGCGATTGGACAAAAACACCCGAACACAGGCAAAACAACGGTCCGTGTTCGCTTGGCAATGACTACTACTGCGGTGATATAAAGGGTATAGAGCAAAAATTGTCTTATCTTAAAGAGTTGGGCATAAGTTGTATTTATATGAACCCTATATTCGAAGCCCACTCAAATCACAGATACAACACCGCAAATTATGAAAAAATCGACAGTCTTTTAGGCGATGAAAACGACTTGAAAAATTTGTGCCGCAGTGCAAAAAAATTAGGTATAAACATAATCCTTGACGGTGTTTTTTCGCATACAGGCGATGACAGTATATATTTTAACCGTACCGGACGTTACGGCAACGGCGGTGCATATCGCGATTACAATTCGCCGTATCACAGATGGTTCAAATTTTATGATTATCCCAACGGCTATGACGCCTGGTGGGGCATAAAAACGCTGCCCGAAACCAACGAAAACGATGAATCGTTCAGCGAATATATTACGGGCGAAAACGGAATTTTACGCAGGTATTTAAAGATGGGTGTAAGCGGTTGGCGGCTTGACGTTGCCGATGAACTGCCCGACGGATTTTTGAATAGTTTAAGAACTGCGGTAAAATCCGAAAACCGTGACGCGTACATTTTAGGTGAGGTTTGGGAGGATGCAAGCAATAAGATAAGTTACGGCGCACGCCGTGAGTTTTTGCTCGGCAATCAGTTGGACAGCGTGATGAACTATCCGTTTGCAAACGCTGTTTTAGGTTTTATAAAACACGGCGACGGCAATATGCTGTCGGAAACGGTGCATACCGTGCTTGAAAACTATCCTAAGTGCTGTGTAGATACTCTTATGAATCATTTGGGCACGCACGATACTTCACGCGTATTGACGGTTTTGGGCCGTGATGATGATTTTGTGGGCGTCCGCAATTGGCAGTCGCAGCAAAAATTATCCGAATACGAGTACAATATAGGTGTAAAACGGCTTAAAGCGGCAGCCGTAATTCAATACACCCTGCCGGGTGTGCCTTCGCTTTATTACGGCGATGAGGCAGGTATGCAGGGATTCGGCGATCCGTTTTGCCGTGCCGCATACCCATGGGGAAGTGAAGACACAGACCTTTTGAATTTTTATAAGGCATTGGGTAGTTTGCGAAAAAATTGTAAGGTTTTTTTTGACGGCGATTTTTACACCGTTACTGCGGCTGAAAATTATATTGCATATACAAGAAAAAACAAGCACGGCAGCGTGTTTGTCGCCGTAAATCGCGGCAGAGATGAAATTTCGGTTAAACTACCCGAAAATTTTAAAAACTGCAAACAATTTTTCGGAAAATCACCCTGCGACGGTACGGTTAGTATGTCTGAGTGCGAATTTTGTATACTTGTAATGTAAAACAGCATAAAGCCGATAGGCGTAAATTTAAAAAATATGTTGTTTTATTGACCTTTTAATGTTATAATACCAGAGTAATTTTGTTTTTTGGAGGATATATATGGCCGGAATTATAATTTCAAGCGACAGCACAACCGATTTAAGTGCCGAACTTAAAGAAAGATACAACGTAAAAACTATTCCACTCGGAATCACTTTGGGTGAAAAGGTTTACCGCGACGGTATTGACATCAATCCCGATTTTATATACGAACATCACGATAAAACGGGCGAACTTCCCAAAACCGCCGCTACAAACGTAGGCGAGTGCGCCGGTTATTTCAGCGACCTTACAAAAAACGGCGACGCCGTTATCCACTTTACAATAAGTTCATCGATGTCGTCTACATATAACAACGCCTGTATTGCCGCACAGGATTTTTCAAACGTTTATGTTATAGATTCTCAAAATCTTTCTACCGGCGGCGGACTGCTTGTTATAGCAGCAGCGGAAATGGCAAAAAGCGGTATGGCTGCATCTGACATTGCCGATAAGGTGAAAGAGTTAGTGCCTTGCGTAGATGCCTCGTTTGTGATAGATAATCTTGAATATCTTTATAAGGGCGGCAGATGTTCTGCACTTGCAATGCTCGGCGCAAATCTTCTTAAACTTAAGCCGTGCATTGAGGTTAAAAACGGAGCAATGGTTGTAGGCAAAAAATACCGCGGCGTTTACGGCAAAGTGCTTACCGAGTATGTAAGCGAACGCCTGCACGATGTTGATGACATTGACGATTCAAGGGTTTTTGTAACCCACGCGGGCTGTGATCCTGAGATTGTAAAATCCGTTGTTGAACAGGTCAAGGCTACAGGAATTTTTAAAGAGGTATTTTTAACAAGAGCCGGTTGCACTGTTTCATCGCATTGCGGCGCAAACACATTGGGCGTTTTGTTTGTGCGCAAGTCACCAATTAAATAATAATACATAGTATAAAGCAGGGGCGTTTTAAGGATATCCTGCTTTATCGGCGGTGGCAAATTGCTATCTTTAAATTACCGATAGTTGCCCCTTTAATATATAAAAGAGTCCGGCATCAGTCGGGCTCTTTTATATATTTTTAAAACTATGATGTCACCTTGACTAAGATTTAATTTTTTTAAGCGCGCATTTTTCAAGGCGCGATACCTGTGCCTGCGAAATTCCTATTTCTTCGGATACCTCCATCTGTGTTTTTCCCTGCATAAAGCGCAGGCTCAAAATATTTTTTTCGCGTTCCGTAAGTCCCTTTATGGCTTCTTTTATATAAATTTCATCAAGCCAGTTTCGGTCGTCGTTTTTGTCGCCTACCTGATCAAGCACGTATATAGTGTCTCCGCCGTCTGAAAAAACCGGTTCATACAATGAGATCGGGTCAACAATACTTTCAAGTGCGATTACAACATCCTCTCTCGGAATACCAAGTTCTTTTGCTATTTCGCTTACGGTGGGTTCTTTTTGGTTTTTATTTATAAAACGTTCCTTTACCTGCATTGCTCTGTAAGCGGTGTCTTTTATTGAGCGGCTTACCCTTATTGAATTATTATCCCGCAAATATCTGCGTATTTCGCCTATGATCATAGGCACCGCATAGGTAGAAAAACGCACGTCCTGCGTTATATCAAAGTTGTCAATTGATTTTATTAGACCTATACATCCCACCTGAAACAGATCGTCGGGGTTTTCACCGCGGTTTAAAAACCGCTGAACAACGCTTAATACCAAACGCAGATTTCCGTTTATAAGTTCGTCGCGTGCGGCCTTGTTGCCGTTTTTTACTTCGCGCAGCAGTTTTTCTTTTTCCTTCTCTTTAAGCAATGGCAACTTTGAAGTATCAACGCCGCAAATTACAACTTTATTGTTATACATAAAACGCACCTCGTATTGTTTTCTTATAAAATAATTATTGCCCTATGCCTATCTCGGTAAACCTAAAAAAATTTTTTTGTTTTCGACAAAAACAACGTGTATTTTTATCTGCTGTTAAAACTTAAAACGCTGTCTTAAAAACATTGCATTTGTACATATACATTCGGGCAAATAAAATTAACAGATATATTGATAAAAAAACACTTGATTTTTTTAAACAGTTGTGATAATATAATGTGTACTGTGAGTAAATATGAGGAGGTGTCATTATGCCTAATATTAAATCTGCAAAAAAGCGTGTTTTGGTTAGTCAGGCTAACGCTGAAAGAAATAAGGCTTTTCGTTCTGCACTCAGAACTTCAATAAAAAAAGCCAACGCTGCTATTGATGCAAAAGCTCCGGAAGCAGCCGAAACAGTTAAGGTTGCTGTTTCTAAAATTGATCAAGCTGCCGTTAAGGGTATTATTCACAAGAACAATGCTGCAAGAAAAAAATCAGCACTTGTAACAAAACTTAATGCAAACGCATAATTTTACTTAAACCTTATAATGTTTTTTGCAAAGAATATTATTGCGCCGGTAGCTGTTGCTATCGGCGCGGTTTTTATATATAATAATTATACAAATTAAATTTTTTAAAACAGGCGGTGAGTATATATGAGCGAAAACGGTAAGTTGGCACTTCTCAAAAAAAAGGCAAACCGTTTGCCGCTAACGCCGGGCGTTTATATAATGAAAAACAAAAATGGTGAAATTATATATATAGGCAAGGCAAAATCACTTAAAAACCGCGTTACACAGTATTTCGGGGCCGGCAATCAGCATAATGATAAAGTGCGCAAAATGGTAAGTCTGGTAGACGATTTTGAATACGTGCTGTGCGACAGTGAGTTTGAAGCGCTGATACTCGAAAATTCGCTTATAAAGCAAAACCAGCCCAAATATAATATTTTGCTTAAAGATGACAAGGGTTATCATTATATTAAAATCACAAATGAAAAATGGCGAAAACTTACAACGTCTATGCAAACGGATGATAAGTCTGCCGAATATATAGGTCCGTATTATTCTTCTGCAGTTGTTAAAGATACCGTGGATGAAGTTCGCAAAATCTTTAAGTTGCCAGATTGCAACCGTAGCTTTGATAAATCTTCAAAACCGTGTCTTAATTTTCACATAGGCTTGTGTGACGCACCCTGCCGCGCGCGTATTACGGCGCAGATGTATAATGAAACGGTTCGGTCAGCCGTTGATTATATAAAAAACAGCAGTGAAGATATTATAAAAACTCTTACCGAAAATATGGAGTCAGCGGCAGAAAAACTTGATTTTGAATATGCCGCAAAATTGCGTGACCGCATAAACGCTATCAAAAAACTTGAAGAAAAACAAAAGGTTGTTATGTGCACATATAAAAATCAGGATGTTTTCGCAGGCGCTTTAATAAGCAATAAAGCCTGTATTGCCGTTCTGGTTTTCAGAAACAACCGCCTTGTGGATAAAAAACATTACATTATCGACACGTTTGATGATAAAAACGATTTATACAGTCAGTTTTTGCAACAGTATTACGGTGAAAATACCGATATTCCGCCGCGAATACTTATTGATACCCAAATTGAAAATATTGACCTTATAGAGCGCTGGCTTTGTGAAAAAGCAAATAAAAAGGTAGAAATTTTATTGCCTCAGCGCGGTGAGCAAAAAGACCTTGTTAATATGTGCATTAAAAATGCTTCGGATAATCTGGCTCAAAAAACCGAACTTAACGGTCATGAAATGTCCGCTATAAATGAACTTTCACATATTCTGGGTCTTAAAAAATCTCCGCGTATAATAGAAGCGTATGATATTTCAAACACTGCCGGTGATGAAAATGTTGCAGGTATGGTTGTTTTTCACGACGGCAAGCCTTATAAGGCGCATTACCGTATGTTTAAAATAAAAAGCTTTGCAGGTCAGGATGACTACCGATCTATGGCAGAGGTTCTTGACAGGCGTTTTACCGAATATGAAAAGGGCGAAAATGACGGGTTTTTGACTTTGCCGGACCTTATACTGTTAGACGGCGGTAAAGGTCAGGTATCGGCGGTAGAACCAATTTTAAAAAAGCATAATGTAAATGTTGCATTATTCGGAATGGTTAAAGATTCAAAACACCGCACCCGTGCAATAGCAACAAACGGCGGCTATATATCCATAAAAGCAAACGAATCGGCATACCGGCTTGTTACCGCCATACAGGATGAGGTTCACCGTTTTGCAATAGGTTACCACAAAAAACGCCGCAGCAAAAAAATGCTCGACTCAGAGCTTACCGCAATTTACGGTATAGGTCAGGCAAAAGCGGCATCACTCTTAAAACACTTTAAAACTATAAAGGCAATTAAATCCGCCGATATAGACAAACTTTGCGAGGTAAAGGGTATAAATACCGATTTGGCACAAAAAATATATAGTGAATTTCATTATAATAAAGGTGAATAAATATTATGAAAATAGCATTTTTTGATACAAAACCCTATGACAGGCAATCGTTTGAAAAATACCAAAATAACGGATTTACATTCAAATTTTTTGAAACAAAACTTAACATCGACACGGTCGATCTTGCACGCGGATGCGATGCGGTATGTATTTTTGTAAACGATACCGCCGACACAGAGGTTATAGATGCGCTTTGCAATTTGGGCGTTCGCGTGTTGGCACTTCGCTGCGCAGGATATAACAATGTTGACGTAAAATATGCCGACGGCAGGTTGCAGGTGGTACGTGTGCCGGCATACTCGCCCTATGCGGTAGCCGAACACGCAATGGCAATGCTGCTTACGTCTATAAGACGCATACACAAGGCATATATCCGCACAAGGGATTTTAATTTCAGCCTTAACGGACTTATCGGATTTGACCTTCACGGCAAGACCGTAGGTGTTATAGGCACGGGCAAAATAGGCAGAGTGTTTATAGATATCTGCAAAGGTTTCGGTATGAATGTCTTGGCTTATGATAAATATCCCGCAAGCGATGTACCTGCCGAATATGTTGACCTTGAAAGACTTTTTAAAGAAAGCGATATTATTTCAATGCACTGTCCGCTTACAAGTGAAACCTACCATATTATAAATGCCGCTTCAATTGAAAAGATGAAAAAGGGCGCGGTTATTTTAAACACTTCACGCGGTGCGCTTATTGACGCAGACGCACTTTTAGAAGGCATAAAGTCCCGCAGGGTGGGCGCCGCTTGCCTTGATGTTTACGAAGAAGAATCCGATTTCTTTTTTGAGGATTTTTCGGGTCACATTGTAGACGATGACACTTTGGCAAGGCTTATTTCAATGCCAAATGTAATAGTAACTTCACATCAGGCTTTTTTAACGCAGGAGGCGCTCGGCAATATAGCCGAAACCACCGTAAAAAACATTGAACAGGTAATAAACGGTCAAAAATGCGAAAATGAGATAAAATACGGCAAACAGATTTAAAATTCAATGTTGTTTTTTAAATACAAATAAAGTATAATACTTTCACGGATAATATATGAGTAAACTGAGGTTTTAAAAATGGCAAAAATGTGGACAGGCGTTACAAACGGTATAACCGACAGTATAGCCGACGATTTTAATTCATCAATACACTTTGACAGCAGAATGTATGTACAGGATATAAAGGGCAGCATAGCCCACGCTATGATGTTATCGTCGTGCGGAATTATATCCGAAAAAGAAGCCGATATGATTGCAAACGGGCTTGAAGGCATACTTCGTGACATATCAGACGGCAAATTGCAGTTTGATATGTCTGCCGAAGATATACATATGTTTGTAGAACAGGAACTGACTTCACGGATAGGCGATGTAGGCAAAAAACTGCATACGGCGCGCAGCCGTAACGATCAGGTAGCGCTTGATATAAGAATGTACCTGAGTGATGAAATTGACGCCGTAACAGAACTCATAAAAAATCTTATCAGCGTTATATGCGGCAAGGCAGATGAACACAAGGCAAGCATTATGCCGGGTTATACTCACCTGCAACGGGCGCAACCAATAACATTCGGTCATCATTTAATGGCGTATGCTATGATGTTGCTCCGCGATATTGAACGTCTTTCCGAATGTAAAAAGCGTATGAATTTTTCACCTATCGGCTGCTGTGCGCTTGCAGGTACAACATACAGCACAAACCGCCGTTTTGAAGCAGAAAAACTCGGATTTGACGGCATTTGTATGAATTCGCTTGACGGCGTTTCGGACCGTGATTTCTGCGTTGAGTTGATGTCTGCAATATCAATTGTTATGATGCACCTTTCACGCTTTTCGGAAGAGATTATTTTATGGTCGAGTTGGGAGTTTAAATTTATAGAACTTTCAAGCAGTTACACAACAGGTTCGTCTATTATGCCGCAAAAACGCAATCCCGATATGGCTGAACTTGTACGCGGAAAAACAGGCAGGGTATACGGCGACCTTGTCGGTTTGCTTACTGCCTTAAAAGGCTTGCCGCTTGCATATAACAAAGATATGCAGGAGGACAAGGAGGGCGTATTTGACGCTTGCGACACTGTTAAAATGTGTCTTAAAATATTTTCGCCTATGATAGAATCGATGACTGTTTTGACCGAT
The DNA here is from genome assembly GCA_934445015.1 of uncultured Eubacteriales bacterium. Taxonomy (GTDB): domain Bacteria; phylum Bacillota; class Clostridia; order Oscillospirales; family Acutalibacteraceae; genus UBA737. Next base: position 1,356 of record CAKSDJ010000045.1, on the reverse strand, counting down.
AATATGAAAAAAGCGGCAGGCGAGGGCTTTATAAACGCAACAGACCTTGCGGACTATCTTGTAAAACGCGGAATGCCGTTCAGAACAGCATACAAAATATCCGGTCGGTTGGTTGCGCTTTGTATCGAAAAACATACCGTTTTAGAAGACTTGCCTTTAAGTGAATACAGGCAGTTCAGTGAATTGTTTGATGAACAGCTTTATGACGCGGTCAATCTTGAAAACTGCGTAAAACGCCGCATATCCGAAGGCGGAACATCGGTTGAGTCTGTTGAAAGACAGATCAAATTTGTAAGAGAAAAAATAAATAAATAAAACCTTAACGGACGCCTGATTTTATTGTCAGGCGGTCTTTTTAGTTCCGAATATAAATTGAAAATTTTTTCATACATATAATTGATTTGTTAACAATTTTATGTTAAAATTATGCTGGAATATGTAAAAGGGGAGTTTTAACACGTGAAGTTGAGGGTAAAACACAAACGCGGTATTCCGTTTCCCACACATATTGTGTTTTCTGCTGTTTCATTGATTGTGCAAATAGTATTTTTTATAATAATGGTACGCAGCTTTTCACAGCACTTTTTCTATGCTAATATAATTTCAACAATTATAGGCATAGTCACGGTATTTTACATTATAAACCGCAGAGGCAACCCAAGTTATAAAATTTTATGGATAATTTTTATTTTGGTAGTTCCGGTTTTCGGTGTTACTGCGTTTATGCTTTTGGGCGGCGGCCGCGTTATGCCGCATCTGAAAAAAAAGATGAACTTATGTGAAAGCAAATATATAAAACAGTTGCCCGATGACACCGACGTTCACGAAACGCTGCGTTACGGCGACGGTATGCACTCGCGTCAGGCTGATTACCTTTCTATGGAGTCGGGTTTTCCGCTTTATAAAAATTCTTCAACAGAGTTTTTAGCACCGGGTGAAGTCTTTTTAACACGATTCCTTGAAGAACTTGAAAAGGCTGAAAAATATATATTTATAGAGTTTTTTATCATTGCCGAGGGCAAAATGTGGAATGCCGTGTGCGATATACTTGAACGCAAGGTAAGTCAGGGTGTCGAGGTAAAGGTTTTGTTTGACGATTTCGGCTCTATAAAACGTCAGCGCAAAGGCTTTATGAAGCGCCTTAGCCGAAAAGGCATAGAGGTTGCCGCCTTTAATAAAATACGCCCTTCTTTTGACATATTTATGAATAACCGTAACCACCGCAAAATAGTTGTGATAGACGGCAAAACGGCAGTAACAGGCGGCCTCAATCTTGCCGATGAATATGTAAATCAGTATGAGCGTTTCGGTTATTGGATGGACAGCGCCGTAATAGTCAAGGGCGACGCAGTAAAA
>CAKSDJ010000044.1 GCA_934445015.1 uncultured Eubacteriales bacterium | reverse complement strand
CTATGCCTTTATCCATAAGTTGTGTTGTAACGCCGGTTTGTTTGTCGCCGTTTACAATTGCCCACTGTATAGGTGCCGAACCTCTGAGATGCGGCAGTAAAGACGCATGTCCGTTAATGCAGCCGTAGCGCGGTAATTGTAATATATTTTCAGGTAAAATTTTGCCGTATGCCACAACAACAATTACATCGGGGTTAATATTTTTAATGGTTTCAAAAGCAACACCGTCACGCAAAGTTTTAGGTTGATAAACCGGAATATTATTTTTAACAGCCAATTCCTTTGTCGGCGGAGGCGTAAGCAATTGCTTTCTGCCTACGGGTTTATCAGGCTGGCAAAAAACCGCTGCAATATCATAATTTTCATCAATAAGTTTTTTTAGTGTAACAGCCGCATAATCGGGTGTTCCCATAAAAACAACACGCATAAAATTATTTTCTCCCTTTAGCGTAGTCAATGTAAAGTATGCCGTCAAGATGATCGATTTCATGACACATTGCGCGTGCCTTTAAACCTTCACCAGTAACGGTAAAATTTTCTCCGTATCTGTTTTGTGCCCGAACGGTTACTTTCATAGGTCTTGTAACAACTTCATATCTGTCAGGAATTGAAAGGCAACCCTCATTACCTGTTTGGGTTTCGTCACTTTTTTCGACAATAACGGGATTTATTAACTCAATGAGTCCGTCACCGGTATCAATTATACAATAACGCCTCAGTATACCGACCTGCGGCGCGGCAAGACCAACGCCCTCGGCATCGTACATTGTTTCTGCCATATCGTCAAGCACCTGGTGCAATCTGTCATCAAAAGTTAATTGTGTACGACATACTTTTCTTAAAATATCGTCACCGATTTTTACAATATTTCTTTTTGCCATTTTCATCCTCTTTTTATATCACTTTAATATTATATTATCGTTTCCGGATTTATATCCACACCGATATACGTGTTCTTTTTCGGTTTGATGTTTGTTGCAAGACGTATCATTTCACGAAACCGATTGTTGTTTTTGGTTTTGATAATTATTCTGTATCGGTATTTGCCGTTAATTTTCGGAACCGCTGCCGCAGCAGGACCCAAAATTATTAACTTTACGTCGCTGTATTCATCGATGATAAGTTTTTTAATGTTACCAAACACAGAATTCATGCAATCTTCGGCAAATGATTTTTCGGTACTTTGAACGTAAACCATACAAATATCGCAATAAGGCGGATAAATCGTCAGTTTACGGTTTAATATTTCCTCGTTATAAAACTCATCGTAATTCTGCGAACGCGCCAGTGAAACTATGTTGCTTTGCGGATCGTTTGTTTGTATAACAGCAACACCCGAATCGCTTGATCTGCCGGCCCTTCCGACTACCTGTGTAAGCAGTGCATAAGTCCGTTCAAATCCGCGGTAATCATCGCTGTACAGCGCGCGGTCGGCACCTATTACGCCTACTGTTGTAACATTAGGAAAATCAAGACCCTTTGCTACCATCTGAGTGCCTATCATAATATCATATCTGCCGTCGCCGAAATCGGTAAGATATTTTGAATACGAATCTCTTGCGGTTGTGCTGTCGGCATCAAGGCGTAAAATACGCGCCGTCGGAAATATTGCCTTTAATTCATTTTCGATTTTTTGTGTGCCGGAGCCCGAAAAATGCAAAAACTCACCGCCGCATTCCGGACATTTATCAGGTACAGGATATGAAGAATTGCAATAATGACACATAAGTCTTTTGTTGGCTGAATGATATGTCATAGAAACACTGCAGTTATTACACGTGGCAACCCATCCGCACTCAGGGCAAGTGACATAAGTATTATGTCCCCTGCGATTAAGCAGAACTATGGATTGTTTATTACATTGTAAGGCATCGCCGATTTTTGATGCCAACTCGCGGCTTATATCGGATGAATTGCCGTCTGACAGTTCTTTTTTCATATCAACAACAGTGACTTTGGGTAAAATCGCGTTGCCGTAACGGTTTTTAATTTTAAAAAGTTTATATTTCCCCGATTTTGCCGCGCTGTAACTCTCTATCGAAGGCGTAGCGCTTGCAAGACACAACATACAGTTGTGATACTTTGCCCTAAAACGCGCCAAATCACGCGTGTGATAACGCGGCGACTTTTCAGATTTGTAAGTGTGTTCCTGTTCTTCATCAATTATGATTAAGCCAAGTGATGAAAACGGCGCAAACACCGCACTGCGGGTACCTATTGCAATAAGCGCCTTGCCCTGTTTTATACGGTTATATTCATCCATACGTTGCCCGAGCGACATAGCACTGTGAAAAATTGCTATTTTGTTGCCGTAACGCTTACTGAAAATTTTAATCATTTGCGGCGTTAATGCAATTTCAGGAACCATAATAATAATTCCTTTACCCGTAGTCAAAACATCGTCAGTAAGTTTTAAAAATATCTTTGTTTTTCCGCTTCCGGTAACGCCGTATAACAAGGCGGTTTCGGGTTTGCCCGAAAAAGCGGCATTATGTAAACCTATATACGCGGATTGCTGTTCATCCGTAAGTATTATTTTTTCCGGATTTGGTGGTTGATTTTGTATATAAGAAACGCGGAACTCCTGTTTTTCATAGGATTCAAGCACCTGTTTTTTTACAAGAGTATTTATAACGGACATTGAAACGCCGGTAAAATATTGTAATTCCTTAACAGATACACTGCCGGCAGAATCAATAACATCAACAATTTCGCTTTGTCTGTGTGTAAGTTTGACCGATAACATGCCATCGTTGTTAACTCGCAGCCAACGGCTTGTCATATCACCCATACGCCGCACCGGAATCTGACTTTTAATTAACGCCTGCTTTTTTAAAAGCGAACACAAAATGACGTCTGCGTTTTCAAACAAATGATGAATTTTTTTAAAAGGCTGTTCGCCGTTTGCCTTTAAAAATTCAAATATTTGCTTTTCATTTTCTGTTAAAAGCATTTCGGTGTAAAAATCGCTGTTTACTGAATAATAGTCAGTAAGATTGTAACTCAGTCCTGCAGGTAACATAGTGTGAATTGCGTCAAAATAAGTGCAGAACACATTTTGTTTCAACCATTCGCACATTCTAATCATTTCATCGCCGATTATTGGAAAAGCGTCTGTCACAGACAAAATTTCTTTTATATTCGTCACATCGTCTTTTTTATAAACGGCGAGAATCATTCCCTGTTTTTTTTGATTACCGGCGCCGAACGGAACGGTAACCCTGCACCCTGCAACAGCTGTTTTGACCAGATTGTCAGGTATTAAATAACTGTAACGCTTATCAAAAGAGCCGGCAGCGCCGTCAATTACTACTTCTGCAATAAGCCGACACATACCGTCCCCTCCCGAATCAAACAAAATTAAATTTAAAATTAAAGACCTTTTTCTTTGGCTAACTTGTCTATCGCAAGACTTACAGGTTTTTCAATTAAGATCTGCTCCTGTTTTTCTGCCTCATTTGAAATTTTGCGTGCGCAACTTGCAATATCCATTACCAATGCGTAGCGATTGTCATAGGACTCAATCAATTTACCGATATTCTCATTCAACATATTAACATAACCTTTCGTGTTTTATTTACCTAAAACTTTATTTATAAGATTTAAATTTCTGTCGGTTTTCAGGCGATCCGACATTATTATCGAAACAAACTCATCGACGGCGGTTTCAATATCGTTATTAACAACAATGTAGTCGTATTCAGATGCTCGGGCAATTTCCTGAACCGCCTCGGCAAATCTTTTTTCAACTATATCGTTGCTGTCTGTACCCCTGCCGCACAGTCGGTTTTTAAGAGTTTCAAGTGAAGGCGGCATAATAAATACGCTTACTGCATCTTTAATTTTTTGCCGTATCTGAGCCGCACCGTTCACATCAACTTCTATCAGCATATCACTGCCGTTTTCTATACAATTTATTACCGGAGTTTTCGGTGTTCCGTAGTAATTGCCAACAAATGAATTGTACTCTAAAAACTCATCGTTTTTAAGCATGGCTTCAAACTTTTCACGTGTAATAAAGTTATATTTTTCACCCTCAATTTCACCGCTTCTCATAGGTCTTGTTATTGAAGAAATTGAAAAAGCAATTTCGGGTAATTTTTCAAAAACTTTTTTCAGTACCGTATCTTTGCCGGAACCCGAAGGACCTGAAATTATAAACACTCTGCCCTTATTCATCTTCGTCCTCCTCGTATGTATCTGCATTTTCATCTGTCATACGGTTTGCAACGGTTTCAGATTGCAGGTAGGTTAAAATTATGTGGTCGCTGTCGGTAATAATTACAGCGCGTGTTCTTCTGCCGTGGGTGGCATCAATCAAAGTTCCGCGCTCTTTGGCATCCTGTATAATTCGCTTTATAGGTGCAGATTCCGGACTTACTATTGCTATCATACGGTTTGCCGATACCATATTACCGAAACCAATATTTACAAGTCGCATATTTACACCCTATTCTATGTTTTGAATTTGTTCGCGTATCTTTTCAATTTCAGATTTTATCTCAACAACAACTTTTGTTATATCCATATCCTGACACTTTGAACCTATTGTATTTGTTTCACGGTTCATTTCCTGAACAATGAAGTCAAGTTTTCGACCTATAACGCCGCCTTCATCAAGCAATGAACACAGAGAATCAATATGACTGCGAAGCCTTACGGTTTCTTCAGCGACAGCGATTTTGTCGGCGTATATTGCTGTTTCAGTCAGCAGACGCTGTTCGTCAACCTTAATATCGCCTATAAGTTCTTTTATTTTCTGTTCAAGTTTTTCGCGGTATTCTTTTACGGTTTCAGGTGAACGGGTTTCAATAAAATCAACCTGTTTAAGTATATAATCCGCCCTGCCCTTAACATCGGCGACCAAACGCTCGCCCTCGACAGCGCGTGCGCCGATAAAATTGTCAATTGCCTCTTCGGCGGCTCTAAACGCCAGATCTTTTACAAGTTCTTCATTCAAGTCGCGTTTTTTAACCGTAAATATATCGGAATTACCTACAATTGCAGACGCTTTTATATCATCTTTCAACTTATAATCCTTTGCAAATTTATGCAGTGCACTGATGTAGGCATCTGCATAAGATTTATTTACCGCAAGTTCAACAGAACTTGAAGAAGTATCTTCATATTGAACCGAAAGTTCAATCTTGCCTCTTGAAATTTTCTTTTGGCAAAGCGATTTTAAGCTGTCATCTAAAAACTGAAAAGCACGCGGTATCCGTGAACTGTATTCAAAATACCTGTGGTTTACAGATTTGATTTCAACGGTTATGTTAAGCTCATCGCTGAGCGCCTTACCTCTGCCAAAGCCGGTCATGCTTGTAACCATAAAACACACCACACAAATTTTAAAATAATTATTATAGTATTTTATCAAAAAAACACGACAATGTCAATCATTATAAGTTATTGTTTTATTTTCAGGCAAAATATTTTAAATAATATTTATAAAATACTTGACTGGTAAATAATTTTGTGATATTATAGTTGTCGTTATCAATGCAGGTGTAGTTCAATGGCTAGAATTCCAGCCTTCCAAGCTGGCTATGTGGGTTCGATTCCCATCACCTGCTCCATCTTTTTAATCAATCTGAAATATGATTGATTTTTTTATTATTTTAAATCAGCAATTATTTAAGCGAAAATTTTATTTTTCATCGGAGGACTAGGTTCCGTAGAACTGTTCTGTAAAAAGCAGAAACAAGAAGTCGATAAGGTGTCGGGTGAGCCCGGTTATTTTAGCAATAAAATAGCCGGGCTCTTTTAAACAAAGGAGTGGCGTAATGAACAAAATTATTACAATAAGCAGAGAATTCGGCAGCGGCGGCAGAGAAATAGGAAAAAGGTTAGCCGATAAATTAGGATATGCGTACTATGATTCGGAGATAATCAATATGCTTGCCCAAAAAACAGGCTTGTCTGAAGAATATATTAAAAGTATATCCGAAAAAGGTATATACCCTATACAATTGCAGTTTAGAAAATCTTTTTCAGCAGGCACTTTTATACAAAAAAATCAGACGGATATTTTGGTTGAACAAACAAAAATACTGCGAAACATTGCTGCAACGGGAAATGCAATTATTGTGGGCAGAGGCGCAAACAGTATATTAAAGGAATATAATCCTATGAATATTTTTGTATACGCTGATATTGAAAGCAAGATTAAACGCTGCAAAGAAAAAGCGCCTGAGAATGAAAATTTCAGTGATAAAAAAATAATCAACAAAATAAAAGAGATTGACAAAAACAGAAAAGCATTTAATTATTTGATTTCAGATACGGTGTGGGGCGACAAAAGTAATTACAACTTATGTATCAACACATCAGATATTGAAATAAAACAAATAATTGATCCGCTTTCGGAATATATAAAAAATTGGTTTAGGTGTAATAATGATTAGTTTGTCAGAACATTTTACTTACAAAAAATTAGTTAAATTTACATTGCCCACAATAGTAATGATGATATTCACCTCAATATACGGTGTTGTGGACGGGTTATTTATTTCTAATGTAGTTAAAGGTAATGCCTTTGCATCGGTCAATCTTATTATGCCCGCGCTTATGATTGTGGGAACAATCGGTTTTATGTTCGGTACGGGCGGAAGCGCAATTATTTCAAAAACACTCGGCGAGGGCGATACCGATAAAGCAAACAGATACTTTTCGTTGTTGATATATTCCGAAGTAGTGTTAGGCATATTATTTACTGTTTTGGGGTTAATATTTTTAGAACCGGTTGCAAAATTGTTGGGTGCGACAAAGGATTTGTTGCCCGATTGCTTAACCTACGGAAAAATCCTTTTGTTAGGTATGACCGCTTTTATTTTACAAAACAGTTTTCAATCTTTTTTGGTTTCTGCCGAAAAGCCCGGCTTCGGACTTACAATATCAATAATCGCAGGGCTTACAAATATGGTGCTGGATTTTCTGTTTATGTATGTATTCAGATGGGGTGTTGCGGGTGCCGCCGCAGCCACGGTAATAAGCCAGATTGTCGGCGCGTTGGTACCTTTGGTCTATTTTATATCAAAAAACAATTCAAGATTGCGATTGGGCAAAACGCGTTTTGAATTATCACCGATAATAAAAACCTGCACTAACGGCTCATCAGAGATGGTCACAAATCTGTCGATGTCTTTGGTTAATATTCTGTTTAATATAAAACTGCTTGAGTTTGCAGGTGCAAACGGTGTTTCTGCATACGGAATAATTATGTATGTGAGTTTTATATTTGTAGGAACATACCTCGGATATTCGGTAGGAAGCGCACCCATAATAAGTTATCACTTTGGGGCAAATAACCAAAATGAGCTTAAAAGCATATTTAAAAAAAGCATAAAACTGCTTGGAATCATTGCGGTAATAATGACTTTATTTGCCGAATTATTCGCAAAACCGCTTGCAAGTATATTTGTAAGCTATGACAGAGATTTGTTGGATTTAACCGTAAATGCTTTGAGTTTGTATTCGCTGTCATATATAATAAGTTGGTTTAATATATTTGCATCATCGTTCTTCACAGCGCTTAATGACGGTTTTGTGTCAGCATTGATATCATTTTTGCGGACATTGGTATTCCAGGTCATTGTTATTTTGACCCTGCCGAAATTTTTTGATATAAACGGCATTTGGTTGTCTGTGCTTGTAGCGGAATTGCTGTCGTTGATAGTAAGTATTATTTGCTTTGTCAAAAATAAAAAGAAATACAACTATGCCTGAAATCCTGAAATTTTAACTGTATAAAAAACCGCACATTCTTTTTTAGAAACAGAACGTGCGGTTTTAAAATTTTTAATTAAATTTTACACCCGTAACAGAAATACTGTCATTTGTTAAATTGGCGGTTATTTCTATTAGGTCGCCCACTTTTGCAAAGGGCAATCTGTCTGAAAGAGCAATAGGAACAACAAAAACATTTTCGTTATCACTAACGGTTATATAATAATTTGTATTACCAGAAACAACGGCGGACGAAATATTTTCAATTGTGCCGGAGACAATTGTTTCGGATGAATCGTCAACCTCAACGTTTTCATTTTTAAGCTTGTTTATATAATCCGTTCGCGCGTCATCAACCGTGTTGCCCGTGCCCACTATCTGATATTGATTTACATCTACAAACGCATACATTTTCACAAGACCCGCTGCGTCTTTAAGCGACATAAAGTACGTCGGACGATCGGATATGTTTAACAAAAGCGGAAAAGTCGCCGAATATTTTAAGTGCTGAACCTGACCTTCGGCAGAATCCATTGCAGAGTATTCTTCTGCACCCGGAATCGAATAATACTTTGTTTGCTTTGTTCTTAAATTTGTAAGCACAAACCCAACATTTGATTCATCGCTTGTAACAGATGTTATGCCGGTATAAAGGTATACATCATCGTTAATGGCGAGATAATTATATCCGTCGGTTGGCTGCAAAACGCCTTTTTGACCGAATATTGAATTAAAAAATCCCGAGCGGTATTTGCCGTTATAAACAAGTTGCTCCATAATCATTTCGGCACTGTATACCTGATCTACCCAAGTCGGTATATCTTCAAGAGAATAGTATACACTCTCACCTGTTATTGCGTTAAGCAACACTGCACCGTTGATATCGCGGCCGCTCCAAAATCCTATTCTGTATTTTACGCAGGATGCAACCCAGTACGGCGTGCCGTTTTCATCAATTTCAAAAGAAATATTATCAAAAATTTTTGTTGGATACTTAAATCTTAAATAGCGGTCAAGATTTCGCATAAAATACTCACACGGTGAATATTTAATACCTTTATCAAGCCGTACAAGCGAAGTTTCCTGAGTGGTCATATCCACTGTTATATACGCAGGTATGCCCTCTTTGTTGTTATTGAACCACTTAATAATGTCGCCGTATGCAAGCGGTGTAACGCGCACAGGTTTGCCTTTATAATTTATCTGTGTGTAATCCTCTTCAATGACAAACTGCGACACAAGATCTGAGATTTCGCCCAATTTTCGCTGTCCTAATCTTGAAGCGGTGTCACGGTCAACTACGGGGATTTGCGTTCGATTTATTTCGGCAACATCTGCCGTAAAGTCACCGTCTTCCGGCGTGATAAGTTTTACGTATCTTGAGGCGTTAAAAAACTGTGCACCGACAAGGTTTGCGACAACATTTAAAACGATTACTGCTACAACTGCGCAAATCGTAAATTTTATGGGTTTGCCGGCATTTTTAAACAGCTGGCGACGTTGTTTCGGTGATTTACCTTCTATCCGCATATCCTTGTTTCTGAAAAAATCTATTATTTTTGTAAAGGCATTTATTACAACGCAAACAATGATGCAAAAAATCAAAAACGCCCACATAACGTTGCTTCTGGGGTTAAGCGGAGGCAAAACAAACCAATAACCTATAAAAATAACAAGCGCGCATAAAATAATTCTTAAAACAGTTGATAAAGCTTTTTTACTCATAAGCCCCTCCTGAAAATATTGCATATTTATGTTAACATAGTATTATATTTATGTCAATTTAAAATATAAAAGCGCACTTTACTTTTTTGGATTTTTAAGTTATACTTACTTTGAAACGGAGGCACTTTTATGTCACAAAAAAAAGAAAGCGATACTCTGCGACAACAGCGTTTTGCCAGAGAAGAATTTTTAAAACTTAAAAAAATGCAGCAAGGCGAATTAGAGGCTGAGCCTAAACCGAGTGAAATATACTCCGCACCTCTTACATTGGGTGAAAAAATCAAAAATTTTTGGTATCACGATAAATTCTTTATTATAACCGTAGCGATACTTACGGTTTGCATTGCACTTTTGGTTGCTCAATGTGCCACAAAAACAGAATATGACGCAACTGTAGTTGTATTTACCTATTCTATAACCGGTGACAAAAACTGTGAGCGTATGGGTGATTATTTAAAGCCGTATTGTAAGGATATAACCGGCGACGGCAAGGTCAACGTTAATGTTGTAAATTGCTCGCTTAACGGTTCGGACTTAAACAGTGAGTATAATTTTAACTCAAGAACAAAAGTTCAGACCCTGCTTGCGTCAAACGCAAATGCGTTGCTGTTTATAACTGATGAGGAGTCTTATGAATATCTCTCGGGCATATCGGCAAATGATTCATTGTTTGAAGGCGAACCGATAGTGTTTAAAGATGATTTTTATGAATTTTGCAATGTAGAAGATGAATTCTACACAACGCCGGAGGGTCTTCAAATATCATGCAGAAATATTAAAGGAACAGCAGTTGAAAGCGATAAGAATATTGACACGTACTATGAACAGGCACAAAATGTTTTAAAAGGTCTGAAAACGGCCTATTCAAATTGACGGCGACATAATTAAAAACAAAAGAAGCAGAATTGCGAACGTTATATACGTTTATGTTCTGCTTCTTTTTATTATGCGTTATCTGATAATTGAAAATGCCTGTTGTAAATTTTTTACACCGATAATTTCAACGTTATCAGGTTTGCTTGTTATTTGTTTTATGCAGCTTTTAGGTATTACGCATTTTGTAAACCCAAGTCTTGCCGACTCGTTAACGCGCGCCTGCACACGAGAAATACTTCTGATTTCGCCCGAAAGCCCCACTTCGCCGAAAGCGATAAGACTTTCATCGATAGGTGTATCGCGCAATCCTGATACAAGCGCCATACATACTGCCAAATCGCATGCCGGTTCGTCAAGACGCATACCGCCTACAACATTCAAATACGTATCCAAATTAGAATAATAAAGTCCCTGACGTTTTTCAAGGATTGCAAGCAACAGATTAAGACGGTTATAGTCAAATCCGTTTGCCATACGTCGTGGATTACCGAATCCGGTTGTAGTTACAAGAGCTTGTACCTCTGCCAAAATAGGCCGTGTACCCTCAAGAATACAAGTGATGCAACTGCCTGAAACATTGCTTATCCTGCCTGAAATTAACATCGATGACGGATTTTCAACCACCTGTAAACCACAGTCGGTCATTTCAAACACACCGATCTCATTTGTTGAACCGAATCGGTTCTTGATCGCCCGTAAAATACGGTATGATTGGTTGCGCTCACCCTCAAAATAAAGAACGGTATCAACAATATGTTCAAGCACCTTAGGGCCTGCAATATCGCCGCCTTTGTTAACATGACCTACAATAAATATCGGAATGTCAAGTGATTTTCCTGTTCTGAGCAACAGATTAGTTGATTCGCGAACCTGAACTATGCTGCCTGCCGAAGACGACAACTCACCTATCTGCAAAGTTTGTATAGAGTCAATCATTACAATATCCGGTCTTATTGCCGATATGTATTCGCATATACTTTGAGTGTCTGTATCATTTAAGACAGTTACGTTTTCACCCGAAACGCCGAGCCTTTCAGAACGAAGTTTAATTTGAACCGCAGACTCCTCGCCCGAAACATATAAAATATTAAGTTTATCCTGTATCTTTTGACAAATTTGCAACAGTATTGTTGATTTGCCTATGCCGGGATCACCGCTCAACAGAACAACCGAGCCTTTTACTATTCCGCCGCCTAAAACGCGGTCAAGCTCGCTTATGTTTGTAACAAACCGTTGCTCGTCTTTTATATTTATATTTGATAAAGTTTCTGCATCGGCTAAAGATTTTTTTAAGTTTGAGCGCGTTATGCCGTTAACCGTATTTTTAGGCACTGTGGCTACTTCTTCAAAAGTATTCCACTCACTGCAATTCGGGCATTGAC
>CAKSDJ010000043.1 GCA_934445015.1 uncultured Eubacteriales bacterium | reverse complement strand
TTTACCGATTGAGTTATCACCCGCAGAAGCCGATAAATACGCCAACTGTTCAGGTGTTGTGATTATGTACGGATTATCACTTGTTCCGTCACCTTCGGTAATGCTTTCTACAAATGCAGCATCTGTCGTTATCGGAAAGTCAACTGTCCACTTAACTGTTTTCTTTTCAATATAGTCAACTGTGCCGATGCCGTCATTTTCAGTGTCTTCAGACGAATCATCATTTTTATGAAGGTCAATATTGTAAGCGGTTACACCGTAGTTGATCAATGCAGCAGCGACGTTTTTATCTGCTGTTTTGATTTCTTCGGACGTATCATCGGGGTAAACAACGTTTTCACCGCTTATTATGCCCATAGCATAGTCTTTAAGCGAGAACTTAACAGTATTGCTGAACTGAATTTTATCACCCTGTTTGCAAATAAGGGTTATATAAAGTTCCTTGTCTATGTCTTTTGCAGAAAGACCGTCAATTCTGAAAGTTTTAATGCGGTCATCGCTATCGGCGTGGAGTGAAGTACCTGCCAAAGGTGACTGCGTTAACGTAATATCGCTTGTGCTGCAATACTTAACGTTGCCGTTTGAATCTTTTATGTAGTTGCCGTTTGCATCACAAACTATTGCTCTGAAATTTGAACCGTATACAAAACGACCGTGAACGTTTAATGAAAGCGAGCCGTCACCGTTGCCGTAGTCAACAGTAACGCCATTTGCAAGAGTCCAACCGAAAGGACCGCCTGCTGACATCGCTGTGCCGTCATTATAAGGGTCGGCAAACATCTGAACGTGTTTACCCTTTGAACCGCAGCCGTGGCAGGTGCCCTCAACAACTCCGACCCCATCGGCAGACAGGGTTTCGGGGACATTTTCATAACCTATCATACATACGTGGAACGTGTTATCGCCTGAAAGTGTAAAGGTTGTTTCATCGGTATCATATTTTGTACCCATAGTGCCGATATTAAACGAAATCGAATAAAAGTTGTTTATCTGACCTGCACCTATATTGCGGTCAAAATACCAACCGTCACCCGCCGTAACCGTAACATCTAACGTAACGGACTTGCAAAAAGTTTCGCCGTTGCCGATTACAAACGTAACATCGTTAACATTGTTGTCTGCATCTGCGGCAGTGCCTATCGATGCCTCAATATCAGATGCGGCAACCGATGAACCGTCGGTAGCAACAGCGGAAACGGGTGTAACTTTTGTAACAGCGCCGTAATCACCGCCCTTGCCGTTTGACTTTGCAACTCCAAACTCGCCGCCGGCAAAACCTGCGTCAAGATTAAGAGTAACCCTCGCCGTTACTGAATTTGACAAATATGCGATATGGTGATCGCTGTCGCCGACAGATACGGTATAGGTGCCGTCATAGCTCAGCGCGCTGACGCTGACAAGGCAACCTAACACCGCTACGCAGCAAATTGCCAAAGCCACTACGGCAGATACTGATTTGCTTAACAGTTTTTTAAACATAGGTTCCAATCTCCTCTTTTTTTGGCGTTAGCCTAATTTTTTCTCTGTACGGTACAGAGATGTGTTTTACGTAAATAAAACACGGGCATAATTGCCCTATTTATACAATATAAAGTATACTGTTTGAATTTTTAAATAGCAAGGGATTGAATTAAAGACAAAAATAAATATAAATATATTGAAAAAGAAATAATAAATTTTAGTACTTTTAACAAATTAAATGCAAAACAAAAATAAAAAACAGTCTATACTGACAAGAGTATAGACTGCAATTTTAAAATATTTGATTATGAATAAGTGATTACCGGCTCGCCGCCGTCAACAGTATCTGCCGTAATTGCCACCTTTGCAACATTATTTTCAGACGGCAGTTTAAACATTAAATCCTGCAAAATCCCCTCAATTACCGAACGCAGACCACGGGCGCCCGTTTTGTTTTTAATTGTTTGTTCGGCAATTTTTTCAAGTGCCTGCGGCTCGAACTCAAGCGCAATATTATCAATGGCAAAAAGCGCCTGATATTGCTTTACAATAGAGTTTTTAGGCTCGGTCATAATGCGAATCAACGTGTTTTTATCCATAGCGTCAAGCGTGGTGATTACCGGCAATCTGCCAACAAGTTCGGGTATAAGACCGAACTTTACCAAATCCTGATGCGTTGTCATTTTTCCGAGATTTTGAGCTTCAATGCTTTTAGGCGATTTTACATCGGCACCGAAACCCAAACTGCTGCCGCCGATACGGCGTTCAATAACCTTTTCAATACCGTCAAACGCGCCTGCGCAAATAAACAGTATGTTAGTTGTGTCGATTTGAATAAACTCTTGCTGAGGATGTTTTCTGCCGCCTTGTGGCGGAACATTTGAAACCGTACCCTCAAGAATTTTAAGCAACGCCTGTTGAACTCCCTCACCGCTTACATCACGCGTTATTGAAACATTTTCGCTTTTGCGTGAAATTTTGTCGATCTCATCAACATAGATAATGCCGTGTTCTGCCCTTTCAACATCATAATCCGCTGCCTGAATAAGTCTTAATAAGATGTTTTCAACATCTTCACCTACATAACCGGCTTCGGTTAATGTTGTGGCATCTGTTATGGCTATCGGAACATCAAGTATTCTTGCAAGGGTTTGTGCAAGCAAAGTTTTGCCCACACCTGTAGGGCCCAGCATTAAAACATTGCTTTTTGCAAGTTCAACGTCTGAATCGGTTTTTTTGTAAATGCGTTTATAATGATTATAAACCGCAACAGACAAAGTTTTTTTTGCCTCATCCTGCCCTATGACATACTCATCAAGCATAGCCTTGATCTGCATAGGCTTTGGCAAAACTTTTTCTTCGGCTTTTTTTTGCTTTTTTTTATTTGCTGTTTGCTCATCATCAAAGAGCAGGGAGCTGCAAAAGTTAATGCAGCTGTCGCAAATATAAACACCGGGACCTTCAACAAGGCGGTTTACCTCATCCTGAGTTTTTCCGCAAAAGGAACATCGTATTTCAGTATCAATGCCTTTGGACATTAGGTGTACCTCTTATCTTTTTGTAATAACCTTATCTATAAGACCGTATTCCGCGGCCTCGGCAGCGGACATAAAGTTGTCACGCTCGGTATCGCGCTCGATTATCTCTAAAGGTTTGCCGGTATTTTCGGCAAGGATTTTATTTAAGTTGCTGCGCGTGCGTTTGATATGATTTGCGTGGATAAGAATATCGGTAGCCTGACCCTGTGCACCGCCTGAAGGCTGATGTATCATAATTTCGCTGTTAGGAAGCGCAAAGCGTTTGCCCTTTGTGCCTGACGACAGCAAAAACGCACCCATAGAGGCCGCCATACCCATACATATAGTGCTTACATCACACTTAATGTATTGCATTGTATCATAAATTGCAAGTCCTGCAGAAACAGAGCCGCCGGGACTGTTAATATAAAAACTTATGTCTTTATCGGGGTCCTGACCCTCAAGATACAGAAGCTGCGCGATAATAACACTTGCAGAAGCATCATCAACCTGATCGTTAAGCATAATGATGCGGTCATTTAACAGACGTGAAAAAATATCATAAGAACGCTCGCCGCGACTTGTCTGCTCAAGTACATAAGGGATTAAAGTCATATCCATATAAACTACCTCCAATACTCAATATTATGAACAAAACTTTCACTTTATAAACAGATTACTTTTTATTTTCGGTTTCTGCCTTTTCTTTTTTAGGCTCTGCCTTTTCGGGTGCCGCTTCTGTAATTATTGCATTTGCCTTTACAAAGTCAATTGCTTTGCCGACAGCAACATCTTTTTCAACTTCGCTTGCAGGGATAACGGCTTTAACCCTGTCTGCATCTACACCGTAGCTCTCAGCAAGTTTAGCATATTCAGCGTCAATCTCTTTTTCATCGGCCTTAATGCCTTCAAGTTCAACAATCTTTTCAAGCGCCAAACGGTATTTAACCTGCATTTCTGCCTGCGGACGGAAAGTGTCGCGGAACTGTTCGATAGTGCTGCCGGTATATTTTAAATACAAATCAAGGTTCATACCCTGAGATTGCAGACGGTAGTTAAAATCTTCAACAGACTGGTTAAGACGATTTGTAAACATTGCTTCGGGGATCTCGCCCTTGATGCCGTCTACGATCTGCTCAACAAGTATATTTTCAACAGTTTCTTCTGCCGCTTTCTTTTTGCGCTCTAATGCTTTTTTCTTTATGTCGGCTTTAAGCTCTTTAAGGGTGTCGAATTCGCTTACGTCTTTTGCAAACTCGTCGTCAATCTGAGGCAGTTCGCGAACTTTGATCTCGTGAAGTTTGATTTTGAAAACTGCTTCTCTGCCGGCAAGTTCTTTTGCGCCGTAATCTTCAGGGAAAGTAACGTTGATATCAAATTCATCGCCGATTTTTTTGCCGATGATCTGATCTTCAAATCCCGGAATGAACTGGCCCGAACCGAGTTCAAGCGAATGACCCTCGGCTTTGCCGCCGTCAAAGGGAACACCGTCAGTGAAACCTTCAAAATCGATAACAACGGTATCACCTTTTTTAGCCGCTCTGTCTTCAACAGAAACCATACGCGCATTGCGCTCTGCCATCGCCTTTACCTCGGCATTAACTTCGGCAGCATCAACTTTTACGGCAGGTTTTTCTGCCTTTAAGCCTTTGTATTCGGTAAGTTCGATTTCAGGGTATGTAGTAACGCTTACCTTAAAATCAACACCGTTTTCTTTGGATATTGAAACCAGATCAAAGTCCATTTTGTCATCAATTACTTTAAGCCCCGATTCATTTATTGCCGCCTCAACAGCATCTGAGTAAAGAAGGTTAAGAGCGTCTTCAAAAAATACTTCTTCACCATAATACTTTTCGATTATGTGAAGAGGCGCCTTGCCTTTTCTGAAACCGTGAACGGCAATTTTTTTGCCGTTTTTGCGATATGCCTCTTTAATTGCTTCGCGGAACTGTTCGCCGTCGATAACAATTTCAAGCTGGTAGCGATTTGTTTCAATCTTATTTGTTTCTTTTAAAGTCATTATATTTATACCTCCGCAGTGGGAACACAAACCCACATTAAATATCTTGAATATTATACCATATTATAGTGAAAAAGCAAGGCTTTTTTACTGACATACAAACCTATGCACATAAAATTAACCGTTTATTCAAATATTTTACATCTGCTTATAAAAACGGGAGTAAAATTTACCAAATCGCAGGATGTCAGATTAAGCCGTATATCATTATATGTATTAACGGTATTAACAACAGCGCTGCCGTGAATATGACCGTAATAAACGCTTTTTATATTATATTTTTTCAATACGTTTATGATTTCGTCACTTACAAATTCACCGTAGACCGGCGGATAATGCAAAAAAACTATAGGCTGTACACCCTTTTCAACAGCGGACGCAATTGATTTTTCAAGTCTGCCGCACTCTCGCATAATTATTTTCTTTTCTTTTTCACCGGCGGCGTCATAAAGCCATCCGCGTGTTCCGCAAACGGCAATGTTGCCGTCGGAGTAGCAATTATTATGTAAAATTTTTATCGAATTGAAATTATTTTGATTTAAAAAATCATTTATTTTTGTAACAGTGCTCCACCAAAAATCGTGATTGCCCTTTAAAATAATTTTTTCACCTGGTAAAGAGTGAATGAACTCAAAATCGGGTTTTGCCTGTTCAAGTGATAACGCCCACGATATATCGCCGCCCAGTACGACAGTATCATCATTGTTTACTAATTTTTTCCAATTGGTTTCAATGCGCTCAAGATAATTCTCCCAACCTTTGAAAACATCCATAGGTTTATCTGTTCCGAGTGATAAATGCAAATCCGAAAGTGTAAATAAATTCATTTTTTATGACTCACCTACCCTGAATATATTTTTTAAAACTGCAAACAATATTTATGGCTTAAAGCCGGAAAGGATGATTATAATGGATAATGCAAACTGCAAAACCGAAACCTGTATCAGTTGTTCTGTTAAAAACTGCGTTCACCACACCGAAAACGATTCATGCTCGGCAGGTAATATTCAGGTAGGAAATTGCACCGCTTGCACTTGCAGCGAAACTTGCTGTGACACTTTCAAAGCAAGATAATTAACATCTTTACAAGAATATCCGACTCATAATGAGTCGGATATTCTGTTTTTAATTGATTTTAAGACAATTGCAAACCGCGGTATACATATCCTTTTTTTCATATACGTCTTTAAAACGTACGGTTGCACTTTTAAGTTCTGCTATAGGAGCAGGAATTTCGGTTGCGGTAAGTTGTGACAGGGCATCTACAGCGCCGAACTCATTTTCGGGCACGTTATCCGTAAGGGCAGAAATAACACTTTTTGCAAATTTATACGGTGACGCAGTTGATGCGATAAGTACCGGTCGGTTATCGCCCGTTTTTTGCAGGTATTGCTCGTAAACATTTACCGCAACGGCAGTATGCGTATCGCAGAGATAACCGTATTTATCAAATGTATTTTTAATTGTTTCAAGGGTGCCGTTATCATCACAGCAAGCGGCATAAAATGTGTTTTGCAGTTTTGACAAGACATCTCCGCTTACTTCAAATTTACCGTTTTCAACAAGGTTTGACTGAATTTCGGCAACATAAGCGTCATTACCGTTTGAAAGGATATATAACATACGCTCAAGGTTGCTTGAAATCAATATATCCATTGAAGGCGAAATCGTTGTATAAAAACGGCGGTTGCGATTGTATACACCGGTATTTATAAAATCGGTTAGGACATTATTTGCATTTGATGCACAAATAAGTTTATTTATAGGCACGCCCATCTCTTTGGCATAATAGGCGGCAAGAATATTACCGAAATTGCCTGTAGGAACAACAACATTAAATCCGTCGGTTAAGTCATCGCCTTTTGAAAGCATATCGCAGTATGCGGAAACGTAATACACGATCTGCGGAACAAGTCTGCCCCAGTTAATAGAATTCGCAGAAGAAAATTCCATTTTGTGCTGCGCCAAAATCTCTTTGATTTTTGCGTCGGTAAATATTTTTTTTACGCCTGACTGCGCATCGTCAAAATTGCCTTTGATAGCACAAACATGAACGTTTGAACCCTTTTGCGAATCCATTTGCAGCTTTTGCATAGGGCTTACGCCGTCGCTTGGGTAAAATACGATTATTTCGGTATTTTCAACGTCTTTAAAACCTTCAAGTGCCGCTTTGCCGGTGTCACCCGAAGTTGCAACCAAAATTACGGTTTTTTTTCCGTCGGAAATCTTTTTTGTTGAAGTTGTAAAAAGATAAGGCAGAAGTTGAAGCGCCAAATCTTTAAAAGCGCAGGTAGGGCCGTGCCACAACTCTAAAATATTTATATTGCTGCCGAGTTGTGCTATCGGTGCCGGTTTGTCGTCATCAAAACTGCCGATATAAGCGCCTTTTACACAAGATTCAATTTCATCGTCTGTAAAATCGGTCAGATACTTTTCAAGAACAAGTGCCGCTCTTTGCGTATAATCGGATTTCGCCAAAATATTAAAATCCTGTTTTGAAAGCTTTGGGATGCTCTCGGGAACATATAATCCGCCTTCTTCGGAAATTCCGTGCGAAATCGCATAGGCCGACTGAACCTTTACCGAGTTATTCCTTGTACTGATATAATTCATTTTTAACTTCCCCTTATTGTACTGAAAAAATTATATGCGTTTTGATAAAAAATTTTATTAAGAATGTTATCTGATATTCCTCTTGATTTTAAAAATTTATATAAATGCGGCACTGCTGAAATGTCGCTTAATTTTTCTGACATATCGGCGCCGTCAAAATCCGAGCCTACGCTTAAAAAATCTTCATACCCCATATCAAGTATGTGGTATATATTTTTATATATGTTTTCGAAAACATCGCCTTTGCCTAAAAACTCAGGATAAAAGCAAAGCCCGAAAATACCGTTTTTTTGTATGAGCAATTTTAACTGAGTGTCGTCAATATTTCGCCTGTGATTACACACATATTCAAGGCACGAATGGGTAACAATCGGATACTGTGCAACTTCAACAGCGTCATAAAAACTTTTTTTATTAAGATGCGAAAGGTCGGTTGCGATTTTAAATCTGTTGAGTTCGGTAATTACTCGGTTTCCAAATCCGGTCAGCCCCTTTTGTGTATACGCACCGCCTGCAATAGGATTTTTACCGTTCCAGGTAAGAGTTAATGCGGATATGCCGTCGGCTGCAAGTGTTTCAACACGGCTTATATCATTTTCAATAACCGTTCCGCCTTCAACAGTAAAAACAGGCAAAAGATTATCGGGTTTTGATAGCAACTGATTTTTAAATGACTTTAAAACATTTTTGTAATATTCAAACGGATTTTCTTTGCCGTCTTTTATAAACACGGCAAAACACTGGCAGTATTTATCAAAGCATTCGGATTTTTGAGGTGTGACCGACAGTTTGTTGTCGGTAAACGGTAGTTTTTCTTCATAACAACGGTAAGCCGTATCACAGTGCAAATCAAAATAATTCAAAAAAATCACCTAAAAAGCATTTTTAATATAATTTAATTTGAATTTATACTCTCCGTTGTTTTCGGAAATCACCGTAACCTCGGCAACATCTATTCTTGGAGGCAAATTCGTGCGGATACGTTTCATAAACATATCGGACGCATTTTTGGTTCGCCTTTGCTTGTTAATATCTATTGCTTCGACACCGCTTACAAGCGAGTCGGTTTGCCGCGTTTTAACCTCAACAAATACTATGTTTTCATGGTTTTCGGCAACAATGTCAATTTCACCGTATCGGCTGTCGCGCCAATTGCGCTTTATAATTATGTAACCCTTTGACCTTAAAAAGTCGGCGACAAATTTTTCACCCGCTTTGCCTAATTGCGCCGATTTAATTGATTTTACCTTATCAATGCACATTTTTTAAAAACGAAAGCCTGTGTATTTCACATACGCCGTACTGCTTTATTGCGGCGTAATGCTCTTTTGTGCCGTAGCCTTTATGCTTCGCAAACATATATTGCGGATATTTTTTATCATATTCGGTCATCAATCTGTCACGGGTCACTTTTGCCAAAATTGATGCCGCCGATATCGAGTAAGATTTTGAATCGCCTTTTACTATTGTTTCACACGGGATTTTTATGCCCTTAGGTACACGGTTGCCGTCTATCAAAGCATAGTCAGCCATAGGTTTAAGACCCTCGATTGCGCGGTTCATCGCGATATATGTTGCTTCAAGAATGTTGAATTTTTCAATCTCCTGCAGAGTGCCGTACGCGATATTGTATGCGATTGCCTTTTCGGTTATTATATCAAAGAGAAGTTCGCGCTTTTTTTCACTTATTTTTTTTGAATCATTAAGACCGTCGATTACACAATCCTGAGGCAAAATCACTGCTGCTGCGCATACCGGTCCTGCAAGCGGACCCCTGCCCGCCTCATCAACGCCGCAGATAAATTTATAACCTTTATTACATGCGTTTTGTTCATATAAAAAATCGGGCATCAGTCTGCAACCCTTTCAAGCGTAATTCTGCCTATTTTGCAACTGCGAAATTCTTCAAGCAACATATTGGCGGCGCGTTCGGTATCGGTTTCGCCGCCGCGAATCATCATTCCGCGTTTTTTGCCCAGGAGGCACAACGCACCATACGCGTCTTCCGGAAAATCGGATATTTTATACCTTTCGGTCAACAGATCCGGATATTTTGATACAAGTATTTCAAGCAGCCGCATTGCAAGCAGTTCGGTGTCGATTATGCGGTCTGTAACAGCGCCTGTAAACGCTAAATGTTCGCCCACCGTATTATCGTCAAATTTAGGCCACAAAACGCCCGGGGTATCAAGTAATTCAAGCTCTTTATCCACCGAGAACCATTGATTGCCGCGTGTAACACCGGGTCTGTTTTCAACCTTTGCACGCGAACCGCCGGCGATACGGTTAATAAATGAAGATTTACCCACGTTCGGTATGCCGACAACCATTACTCTGAGCGGTTTACCAACCATACCTTTTGCACGGTATTGCTCTAACTTGTCTGACAAAACGGTTTTAACAGTATCTTTAAAGGCGGATATGCCCTTGCCGTTTTTACATTCTACGGGTATTGCAAAAATGTTTTGCGACTTATAATGTTCAATCCACTTTTTTGTTGCTGTGTCATCAGCCATATCACATTTATTAAGCAATATAATATGGGGCTTGTCGCCTATTATTGACTTCAAATCAGGATTACGGCTGCTTATCGGAATTCTTGCGTCTACAACCTCAGCCACCGCATCAACAAGTTTAAGCTGTTCGGTAATTTTGCGTCTGGTTTTAGCCATATGACCCGGAAACCACTGGATGTTCTGACTGTTACTCATTTTAAACCACCGATTTTATCAAACGGAAAAATTCTGCATATTGCGTGACCTAAAATGTAGCGCGTGTCAATCATCCCGTAATCGCCTATCTGAGAAGAACGGCTGTCAAGCGAATCGTTACGGTTGTCACCCAATACAAAAACGCAGCCTTCATCAACAGTTACCGGAAAATCTATGTCATATTTTAAATTTGTCGGCGTTCTTGTATACGGCTCATCAAGGGCTATGCCGTCGACGTATACAACGCCTTCTTCAAAATCAATGTCAACAGTTTGACCTGCGGTGGCAATAATGCGCTTGATAATGGGTTTTTTAGAAGCGTCCATTGTATAAACACTGTTTTCGGTATTGCGCGATATAACAACAATATCACCGGCAGACGGTGTATAAAAAAGGTTTGTTATTATTACTTTTTCTGAATTATGAAGAGTGTCTTTCATCGAATCGCCCTCAATTGTGGCCACCCTGAATAAAAAACAAAAGCACAATACAACTGCCAGTATAGCATGAACCAAAACCTCGACCCAATCAAAAAACTCTTTTTTAAAGTCGCCGTTTGTTTCGTTAATGTTATTGCCTGCTTTAGTGCTGCTGTCAATAATCTCTGCCATATCAGAATTACCGTTATTACAGTCCGTACCGAACACCACCAATCTTTATAAAGTTAAAGGGACAAGGCGTAAGCCCCGTCCCCCTCTCGTTAAAAGAAAATTAACCGATAAGTTCTTTAACTTTTGCCGCCTTACCTACACGGTCACGCAAATAATAAAGTTTTGCACGGCGAACGCGACCCTTGCGAACAAGTTCAACCTTGGCAACGATCGGTGAATGAACCGGGAATACGCGCTCAACACCTACGCCGTATGACACACGGCGAACGGTAAACGTTTCGGCAATGCCGGTATTGTTTTTAGCAATAACTGTGCCCTCAAATACCTGTATTCTTTCTTTTTCGCCCTCTTTAATGCGTACATGAACCTTAACTGTGCTACCAATTAAAATTTCAGGCACATCGGTTTTTAGTTGAGAAGCAACTAAATCTTTTACTGCGTCCATCGAAATTTTCCTCCTTAAATTTTTTCAGATGTTCATGAACCTGCGTCAGAGGACCATCCGCTTCAATGTCGATATATTCGGCACTAAACCCACCTTTTAAGGGCAAGGTGAAATCAAATGCTCAAATATATTACCATACCTCACGCAAAAAATCAAGCATTTTTTCTAATTTTTTAAAAGTAAAAAAATTTGCAGCAACAAAATATGTGTTTTATAAAATTAAGTGTTGACAAAACACCCATGTTGGTGAGATAATATGCTTGGTATTTTATATACATTATCGACGGTGAGGTTTATTTTTAATGCGCGTTATAACAGGTTCTGCCAGAGGCAAGCGTTTAGTTACCGTATCGGGTAACGATATAGTGCGTCCTACGGGCGAAAAAGTTAAAGAAGCGCTTTTCAGTTCTATTCAGTTTGATATTGAAGGCAGGCGTATTCTCGATTTGTTTGCAGGCAGCGGTCAGTTAGGTATTGAGGCGTTGAGCCGTGGTGCCGTAAGCGCCGACTTTGTGGATAAATCCGACGCATCGCTCGGAGTTGTTAAAACCAACCTTGAAAATACCTGTCTTTCAGACAAGGCAACTGTACATAAAAGTGATTACGCAACATTTGCTATGCGTTGCAACAAGCAATTTGACATCGCGTTTCTTGATCCGCCGTATCAGGCGGGTATATTGACT
>CAKSDJ010000042.1 GCA_934445015.1 uncultured Eubacteriales bacterium | reverse complement strand
GGAGGAAATTTAAATTGCCAATTCTTGAAGTGAAGAATCTTACACACACATACGGCGGTGATACACCTTTTTTTACAGATGCGGTAAAAAACATAAGTTTTGGTATTGAAAAAGGTGAAATAATAGGCATAATCGGTCATACCGGTTCAGGCAAGTCAACACTTGTGCAACATTTAAACGGTCTATTAAAGCCAACCGAAGGTGATGTGTTTTTAGACGGCAAAAATATCTGGGAAAATCCTAAACTGATTAAAAATGTCCGTTTTAGAGTTGGCCTTGTTTTTCAGTATCCCGAATATCAACTGTTTGAAGATACTGTTTATAAAGATATAGGTTTCGGACCAAAAAATATGGGTCTTTCAACAGATGAAATTGATAACAGAATTGTTGAAATATGCGAACTCGTAGGAATCAAACGTGAATATTTTGAAAAGTCACCGTTTGATTTGTCAGGCGGTGAGAAGCGCCGTGTTGCCATTGCAGGTGTAATGGCGATGCAACCCGAAATTATTGTTTTTGACGAGCCGGTTGCAGGTCTTGATCCAAGGGGCAGAGAAGATATTATTAAAATGATTTCTGATTATCGAAAAAAATATAATGCCACTGTTCTTATAATTTCACACAATATGGAGGATATGGCGGTTCTTACTGATAAGTTAATTGTTATGAATAATGGCGAAATGGTTTTGTTTGACAATACTGAAAATGTATTTCGCAAATATGACTTTTTAAAAAGCATAGGTCTTAATGTGCCGATTGTTACACAGGTTATGCACAAATTAAAAAGTATGGGTCTTGATATACCAGATAATATTTTTACTGTTGATAAAGCTGTAGAATATTTGCTTGATGTGTATAGAGGAGGTAATACTTAATGCTTAAAGATATTACCTTTGGTCAGTATTTTGAAAGGGATTCGTTTATTCATAAACTTGATCCGAGAACAAAACTAATACTTTTAATTGTAGTTATTGTTTTTGTTTTTGTATCAAAGGGTTGGCTTCCTCTCTGTGTAGTTGCCTTATTTATTTTTACTGCAATTTTTATTTCAAAAGTGCCGCTTAAAATGTATTTTAAAAACTTAAAGGCCATTTTGCCAATAATTATTTTTACGGTTATTGTTAATTTATTTTACGGTAATGAAGGTAGGATGCTTATTTCTGTTTGGAAAATTTCAATAACAACAGGTTCGGTAAACAAGGCGCTGTATATGGCTTCAAGAATTATTTTGCTTATTGTTGTGAGTGCTGTTTTAACATATACAACAACACCTAACGATTTAACCGACGCCATTGAGATTCTGTTTTTGCCGTTAAAATTTATAGGTTTAAAAAATGCGGTTCACATTCTTGCAATGATGATGACAATCGCACTTAGGTTTATACCGACACTTATTGACGAAACTCAAAAAATAATGAACGCCCAAAAAGCAAGAGGTGCCGATTTTGAAAACGGAAAGCTAATCGAGCGAATAAGGGCTTTAATACCTATTTTGATACCGTTGCTTATTTCTTCGGTAAGGCGTGCTTATGAATTGGCAGAGGCGATGGAATGCCGCTGTTATAACGGCGGAGAAGGCAGGCAACGGATGAAACAATTGAAATTTAAATATTATGATTTGATAGCAAGTGTATTAACCGTTTGTGTGTGTTGTGCGGTTGTTATTATAAATATTATTTTATAATTTTCGGGGTTTTTATGAAACGGATTTTACTTACAATTGCATATGATGGGACTGCTTATCACGGTTGGCAAGTTCAGCCGAATGGTATCACAGTGCAACAGACTTTACAGGACTCGCTTGAAAAATTATTAGGTGTTCGCCCGTCTGTTACCGGTTGCAGTCGGACTGATGCGGGTGTTCACGCGCATAAATTTTGCTGCCATCTTGATTGCAATGACAGTTTCCCGGAAAATGCCTTTTTAAGAGGATTAAACTCGCTTTTACCAAATGACATTGCCGTTATCGGCTGTCGTGAAGTTCGTAACGATTTTCATGCAAGATATAATTGCTTAGGCAAAAAATACATTTATACTATGTATACAGGTGTTTTAGACCCGTTTAAATCAAGATATAAACTTCATATTGATAAAGAACCTGATATAGAACTGATGAATGTGTTTTGTAAGGGTGTTATAGGCAAACATGATTTTGAAGGCTTTTCATCTTCAAAAAGAAGTGTTGTTGACACTGTAAGAACAGTAAATGAGTGCGTTACCAAAAAAGACGGAAATCATATATTGTTTGAAATATCCGCAGATGGTTTTTTATATAATATGGTTAGAATACTTGCCGGAACAGCACTTTATGTGGGTTACAATCGCATTGCTCCAGAGTGTTACGAAACTGTTTTTAACTCTAAAAATCGTAATTGTGCAGGTGAAACATTGCCGCCGAACGGATTGTTTTTAGAAGATGTTTATTACTAAAGAGGTGATAAGTGTTGGCAGAATATAAAAGAAAAAAAATACCGAAATCTCACAAAAAATTTCGATCAAAACATTATATTGCCGATAATAATGACATTATTATGAGCAACTCAAAGGTTGCCAGAAAAAATATAATTCCCGAAAGTGATATAAAGGTTGTTCGCGGTTCAAAACTTAAAAGAAAACGTCGATTAGGCATATTTTCTTCAATAGTTGCTCTATTGTTCTTAATATGTTTGATTTTATCATTAACATTGCCAACCGGATTGTATGAAAGTGCTGTTAATGCAGTGTCACTTATAGGAAACGGCAGTTATCCTGTACAGTCACACGGCTCAACTGTTTTAAGTGCAGTTTCGAACGGTTCATATTATTATGTTTTGTCAGATACAAATATTTCTGCCTTTTCAAATAACGGAAAACAGATTTTTTCTGAATTGCACGGCTTTTCAAATCCGGTTATGTCAGTATCAGATACACGCGCGCTGATATATGACCAGGGCGGCAAAGCACTGCAAATATACAATCTCAGCGGAAAAATTCACACCCTTGAAACCGATTATGAAATAATAACCGCAAGCATATCAAAAAAAGGTGATTTTGCAATTTCGACACAGTCAAACAATTATACTTCTGCGGTGACTGTGTATAACAAAAAATATAAGCAAATTTATAAGTGGAACTCTGCAAAAGATATTGTTAACAATGTCTTGGTTAACCCCTCGGGGGATAAAATTGCTGTATCAACGATAAACGCGGTATCCGGTCAGTTTGATTCAAAAGTTATTATTTTGGACTTTAAATCGGCTGATGCTTTATATACGATCGATTTGAAAAACTCTGTGGCTATATCAATGCAAAACACCGGAAAAGGTTTTTCGGTTGTTACTGAGGATAAATACAGATATATCAATTGGTCGAAATTCAATTCAAATGAAATTTCTGCCTCTGGAGAAATAAATGTATTTCGAACAAGTAACAATGGTGTTTTGCTTGTTTTTAACCGTGCAAATGACCGAAGCGATAACACAGTTGTACTGATATCAAACAGCGGTACTAAAATTGCAGAGTTTAAAATAAATAATATCATTACAGATATTAGATATTCTAAAAGCCGCATATATTACATAAGTGACACTGCAGTAAATATTTTGGATAAAAACGGTACTCTGCTGCGTGCAGGTGATTGTGCATACGGTGCAAAATGTTTTTCTGTTATAGGATCCAATTCGCTTGCCATTGTTACAGACAATGAAATTATTAAAACTGTAATCGAAAAAGGGGAATAATTTATGCCTTATATTCTTGATGCAATAATAATTTTAATCATACTTATATGCGTTTTTATTTCGGCAAAAAGAGGATTTGTTCGCACCTTAATCGAAGTAGTCGGTTTTATAGCGGCAATAATTGCAGCGTTTACATTCAGTTCACCATTAGCTAATACTGTTTATGATAAAATGATTGAGCCGTCAATTGTTAAAACGGTTGAAAGCAGTGCAAATGAGGGTGCTGCAACCGCAACCGTTGCGGTTGATAACGTATGGGTAAAATTGCCCGGCTTTATTAAAAATAACAATTTAATAGGCATTTCAAAAGATGAAATTACGCAAAAGGTAGCGGACGATGCAATTGATAACGGCACTGTTCTTGCTAATACTATTTCGCAATCATTTATCAAACCGGCAGCAGTAAAAATACTTTCAATACTGTTTTCAACAATATTGGTAGTAGTTTTAACTTTTGTGGTTAAAATACTCGCAAAGTATATTAACAAACTGTTTAGTTTCAGTTTAATAGGCAGTATAAATAAAACCTTAGGCGGAATTTTGGGATTAGTTAAGGGCTTAGTAATTTCCGTTATTTTCTGTATGGTTATTACGCTTATAATTTCTGTTACTAAAAACGGATTTCTGATTTTTAATTATGATACGGTTAGTTCTTCACACATCTTTAAACTTGTTTCGGAGATTTCGCCGTTTATTAAAATTTAATAATAAATTTTCTTTTATTTTCAAGGAGTTTTAAAATGAAATTATGTTCTAAATGCAAAAAAAGGCCGGCGGTTGTATTTATGTCAAATCCGCTTGACCCATCGGGCGAAACACAGGGATTATGCCTTATGTGCGCTAAAGAACTCGGCATTAAACCTGTTGATGATATGCTTAAAAGTATGAACATTTCCGATGAGGATATTGAACAGTTAAGCAATCAGTTTTTAGATGCTGTTGCTGCCGATGATACGGATTTTGATGATGAAGCGTTAAATGACGAAACATTTGATATGGGTACCGCTCCGGCAATACCTTTTTTAAAAAATCTTTTCGGCGGTGCCGCAGATAATAACGCTGCCGAAAGTCATACTGATAATAAAAATAAAGAAAAACCCAAGAAGAAAAAACGCAGTTTTGTAGAGCAGTATTGTACAAACTTAACTGCTCGTGCAAAAGAAGGCAAACTTGATACTGTTATAGGCAGAGAAAAAGAACTTGACAGGATGTTGCAAATACTCTCGCGCCGTTCAAAAAATAACCCTTGCCTTATCGGCGAACCCGGTGTAGGTAAAACCGCAATAGTTGAGGGGCTTGCTCTTAAAATAGCACAGGGTACCGCCCCTGCAAGGCTTTTAAATAAAGAAATACACTTACTTGACCTTACATGCCTTGTTGCAGGCACCCAATTCAGAGGTCAATTTGAAAGCAGGGTAAAAGGCCTTATTGATGAAGTAAAGGACGCAGGAAATATAATTTTATTTATTGATGAAATACACAACTTAGTCGGCGCCGGTGACTCGGCAGAGGGTTCAATGAACGCTGCGAATATCCTGAAACCTGCGTTATCACGCGGTGAAATACAGGTTATAGGTGCCACAACATTTAAAGAATACAGGAAATATATTGAAAAAGACGCTGCACTTGAGCGTCGCTTTCAACCTATAACCGTTGAGGAACCGTCAATTAGCGAAGCAGTTAACGTTATGCTTGGTATTAAACCTTATTATGAAGGTTATCACACAGTTACAATACCGGATAAAATTGTTAAAAAAGCTGTATACCTGTCGGAGAGGTATATTACCGACAGATTTTTGCCTGATAAAGCAATTGACCTGCTTGATGAGGCATGCGCGTGTGCAAGTCTTGAAAATACGGCAATTGATGAACTCTATAAGGCAAATCAAAGTGTTGCTGAATATTCGAAACAGTTAGATGAACTTACGTCCGACGGTGAAAATACTGATTATGAAAAGCAGGCGATGCTTAAGTCCAATATTGAAAAGTATAAGAAAAAGGCAGAAAGTCTGTGCGATGCAGCAGCCAATAATACTGTAAACGAGGGTCATCTTGCAAAAGTAATTGAGATGTGGACAGGTATTCCGGCTTCAAAAATCGAAGAAAACGAACTTGCCAAGCTTTCAAGACTTGAAGATGAATTAAACAAACGTATAATAGGGCAGAAAAATGCTACAAAACTCGTTGCCGATTCGGTTAAGCGCTCGCGTGTTCATACAAGTGCATTGCATCGTCCTGCATCATTCATTTTTGTGGGACCTACCGGCGTCGGAAAAACAGAGTTGGTAAAGGTTTTATCCGAACAGTTATTTGACACTCCCGAAACTTTAATTAGACTTGATATGACCGAGTTTATGGAAAAACATTCCGTGTCACGACTTATAGGCGCGCCTCCCGGATATGTGGGATACGACGAGGCAGGGCAGCTGACTGAAAAAGTGCGGAGAAAACCATATTCGGTGATTTTAATTGACGAAATTGAAAAGGCACATCCTGACGTATTGAACATTTTACTTCAAATTCTTGATGAGGGTAAAATCACAGATGCTCAGGGCCGAAAGGTGAATTTTGAAAACACGATTATTGTTATGACGTCGAACGCAGGCAGTGAACGCAGCGAAAACCTTTTGGGCTTTGCAAAAACAGTTGCCGATGCCTCAAAAGAAAAAGCTGTTAAGGCACTTCGTGAGTTTTTGCGTCCTGAATTCATTGCACGCGTTGACGAAATAGTTGTATTTGATCCGTTATCGCTTGAATCGCTGCAAAAAATTGCCGAGATTTCACTTTTGGAATTGTCGGATGCATTAAAAGATCGCAATATTGATTTTGTATTTAATAATGATGTGACTGAATTTATTGCAAAAAAATGTGACGGTAAAAAGACCGGGGCTCGTGAACTTCGTAATATTATCAGACGTGAAATTGAAACTCAGGTGGTCAATATGGTTATTTCGGGCAATATTCCTGAAAATAAAAAGCTAAGTGCCTCGGTTAAAGATAATTCGATTGTATTAGAGTTTATTTAAACAAAGAGTGTGTTGAAGTTTTATGAAAAAGTATAAATATCAAATGCACACTCACACATCACCGTGTAGCAGATGTGCTGTAATGAAACCTCAAGAACTTACAGAAGCACTGTATAAAGGCGGATACAATGGTTGTGTTATAACTAATCACTTTTTTCACGGTAACAGCGGAATTGATAGAAAATTGCCGTGGGATGCGTTTATTAAGCATTATGAACAAGACTATCTTGAATGCAAAAAATATGCCGAAAAATATGATTTGGATATTATTTTTGGTATTGAGGAGCAAATATATGACGGTTTGGAAATTCTTTGTTACGGAATAACGCCCGAATTTTTATATAATAATCCTCAGTTACTATATAACTTGCTTGAGGAATGGCATAAAACGGCTCAGTCCTACGGTGCACTTATCATTCAGGCACATCCGTTTCGTGACAGATTTTATATAAATAACCCAAGGGTTTTTCCGATTGAGTTTATAGACGGTATTGAAATATATAATTACGGTAACAGCGCCGAAAATAATATTATGGCTGAAAATTTTTATTCAAAACATAATGATTTAATAATTACAGGCGGTGCAGATGCACACGATGATTCAATTCTATGTGTTTCCGGAATAGAAACGTGTACACGTATAAGAAATGAGACGGAACTTGTTTCAGTGTTAAAAAGCGGAAATTATGCGATTATAAAATAGGTGTTTTATGAGCATTAAAAGATGGTTTTTATATAATACTTATTCACTCTCGGGTAAAACGGTTGCGATTACCGGCTCAACAGGTGGTATTGGCACTGCATTATGTGAGTATTTGGCACAGTTAAAGGCTAACTTAATATGCGTTGACCGCAACACAGATAAATCAAAACGTTTAATTTCGAACTTAAAAAACAGATATCCTGATTTAAATGTAAAACATATAAGACTTGATTTGGCGGATATTAACAATGTAAAGGATGTTGCAGCATCATTGTCCGCCTCAAATATTGATTGCTTAATTTTAAACGCCGGTATTTATAATGTTCCGATGTTTAGATGCACAACCGGCTATAACAACATTTTTCAGGTTAATTTTATTTCACAGTATTATTTAGCACGTGAGTTGTGTCAAAAAATCAGATTACGCGGTGGAAGGGTAGTTGCTGTAAGCAGTATAGCATATGACTATTCAAATATTGATATTAGTGACGTAGATTTCTCAAACCGCAAGGCTTCGAGTAAAGTTTACGGAAACTCTAAACGATTTCTTACATACGCCTTATACGGTTATTTTGACGATGATGATACTTTGTCTGTTGTACATCCCGGAATTACTTTTACTAATATAACGGCACATTATCCAAAATTGTTATTTAAAATAATTAAATATCCAATGAAAGTTATATTTATTTCACCTAAAAAGGCGGCGCTGAATATAATTTACGGCATATTCAACGGTTGTAATAAAAATGAATGGATAGGACCTTACATTTTCAATATATGGGGATTTCCGAAAAAGAAAACATTGCATACTTGTTCACCTAAAGAGGCGAATATAATATGCAATGTTGCAGAAAAGATTTATGGCGATATAAAATTGAATGCAATGAAATAATAAAACCCCACCGAAACGGTGGGGTTTTTATGGTGACCCATCGGGGAATCGAACCCCGGACACCTTGATTAAAAGTCAAGTGCTCTGCCAGCTGAGCTAATGGATCATTTGTTTTTTCACAGCCTTAATATTATAACAATATTATTGCTGTATGTCAAGGAAAATATTAAAAATTTTGTCAATTTTTTTCTCATAATTTATAATGCGTAATAACTCCTGTTTTTCACCTGAAATGCCCAAGTTTAATATAATGGTTATTATAGGAGGTGAGGGATTATCAATACAGTACTGATGGCTTTAGTTGCAACACTCGGTACATGGTTTATAACAGCTTTGGGTTCTGCTACAGTGTTGTTTTTAAAAAGGCCTAATAAAAATCTTTTGAATTTAATGTTAGGCTTTTCGGCAGGAGTTATGATAGCGGCTTCATTTTGGTCGCTTTTGGATCCTGCGATTAAAATGGCTGAAAATACATTCAAATTTCCTGCATATATAATAGTTACGTTAGGTTTTTTGTCGGGTGCGATCTTCATTTGGATTTCTGATAAAGCGGTTTCTTATGCAAGACAAAGCGCAGATGAATACAGTAATTCATACGATAAACGAATTAACAGAGTAATTATGTTAATTATGTCGATCACGCTTCACAACATTCCTGAGGGACTTGCGGTAGGTGTAGCATTCGGAACACTAAAAAACGGTGATAACAGTCCTGATATGCTTATGGGTGCGGTTTCAATTGCAGTAGGAATAGGACTGCAAAATTTTCCGGAAGGCGCTGCGGTTTCTATCCCTTTGAGAAGAGAAGGTTATTCAAGAGCAAAAAGTTTCTTTTTTGGTCAGGCATCGGCATTGGTTGAACCGATTTCCGGCGTGATAGGTGCGTTATTGGTAACTAAAATAGAAACAATTTTACCTTTTGCCTTGTCGTTTGCCGCAGGTGCTATGATAATTGTTGCAGTGCATGAATTGATACCGGAGTGTCAACAAAACAAAAACACACAACCATATACAGCAACTATGGGCATTATTTCAGGGTTTGCGGTTATGATGCTCTTAGATGTAATGTTAGGTTGAGAAATATTTATAAAAATAATAAATGATGATACCCATAACAATCGTTAAAAAAATAACAAACGTTATGAGTATCATTATTCATTTTAAGCATTAGATATAACCTATGTTTTAAACCGCAGATTTTTTAATTGCTATAATAAATTTTTGGTGTTTAGCATTTATGAAAATAATATATTATAGAATCGCTGTAATACGGTTATAATCCAAGTTAATTTATGATTTGGAAGAATCTCTATCTAATAATTGTAGCACGGAGTATAAGATTGTATTTTAAAACAAAACAAAACAATTATTTTTATTTTGTAAAAGCTTAAATATCATAAGTGTTGATTATTTTGAATTTAAAAGCATAATTTAAACTATATCAAATTTATTTTCATAAGAAGAAGACTAATTGTTAAAAAATATTTTCAATTTCAAAAGCTTCCCTTAATTATACAAAATATTCATTTTGTATAATTGGCAATAATATTTTCAATACTTAAAATATCTGTACTTAGCTTTTTAAAAGAATTTGCGTTTTGATTATAATTGTGTTTAAAACACACTCTTCCCTATAAAAATTAGCCCAGTTATTCAATATACACATACTTTTTACAATTGTTATTTTGCAAGCGGATGAAATTTCGAATATGACTGGATATATTTATTTTTAATAAGTTGTGCATAAATTTGTGTTGATGATATATCGGCGTGACCTAACATATCTTTTATATCTTTAAGTTGTGCACCGTTTTCAAGCAAATGTGCGGCAAAAGAATGACGTAAAGTATGCGGCGTTATATCTTTTTTTATACCGGCTTTTTCGGCATAGGACTTAATTATTTTCCAAAATCCCTGCCGTGTCATAGGTTGTCCGTTCATATTGGTAAATAAATGTTTTTCGTTAGTATTTTGAACGAGAGCCGGTCTGGCAACGTTGCAATATTCACCCAAATGTTTGTTGGCAGCCGGATATACAGGTACAATGCGTTCGTGTTTGCTGTTGTGCATATGTATAATGCCTATCTGCAAATTTATATCATTTATGTTGAGTTCGATAAGTTCTGATACTTTAATACCGGTGGCATATAACAACTCAAGCATTGCTTTGTCACGGATTCCTTTATAATCGCTGCTGTTTGGTTGTGATAATAAAAGTTTAATTTCGTTTGCATTTAAAACGTCGGGCAGTTTGCGTGCGGTCTTTGGACCTTTTATGCCCTTTGTGGGATCATCATCAATAATATTTATTGATATTAAAAAATTAAAATACGAGTGTAAAGACGCAATAATTCTTGTTATTGTAGCATTAGATTTACCTAAAGATGATATGTAGTCAATATAATTTGACAATAATGCCGGATTGATCGAAGCGGCGTTTGAATAATTGTTATTTGATGAATATGTTATAAACTGTGATATGTCACGTAAATATGCATCAAGAGTATTTTGAGAACACTTTTTTGTTTTTGCTAAATAGATTTTGTATTCTTCAAAAAAGAAATTGTTCATAACATATCACCTACCTTATCATTTAGAAGTTAAAGAATTTTAAAAACAACATATTTAAAACAACATCTACAACAGCATTTAAAATCAATACGCCTATAATTATAACAAATTTGGCACAAAACTTGCGAAAGTCGGTATACATGCTTGCCGGTTTGCTGTTAGGTAATGTTAGTTTCGCCATAAGCAAAGAAAAACCAATAGATTCTTTAGCAGCAAAAAAAGTACATATTGTAAAAATAATTGATGACGGAACCATAACTATTGCGTTAAATGCAATGCCTTTAAGCGCGTAAACAGTATACAGATGTGCCGAAATACTACCGACAATAATGCCTTGCCAAAAAGTTAAAAACGGTACAACGGCTACTCCAAGCATTGAAGTTCCAAATAAAAAATAAACGATTAAAATGACTACATATTTTACAAAAGAACTGAAAAATTTTTTAATAAAAGAAACGTTTGTATGAAGTAAAATATAATCGTTAAATAGTTTTTTTGAAAATCCGGCAAGTGCCGGATTTTTATTATATATTGCAGCGCTTACGGCTATTCCTGCTACAAACATAACAGTCAATAAAATGAATATCTTGTTTAAATTCATATAATCTAACAACTTGAATTTTTTTAGATTTACAATAATTCCCTTTCTCATATAGAACACTCCTTTAGCTTAAATATATGAGAAAGTTGGACAAGATATTACACACAATATATAGATTTATGTAGCCGAACGCAACTATATATAGCGAAATATATTGCATTATGTAAATCACATAATGCAACATACTATAGGTACATATTGCGAAAAAACTGCCTTATATTTATACTACAAATCCAATTTTATGTCAACTACAATTTTGTAACCTTTTAAAATATTATGTAAACTTATTATGTAAACTGCACAAAATGTATTGTACTATTTGTTATGTAAACCACAATAAATTGTAAAATAGACTTTAAAAAAAATTTTTTTATGTTATAATATTTGTAGAAAAAATTTTGAGGTGTTAAATATGAAAAAAACCGTTGTTATAACCGGTGCGTCAAAGGGTATCGGCGCAGCAACCGCAATACTGTTTGCCCGAAAGGGTTATAATGTAGTAATAGGATATAATAATTCTTTTCAAACTGCAAAACTGCTTTCCTCTTCCCTGCTGTCACAGGGCTACAGTGTTATGCCGTTTAAGGTGAATGTGACAAACAAGTTAGAAACAGATTTGCTGATAAAAGAAACCGTATATAAATTCGGCAGTGTTGATATACTTATAAATAATGCCGGAATTGCTTTTACCGGATTGATAACCGAAACCGAGGAT
>CAKSDJ010000041.1 GCA_934445015.1 uncultured Eubacteriales bacterium | reverse complement strand
GACTCAAAAGAACAGGTCACCGTAATATTCAAAGGCGGTCTCAAATCGGTGCAGCCGCTGACCGAATGACAGCGGCTGCACCTTCGCCCCTAACCTTGAAAGTTCAAGATTTTTTGTAAGGGTACAAATACCAACCTAAAAAGGCTAAAAAATCTTTTTTATAGTCCTCTCACAAAAAGAAACAGCGTGAACTTTGTTTTCGCTGTTTCTTTATTTTTGCACAGACTTCAAGAGGATTTGAACAAGGGCGGTTTGCCATACGGCAAATTTTGAACAGGTACTTTGTATCTTGACTAAAGCACAGAATTTTGATATAATTTTTTAAAACAAAATTGGGGCTTTAATGTATGAATCAAAAGAACAAAACGGCGTCGCCGTCTTATTTGAACAACAGCATAAAAAATAAAAAATCCGCCGGGCACGGCGGTTATAATGTTGTTCAGACAACTTTAACGGCTGATGTTATAACAAGGCTAAAATCCTACAGCCTGCAGCAATACATTGAAGACATTAAAATTTTAGGTCTTGCAAAAACCTGGGATCAAATATGCGCGTATATTCTTGAAAATCATACAAATTTACCCGATTTTTTAAACATTGATAACTTCAGCGATTTATACGAAACAGGCGTTGAAACGCAGAGCAAAATTTCAAAGAAAAAGCAGGGTCAATACTCTACTCCGGATGACGTTGCAGCCGTTATGAGCAAATGGTTAGACCAATGCGAAGGCGAGTCTGTATGTGACGTTGCCTGCGGCGCCGGCAAACTGATACTTACATATTTTGATGTGATAGGGTATGAAAACGCCCGAAACCTGATCAGATCGGGGAGGGTATATTTATATGACTGTGACAGCGTTGCGTTAAAAATTTGCTCAACCGTGATTGCGGTAAAATACGGTGCTGACATTGCAGAGCACATACACAGCACCGTTTGCGATTTTTTGGATGCCGACGTGGTTTTGCCTGCAAACTGCAAGGTAATATCAAACCCACCCTATGCAAAAATAGATACCGTTAAAAAAAGTTGGGAGCATAGCGCCGTTTTATCAGACACAAAAGAAATGTACTCCGCTTTTATGGAAAAAATATTCAATCAGGCGACCTCAACGGTTATTATTACGCCGTTCAGTTTTGTTTCGGGCGATAAATTTTTCTCTTTAAGAGAGCAGATGTCAAGGGTCGGTCACGGTTTTATTATCTCGTTCGACAACGTACCCGGCAACATATTTTGCGGAAAAAAACACGGTATTTTTAACACCAACACCGCAAATTCAGTCAGAGCGTCTGTTACGGTAATGAAAAAGTCAGGGGGTCTTAAAGGATACAGGGTTTCACCCCTTATAAGATTTAAGAATGAAGAACGGGCGCAACTGTTAAACCCAACGGTGTTAGAAAGCACTTTGCCCGACAATCTCCAGACCGTTGATACCGGCAACAAAAAATTCGAAAAGATTGAAAAGGATTTAATTGAGATATTTCAAAATTGGAAAGACAAGTCCGATTTTAAGGTGCAGGACATACTGACCGGCCGCAACACAAAATATTTTATAGATATGCCAAACACCTGCAGGTATTACACCACGGCGAGCAGCCGCAAATTAAGCCGAAAAGGCTCAATAACCATGAATTTGCTGTCAGAAGATGATTTTAACCTGCTGTACTGCGTAATAAATTCAAGTTTTGCGTATTGGTGGTGGCGTGTGTATGACGGGGCAATAACTTATCCCGTAAGTCTGTTAAACTCTATGCCGCTGCCCATAAACCTGTTAAGCGATGACGACAAAGTGTTTTTCAGAAAGACAACAAAAAAACTTATGGCTTCCGAAAAGAAGTATATAGTAACCAAGATGAACGCCGGCACCGTTCAGGAAAATATTAAGTTTCCGCAAAAATACCGCGAGGCTATAAATAAACGGCTGCTTGGTATTTTAGGCTTTGATTCAGACGGCTGCACCCTTAATAAAATTCACAAAAACAGTTTTTTCGACAAGAACTGACGTGCAGGTTTAAACAGCGGAGTTTTGATTATATAACGGCGTCTGTGTTTGGCCGCCGACACGAATTTGCGCACGTAATACGGAGGTGACGCACCTTGACCGAACTGCAAAAAGAACTTATGCAGGAGTTTTACAACGTTACTGCAACAAAAGTTGTGTTTAATAAAACCGACAGAGAAGGTTTGTGGCGCAAGACAAAATCAAGGTCGCGCAATTTGGATTTTGATCTGATCAAAAGTTTATGTCCTGCGCTGTTTCACCAAATAAACAAAAGTTATGAATCGGGCAATAATATTCAATCCGCGGTTTTCAGCGAATGTGCCTACGCGCAAACGCTTGCAAATATGCTGAATTTCAATTTGTTTGTCAACTGCAGCGAAGAGGAAAATTTTATACCCGAACACATTGTGCCTTTGCTTGACGAGCATCATTTAAAACCGAGATACATATACTCGGCGGCGGATAAAAGCAGAATGTTGGTACAGGCCGGAGGTTGTGACGGCTCAGACTGCGCCTTGATAAACGTAAAAAATTCGGCTGTTTACACCATTGAATTCAAAGAGCCGGGCGCTAAAGCCGGCGAACACGATCTGCCCAAATACGGTGAAGACGGCATTTTAACGGCAGACGCCGATTGGTTAGAGCGGTTTTCTCAATTCAAACCTATGCTTGACGAGCAAAAAGGACTTAATTTTTTTGAAAGCACGGGTCATAATATAAATAATTTTTCAGAAAAAAGCGTTGTTTTTGCAGCACTTAAAAACTTTTCTTCACAAAAATATGCCGACGTAATCTGCACCGAGGACATACGCGGCGATCTTGTAATAATACCTGCCGATCAGATATATCTGTGGGCGGATATCAGCGGCGAAATACGGCCTGCAGGAAGAAATCACCGCAAGGTTTGGACACCTGACGCCTTGAAAAAAATTCTGCTTCAAAAAGGCGCAACCGTTTATGCGAATACCGTTAAAATTGATAAACGCAATTTGAAAGAGCGGAGAGCACGCGGCGGCAACAGAATTTCGGGGTATAAAATTAATCCGCTTTTCTTTGTGCGCACGGGCGACTGTGCCGACAATAACGGTATTTTAACGTTCGATATAAACAATGTACGGCAGTTGATTCCGACAGTTTCTGTTCATGTGTTTTTTAAAGAGCTGCTGCACCAAAACGTTAAAGAGCATTACAATTTATAATCAGATAATAAAAGCAGTGTCGATACACGGTTTTATCAAAAATACGGCACGGGTAAATTTTTTCCGGCTGTTTGATGACGTGTGTATCGGCACTGTTATTATAAAACGGCATTTTTAAATTGCAGCAATCATTCTGCGTCAGATACCTTATCGGCGTTGTTGAGTTGTCTGTATGTTCCCGCAATAAGAATTGCAGAAATTACGGCTGTCAGCACATCGGACACCGGCATAGAATACAGCACCCCGTCAAGTCCGAAAAATATCGGCAGCAAAAGTGCAAAACCGACGCCGAATACTATTTCGCGAACCATAGACAGAGCGGTTGATTCTACGGCTTTGCCCATCGCCTGCATAAAAATAAACGTTGCTTTATTAACACAGGCAAGAACTATCATACAAAGATAAATGCGAAACGCTTTTACCGCAAAATCGGTATAGTAAACGCTCTCGTTTGCCGCGCCGAAAATCTGTATCAAGCCCTTAGGAAAAAGTTCAACAATTATAAGCGCAGCCGCACCGACGCAAATTTCGGCGACAAGCAATCCTGTAAACAGTTCTTTGACCCTGCTATGCTGCTTTGCACCCATATTAAATCCGACAATCGGAATACATCCGGCAGCCATACCGATAACCACCGATATAACGATCTGAAAGAACTTCATCACAATGCCTACAACTGCCATAGGGATCTGCGAATACTGTGCCTGACCGAAAATTTTATCCGCAGCGCCGTATTTTTTTATCATATTATTGATTGCCATCATTGCCGCAACAAGCGATATTTGTGCTAAAAAACTGCAAAGTCCGAGCGAGAGTGTCTTGCCGATGATTTTAACTTTCGGTTTTAAATCATCGCGCCTTAGTTTAACGATTTTTGCGTGGAACAGATACCAAACCGCAAGAACAGCAGTTACTATCTGACCCATAACGGTGGCAACGGCGGCGCCCATCATACCCCATTTGAATGAAAAAATAAAAATCGGGTCGAAAATAATATTGACAACGGCACCGGCAATTGTAGAAATCATAGCAAATTTGGGATTTCCGTCTGCACGGATTATCGGGTTCATTGCCTGCCCGAACATATAAAACGGAATGCCCACGGCAATCCAAAAGAAATATTCTTTTGAAAGTTCAAAGGTTTCGTTATTTACTCTGCCGCCAAATGCCGTCAGAATCTGGTCTGCAAAAATCAGATAAACGGCGGTCAAAACAATACTGCTTATAACGCAAAGCATTATTGAGTTGCCTACGCTGTGGGTTGCGTTTTCGGATTTGTTTTGCCCGAGCGATATGCTGACAAAAGCACAGCAGCCGTCGCCTATCATTACAGCTATGCCCAACGCGATAACCGTAAGAGGAAATACCACCGTGTTGGCGGCGTTTCCGTATGAACCGAGATAACTTGCGTTTGCAATAAAGATCTGGTCCACAATATTGTAAAGAGCGCCGACCAGCAAAGAGATAATGCACGGCACGGCATATTTACGCATAAGTTTGTATACTTTTTCAGAAGAAAGATACTGTTGACTGTTATTCATTTAATGACCTCCGAAAAGTGCAAAAAAACAGTGCGTAAGCCCAAACCGGACTTACGCACTTCTGCTACTCGTTTTAATTATTGTAGCACAAAATTCAAAATTTTTCAAATGCTTTTTACACGTTTTCTGAAATAAAACTTATAAGTTTATCAAAATCGCCGTGCGGATAGAGGTTTATATCCTTTTGCTCTCTGTTAATAATAAAATCGGTTATCAAAAAGACTTTCATACCCACCGACTCGGCAATCATATCTTCTGTAACGTCGTTTCCGACCATTAAACATTCCTCAGGGTTAACCTTTAATCGCCTTGCAATTTCAAGATAATATTCGGGGTTGGGTTTGCATAAACCTATGTTTTCATAAGCGGTATAAAATTCGAAATCATCGGGTTTCAGACCTGCCCAACCGATGCGGTTTTCGGTTGCGACCGACGGAAAGATCGGGTTAGTGGCAAGCGCGACGCGCATTCCTGCGTTTTTTGCGAAATACACCGCCTCTGCGGATTTTGGATTAAAACCGCAGATTTTTTTCGCACCCGAAAATTCATTTGTATAAAAGCCGTCAAACATGGGTCTGTCGGCAGTTGCCTTTTCGCCGTAAATCTGAGCGAATTTTTCCCAGAAAGCGGTTTCGTTGCTGCGGCTGCCGTTGTTTTTTACCATAGCCTTCATACCTGCCCATACAGCGTCAACAAGTTGTTTCGGCTCATAGCCGTAAGGTGCTGCCTTTGCGGCAAGCAGTTTAAAATACTCTTTTGTAAAAGCGTCGTTATCCATAGGAAGCAGCGTTCCGTCAAGATCAAACAATACCGTTGTTAAACTCATTTTTTCTCCTTTGTTATATGCCGCTTTAAATTTAAACGCGCAGCATATAAATTTTAAATGCTTTTTATTACTTCGGCGATTTGCTCCATTCCTTTTACGGTGGGGTGGCCGTAATGTTTGTCTATTTCTTTAAAAACGATACAGTTTTGACCGAAACGTTTTGCCGCATCTGCTATTCCGTTTGAAATTTCATCGGTCAGATCGGTGTTAATAAGCCAATATACACGGGTTTTCGGTAACACCTCTTTAATGCGTGAAGCAAGATACGAAACAGCCGGCAAAAAACTTTTTAAATCATCTTTTGTAAAGTTTTCATATTGCGGTTTGCCTATCGGAACCTCGATCCAGCAATCGTTTGTTCCGCCGAAAACCAAAAGAGTATCGGGCGTGTTGTTCTCAAAAAAACCGTCGCTTACCAATTTATCAAAACGCGAAATAAAAGAAGTTTCAACCGACAATTGCGGCCTTACCGTGTTGCAAATCGAAGTGCCCGAAAAACTCTCGTTTCTTAGCAGGATATTGTCTTTACCGTCAAAAACCTTATACCACCAGGTTTGCTTTGCGTCGTTAACATCCGTTGCCTCCGGAGAAACAGTCGTATACCAAGAATGGTATCCTTTGGGGATATAACCGTCGAATGC
The DNA here is from genome assembly GCA_934445015.1 of uncultured Eubacteriales bacterium. Classification (GTDB taxonomy): domain Bacteria; phylum Bacillota; class Clostridia; order Oscillospirales; family Acutalibacteraceae; genus UBA737. The sequence continues at coordinate 6,033 of CAKSDJ010000041.1, read as the reverse complement.
AGAATAACTGTCACCTAAAATTACTGTTTTACCAAGCATATAATCAAACTCCTTATGTAAGTTTTAAATTTCGCTTTTTGCCGTTTGCTTTTTCCACGGTCCTGTTGTGTAGAACACGATTGAAATTACAGTTGCGATGCACCAGCCCACCGGCCAGGCACACCAGATACCCGTTGCGCCGAGCGCTGTTCCTGAGAGTACAAATGCAAGTATAACACGTAAAACAAGATCTGTAAAGGTTGCTGTCATAAATTTATTCATCATTCCGGCGCCGCGCAAAATGCCGTCTGCCACAAGTTTTGCGGATACCGCAAAATAAAACGGCGAAATTATTTTAAGAAATGCCAGGCCGGTTTTTACCGCCTCTTGCGTAGGTTCGTCCATAAACAGGCGCAGGAAGAATTCGCCCTTCAAAAAATAAAGCAGGAAAAGCGGTAAACTTAAAAGCCATACCATTTTAAGCCCTGCCGCAAAGCCCTGCCTTACTCTGGGCAGTTTGCCGGCACCTATGTTTTGCGCAGTATAATTTGAAATGCCGTTTCCAAGCGTTGTAAACGACGTTATTACCAGATTGTTAAGTTTGACCGCAGCGGAATAACCTGCCATAACGGAAGCGCCGAATCCGTTTATTATGCCCTGAATTATTATGTTGCCCACCGAAACAAAACTCTGCTGAAGCGTGCTCGGCACTGCTATGACCACGATCTGTTTTAATATACGGCGGTCAAAGACAGGGCAATTTTTTTCACGGTCTATTTTATTGAGTCTGCGAAAAACGACCGCAATTGCAAGAACACAACTTATACCCTGACATATAAAAGTTGCCCACGCAACGCCTGCAACGCCCATTTTAAAGGATTTTACAAACCAGATATCAACCGCTATATTTGAAAGCGACGAACCGGCAAGAAAATAAAAGGGTGTTTTTGAGTCGCCGAGAGCCGAAAAAATGCCCGTTGCTATGTTATAAAAAAATACAAACGGCAATCCCCATACATATATGTCAAGATAAAGTTTCGAATCGGCAAAAACCTCATCGGGCGTTCTGATAAGTCTAAGCAGGGCACCTGCACCGAAAATGCCTGCAAGCATAAGCAAAACGCAAACCCCCGCGCCGAAAATACAGGCGGTGTAAACCGCGGTTTTTACCTTTTTATACTCTTTTGCGCCGAAAAATCTTGACACCACAACCGAACAGCCTATATTGCAGCCAAACGCAAAAGCAATAAAAATAAGAGTGATTTCATAGCTGTTGCCAACCGCCGCAAGGGCGTTTTCGCCTACAAATTTGCCGGCTACAAAGCTGTCGGCTATGTTATAAAGCTGCTGAAAAATTATACTTCCGAATAACGGCAGGCAAAATTTCCACAAAACGCTTTGCGGTTTGCCCACGGTAAGGTCTTTATTCATTTTATTTTACTTCCTTTTCCCCTAAACAGTTTACTATTGCCCTGACGCAGCCGTCAATACCGAACGTGCTGCTCGAAAGCATTATATCGTAACTTTCGGGCAGACCCCACTGCGTATCCGAATAAAAATCAAAAAACTGTTTTCTCATTCGGTCCATATGCCTTATCCGGTGTGCCGCAGCCTTTTCATCAAGTTTGTTACGCATCATTACACGGGCTGTTCTGTCGGCTTTGTCCGCATAAACAAACACCGATAAAATTTTGTCTTTAGGCAATATTGAAGACGCGCAGCGGCCTATTATTACGCAGTCGCCTTTATTTGAAATATCCTCAATTACCTTTTTTTCGGCGTTGTACGCAACCGAACTTTCTGAATAAAAAGTGTTGCCTATGCCCGCCATATCGGCATAAGGGTTTCCGCTTAAAAAACCTATGCTGTTGATAGGCGTTTCCTCGGTTTTTGCAATAAAATCCTCGCTCATTCCGGATTTAAACGCCGCCTTTTTAATAAGCAGTTTATCGTAGCACGGAATTTGCAGTTCGCGCGCAAGTTTTTCGCCGATCTCGCGTCCGCCGCTGCCGTACTGCCTGCCGATACAGATGATTTTTCCCATAATACCGCTCCCTTTTTACAGACTTGATTTTTTAAAACGTGTATATTATAATGTGTCTTGAAGTATATGTAAAATGTAAAATTTTGCACTTAAATATATCAATTTTATATGGCGGTGATGGTTTGAACGTAAACTATGAATATTATAAAGTTTTTTATTTTGTTGCACGATACGGAAGTGTCACCGCGGCGGCAAACGCGCTTTTTAACAACCAGCCGAATATTACACGCACAATTAAAAAACTTGAGAGCGAACTTGGCTGCACGCTTTTTATACGCCGTAAAAACGGCGTTACCCTGACTGCTGAGGGCGAAAAACTTTACGCGAGGGTATCTGCCGCAGTTGAAAACATAAAAACGGGCGAGGACGAAATAGCCCTTGACAAAAGTCTGCAATCGGGCAGAATTTCGGTCGCGGTAAGTGAAATTGCGCTTCACTGCACGCTTTTGCCCGCGCTTAAAATTTTCAGAAACAAATACCCCGGCGTAAGGCTCAAAATATCAAACCTTACAACACCCAAAGCAATAGAGGTGCTTAAAAACGGACTTGCCGATTTTGCCCTTGTAACCGAACCGTTTACTCAAACGGGCGATATTTGCTCAAAAACGCTTCAAAGCATAAACGAGGTTGCGGTATGCAGTTCTGCGTTTTCGCTTTCTACCGGAACGGTTTTGACTGCGCGGCAGCTGACCGAATACCCCATAATAGGTCTTTGCGAGCGTACCGGCTCAAATAAATTTTATACCGATTATTTTAACACGCAAAACCTGCACTTTGAACCCGAAATCGAGGCAAATGCCGCAGATCAGATATTGCCGATGGTAAAATCGGATCTCGGCATAGGATTTGTACCTAAAGAGTTTTTAAAAAACGAGGACCTTTCAAATCTCATAATCCTCAACCTTACGCCGCCGATACCCCAAAGGTGCGTCTGCCTGCTGAAACGCAAAAACACGCATTTAGGCGTTGCAGCCGAAAGGCTTGAAAAAATAATACTTGAACCGCAAAAAAATCCCGATTTTTAAAATCGGGATTTTTTTATTTGCTTTTACGGATTTACTCCTGACCTTTAAGAGCCTCGACCATATTTATTTTTTTGTTTTTACGCGAAACCATAAGGCTTACCAAAAGCGACATACCTATCATAAGTATAACGGTAATCAGATACGAGCCTGCGCCTATAGACATTTTCATCTCATACTCCGACGCAAGAACGCTTAACAGGTATGAAAGCGTTGCCGCGCCGAGCGGTATGCCTATAATTATGCCCACAACCGAAAGGGTAAGGTTTTGACCCGAAAGCAGTTTTCCTATCTTTTTGTCGCGGAAACCTACAACCTTAAGCGTTGCCATTTCGCGGTAGCGCTCGGTATAACTCATAGTACCCAGATTGTAAAGCACTATAACGCCCAAAAGCAGTGCGCCGCCTACAAGCAGATATATCATTGTATCCATAATAGACGTAAAGGTTTCAAAAGAGTCCATTATCATCTGCTTTGACTGAACCGTTTTTACAGCGTCGGAACCCTCTATATCGCCCTTTGCGGTGTCGGTGTAAGCCGAGTCTACAACATAAGGTATTTTTAAAGTTTCGGCGTACGAGTCGGATATAAACACGTTTTCGGACGTGCTGCGATAGATGCCCGCAACCTTTAAATCGTATGTATCGTCGGTTCCGAAAGGACTTACCGAAAAAGTATCGCCGACTTTTAAATTATTGGATTTTGCAAGGCGCATACAAACATAGGCGCCGTCATTTTTAATATCTATTTTTTCGGCGTTTTCATCCATAATACGAATCTTATCGTGTGTTATGTCATAAATATCAAGCGAAACGGTTTTGCCGTCCATCTGCACGCTTACCGAGCCGCCGAAATCGCCGTTGTATTTATCTATTATCGCCTGCTTTTCGCTGTCGGTTGCCTTTTCTGAAAAATAGATACGCGAAGAATAATTAAGCCCGTTATCGTAATACATATCCAAAAAAGCATCCATTGTATCTCTCATACCGAAAGACGCAAGAACCAAAATAGCGCAACCTACAATACCAATAAGGCTCATTGCGGTTCTTGCCTTATGCCTTACAATATCACGCATATTCCAACGGGTACCGAACGGCAGTCTGTGAAAAAACTTTGTTTTTTCAATAAGCATCGGCTTTACTTTTTTAGGCGTATACGGCCTCAGTGAGTCCGCAGCGGTACCTTCAAGCATTTTTCTTACAGACAAAAATCCGATCAAAGTAAGTGCCGAGATAATAATTGCAACCGCAACGGCGCAAAACCACGGGAACACAAGTTTCCACTCGGGAAGGTCAAGATACGTACCCATCATACCGTTGGGGTTCATAATAAGCCATGCTACCCAATAGCCCATACCTATTCCGAGCGCGGTGCCTATTACGGCAACAAAAAATGCAAACGAGGTGTAGTGCGCCGTAATCTTGCTGTCGTGAAAACCGAGCGCTTTAAGGGTGCCTATCTGAGTTTTCTCATTCGCTGTAAGGCGGTGCATTGTGGTGACCATTGTAAGCAATCCTATTAAGAGGAATAACGCCGGCAAAATGCTGCCCATTGTTTTTCCTTCGCTTACCTCGCCCTTTGCTTCCGAATATGAAACGGTATCATCTTTTGTAAGGATCACCGTGGTGCTTTCAAGCGCGCGGTTTACATCCTTTGAAATTTCATCTTTATCAAGGTCGGATATAATATTTATCTGCGGATAGTATCCGAATCCCACCGCCTTTTCATACATAGCCGGCGAAATATAGGCAAATCCGTGGGTTGAAAAGTCCGGCATAAGCTGCGTTTTATCACGCACGCAAATCATTTGCTCGGCGGCTTTTATAAGACCCTTTACTTTACCCGATATTTCGGAATTCTGATAAACCAAAGAAATTTTATCGCCTACGGATATTCCGTTGTTTTCGGCATATTTGTCTGAAAGCCATATTCCGTCTTTGCTGTCTTTATCATACGGGTCGCCGCTTATAAGAACAAATGATGAAACACGGCTGTTTGTTGTAACCATAAGCGCAACGCTGTCGCCGCCGGTACCTTTTACGTCAACATTTACCGACAAAAAGCGTGCAGCCTGTTTTACGCCGTCGATCGCGTCGATTTTTTTAAGGTCGTCCTCGGTGTATCCCTTTTCGTTTACGAGTCGGTAATCGGCAAAGTTGCTGTTATCAAAAAACACCGACATATTCCGCTCAATGCTTGCCCACTCCATATTAAAGCCGACAAACATACCGACGCCCAGCATAACCATTAAAACCATTGAAATAAACTGTGCTTTGTATCCCCACGCGGTTCGGAGCATTTTTTTAACTAACATAAAAATATACCCCTTTTCCGTTACCAGTCGATATCATCGGCAGAAGCCGGGTTGCTTTGCTCTTCGGCAGAAACGATTTTGCCGTTTTTGACGTATACAACCGTATCCGCCATTTTGGCAATGTTCTGGTTATGCGTAACAATAACGATTGTTTTGCCGTAGTCACGCGCCATTTTTAACAGAAGTTTCAAAACCAGAACGCCGGTTGCCGAGTCAAGTGCGCCGGTGGGTTCGTCACAAAGCAAAATTTTAGGATTTTTTGCAACTGCGCGCGCAATTGAAACTCTTTGCTGCTCGCCGCCCGAAAGTTCAGAGGGGAAATTTTTTGCGTGGTCTGCAAGTCCGACCTCTTCAAGCATTTTTGTTGCCGAAAGCGAGTCTTTTGAAATCTCTTTTACAAGCGAAATGTTTTCATGCACGGTAAGTGTGGGTATAAGATTATAAAACTGAAAAACAAAACCTACGGTTTCGGCACGGTAGTCGGCAAGTTCATTTTTGGTAAGGGTTGAAATGTCTTTTCCACAAACCGTAATTGTGCCTGACGTAGGGCTGTCAAGTCCGCCGAGCAGGTTAAGCAGTGTGCTTTTGCCTGCGCCCGAGGGCTATACTTTAATAGGACGATAAAATTAACTGTCCTAAATTGAAAATACATAAGGAAGGAGGTTAAGAGAATG
>CAKSDJ010000040.1 GCA_934445015.1 uncultured Eubacteriales bacterium | reverse complement strand
AAGCAGTCCGAAAGTGCCAAAAAGCCTTTGAATACGGTGTTTCAGGACATCTGCAAGCACGAGGTTTTGGGCGGCTTCTTTACGGACAAATCATTTAATTTAGAAAATCCACAAAAAGTATCTTGACAAACTCGACCCCGAAGGACCCAGAATAACAACAAATTTTCCCTCGTCCAAAGTTAAGTTAACGTTGTCAAGCGCTTTCAATTCGTGGTCGCCGCTGTTATAAACACGGCTTACATTTTTTAATTCTACAATTGGCATACTATCTCCTCCGACCAACTTTTACTTTTCGGAAACATCAGCCGATAACAGCGTGTATCCCGTTTTGCCTATCAACTCTTTAAGTTGGGTTATGTCAAGGGGGGCTTCGGTAACTATTACCGATTCGCCCTTTTTGTGTGAGGTTTTAATTTTTTTTACTTTAAAATTATTTCGGATACAATCGTTGATATGGCTTTCGCACATACCGCACGCCATACCGTCGATTTTCAATACGGTTTTATACATAATTTGTTTCACCTTTCTTTTAAATCTTAAAAGCAAACTGAATTTTTGCAAAAAACAGGGGGATACGTTTTGGCGTACCCCCCGATTATGCTACTTAGTATGGCAGGAGCCGTGCATTGCACAGTGCGCGCAGTTACCGCCACAGGTAGATTTACCCTGCTTTTTGTTTTTAACAAGTTTAAAAACAATCAGAAAAACTATTACTGCAAGTATAAGTACCACAACAATCGTTCCTATATTTTCAGCCAACCACGCAAACATAGCAAAGTCTCCTTTCAAAAATTAAACTTTTTCTGTAAGTTTTGTTGCCTCGGTATACTTCTTGAAGAAGAGCATATAAACAATCAGAGCAAGTGCCGCAACGGCAAAGATGAGTCCGATAACGTTAACGTTTCCGGTAAAGAGTCCGCCGAACTGATTTATCATAAGTGAAATCAGATATGCAAATCCGCACTGATAGCCTATTGCAAACCAAGTCCATTTTGCGCTGTTCATTTCACGCTTGATTGCACCGATTGCCGCAAAGCAAGGAGCGCAAAGAAGGTTGAACACAAGGAATGAGTAACCTGTAATGCCTGTAAACGCATTGGCAATTGCCTGCCAGGCAGTACCCGAACCGCCGCCGTAAAGAATACCCATTGTACCGACAATGTTTTCCTTTGCGACAAGACCGGTAATAGAAGCAACGGCAGCCTGCCAGTTGCCCCAGCCGAGCGGTGCGAATATCCAGGCGATAGCACTGCCTATTTTAGCAAGTATAGAAAGGTCGAGTTCATCCTCGGTAAGCATACGGAATCCGTCTGACGTAAAGCCAAAATATGATGTAAACCATACCAATATGGTTGAGAGCAAAATGATGGTGCCTGCTTTTTTAATGAATGACCAGCCGCGCTCCCACATTGAGCGGAGTACATTGCCGAGTGTAGGCCAGTGATAAGCCGGAAGTTCCATAACAAACGGAGCAGGATCGCCGGCGAACATTTTTGTCTTTTTAAGCATAATGCCCGAAACAACGATTGCCGCCATACCGATAAAGTAAGCGCTTGTTGCAACCCATGCCGAACCGCCGAAGATAGCGCCTGCTATCATAGCAATAAACGGAACTTTTGCGCCGCAGGGGATAAACGTTGTTGTCATAATAGTCATACGGCGGTCGCGTTCATTTTCAATGGTACGGCTCGCCATAATACCGGGCACGCCGCAGCCTACACCGATAAGCATAGGAATAAATGATTTACCCGACAATCCGAATTTACGGAATATACGGTCAAGTACAAACGCAATTCTTGACATATAGCCGCACGCTTCAAGGAAGGCAAGCATCAGGAAAAGAACCAGCATCTGCGGAACAAATCCGAGCACCGCGCCGACACCGGCTATGATACCGTCAAGAACAAGACCCTTAACCCAGTCTGCAGCGTTTACGGCGTCAAGACCGCTTTCAACAAGTGACGGTATACCGGGAACCCAGGTGCCGTAATCTGCAGGATCGGGTTCGTCGCCGATTTTGTCAAGTGTTTTCTTTGCATCGTTGTAATCTGCAATAGTTGCGGTTTCTTCGGTAACTTCAAGGGTTTCTTCATCTTCAACCGAATATGTGAAACTCTTTGTCGGTTCGGTGCCGTGTTCTTCAACATAAGCATTGTAACCGTCTACAATTGCTGCAGCATCTGAGTATTCTTCTGCAACTTCGGCATATCCGCCGTCATTAAACAGGTGGAAACCGTCGCCGAATATGTTATCGTTGGTAAAGTCGGTTGCCGGAGCGCCTACGCCTACCATTGCGATCCAATATACAAGGAACATAACGAGCGCAAAAATAGGAAGACCGAGCCAACGGTTTGTAACTACTTTATCTATTTTATCCGATGTTGTAAGTTTGCCTACGTTTTTCTTTTTGTAGCAAGATTTAATGATTTCGGCTATGTATACATATCTCTCGTTGGTGATAATGCTTTCGGCGTCATCGTCGAGTTCGCTTTCAGCCGCCTTGATGTCGGCCTCAACGTGTGTGAGTTGTTCTGCCGGAATATTAAGCTGCGACAAAACTTTATCATCGCGCTCAAAAACCTTGATGGCGTACCATCTTTGCTGCTCTTCGGGCAGACCGTGTAAAACCGCTTCTTCAATATGTGCAAGAGCGTGTTCTACCGGACCTGAGAAGGTGTGCATAGGCACGGTTTTGGCTGATTTTGCCGCTTCGATAGCCGCCTCGGCAGCCTCGGTAATGCCGGTGCCTTTAAGGGCGGATATTTCCATAACTTTGCATCCGAGTGTGCGTGAAAGTTCGGCAGTGTCGATTTTATCGCCGTTTTTACGGACAATATCCATCATATTAACCGCCAATACAACCGGAATACCAAGTTCGGTAAGCTGTGTTGTGAGGTATAAGTTTCTTTCAAGGTTGGTACCGTCTATGATGTTAAGAATAGCATCGGGACGTTCGCCTATAAGGTAGTTTCTTGCAACAACTTCTTCAAGGGTGTAAGGTGAAAGCGAATATATACCCGGAAGGTCGGTAATTATAACACCGTCGTGTTTTTTAAGTTTACCTTCCTTTTTTTCTACCGTAACACCCGGCCAGTTGCCGACAAATTGATTTGAGCCGGTAAGCGCATTAAACAATGTTGTTTTACCGCAGTTAGGGTTACCGGCAAGTGCAATATGCAAATCCATAAATAAATCTTCCTTTCTGTGCCGTAATACAGGCAAATTTATGTTTTAGTGAGTTAGTGTTTGCTAACCTATGGTCAAAAATTTTTATGTAATATTATTCTACTTCAACCATTTCAGCATCTGCCTTACGAATCGAAAGTTGATAGTTGCGTACCGTTACTTCAATAGGGTCGCCGAGCGGAGCAACTTTGCAGACAGTAACCTCAGTTCCCTTTGTGAGGCCCATATCCATAATGCGTCGCTTTATGGCGCCCTCACCGTGCAGTTTGACAACGCGTGCGTTATCGCCTACTTTGACATCTCTGAGTGTTTTCACCTTATATTCCTCCTTAAAAAATTATACCATGATTTTTCTTGCCAGTTGTTCGTCGAGCGCTACGCGGCTTTCTTTAACCTTTACAATCAGGTTGCCGCTGAGCGTGCTTATAACGCTGACTTCACCGCCGACATTGAAACCAAGATTTTCAAGATGTTTTTTAACTTCGGGTGTACCGCCGATTTTTTTGATAATCTGGGCTTGCCCGACATCCGCATAACATAGTGGAATCATTTTTTTCGTTCCTCCAATATCAGCCGATTTTACCGACTGCTTGGTATTAAATACCGATTAGTCTCAACTAACCATATAACATTATAGTTAGCACTTGCTAATTTGTCAAGCGAATTTGTCGTAAAAAGTAAAATTTATTAAGATTGCATAATTTAGGTTAGCCCGTGCTAACTGTACGTTGTACAATCTTCCGAAATGCCGTTTTTACAGCGTTGCCGAAATAAAATTCATTGATTTTTAAGCGGTTTTGTGTTATTCTGTTATTGTTCAGAAAAAAGGAGTGAGCGCGTTGGCTATGTTGGAATCGGGCGAAATGTATTTAGAAACAATATATGTTCTTTCACAAAAATCGGCAACGGTCCGCGGAATCGATATAAGCGAGTATATGGGGTATTCAAAACCTTCGGTCAGCCGTGCGATAGGTATTTTAAAAAAAGACGGTCTTGTCAAAACCGATGAATTCGGATTTATCAAACTTACCGACAAAGGCAAAGACAAGGCAATGCACATTTATGAACGCCATACGGTTTTAACCAAACTGTTTATCAACATCGGTGTTGATGAAAAAACCGCCGCAGATGACGCCTGCCGCGTAGAGCATTACCTTAGCGACAAAACTTTTGAGGCAATTAAAAAGCACGTCAATGACTACAAATAAAAAATCTTTTTTCCGACGCAGTTTAAGACTTTTAAACTGCGGCGTTTTTATATTTATATGTGTGGCACCGCAAAAACCGAACCCACAACACCTGTAAAAATTCACGATTTTACAAAAATGAGAAAACTCATGTAAAAAACGCTTGACATTTACAATACTTCGTGTTACGATGTATTACGTTAAAGGAGGTATACTGTGGATATTCAACTTAAAAGAGGCCTTTTGGATGTATGTGTGCTGGCTGCAATAAAAAGCGAAGATTCATACGGGTATAAAATAATCAAAGATATGAAGCCGTATATTGAACTGTCGGAGTCTACGTTATACACGATTTTAAAGCGATTGGAGGCGGCGGATATGCTTACGGTCCGCACCGCCGAGCACGACGGCAGACTGAGAAAATACTATCACATTACTTCAAACGGGCTTAAACGCATTGAAAATTTTAAAGATGAATGGAATGAAATTATTTCGATTTACAATTTTGTAACTAAGGAGGATGCCACCAATGAATAAGCAGGAATTTTTAGCTGAATTAAAAGACGCGCTTTCGGGATTGCCCGAAAATGAGATCGACGAGCGGCTCACATTTTACGGTGAAATGATAGACGACCAAAAAGAGGACGGGTTATCCGAAGAAGAAATAATCGCTAAAATAGGTTCGGTTGACGAAATCGTTTCTCAAACGGTGTCCGATATACCGCTTTCTAAACTTGTAAAAGAAAAAATAAAACCTAATCGGGCAATAAAAGTCTGGGAGATAATACTTTTAATTTTAGGTTCACCCGTGTGGCTGCCGCTGCTTATTGCCGCAGTTGCCGTAATATTTTCGATATACATTGTAATATGGGCGACAGTTATCACGCTTTGGGCAACCGAAGCGGCGTTTGCGGCATCTGCAATAAGCTGCGTAGCCGGCGGCATTTGGCTTGCGATTTTCAAAAGTTTGCATACTGGCCTTGCCGCGGCAGGCACCGGATTTATATTTGCCGGACTTTGCATACTTTTGTTTTTCGGCTTTAAAGCCGCAACAAAAGGCGTTTTGATTTTAACCAAAAAAATTGCGCTTTCGATAAAATTTATGTTTGTAGGAAAGAGGGAACATAATGCGTAAATCGACAAGAATATGGCTTATAACGGCAGCGGCGCTTATAGCGGCAGGAACGGTTATTTTAACCGGTGTTATGATTTTTTGCAACCGCGATTTCAAAAAACTCTGCACCGAAAAGTATGAAACGCAAATCTGCGAAATAACCGAAACGTTTAAGGATTTATCTTTAAAAACCAATACGGCGGATATTTTTCTTGTTCCGGCAAACGGCGAAAAATGCACGGTGGAATTTTACCAATCAAAAAATCCGCAATACACCGCAGTTGTTGAAAATGAGACCCTTGTAATAAAAGAAACCGCCGATGACGCCGAAAAATGGTACGGCTATTACATAAACATTGATTTTGACAGCCCTAAAATAACGGTTTATTTACCGCAGACCGAATACAATTCGCTGTTTATAAAAGGCAGCACCGGAAACATAGATATTCCGAAAAATTTTAAATTTGAAAACATAAATATTTCGGCAAGTACGGGCAATGTTGCTTGCAGCGCATCCGCCGCCGATACGGCAAAAATAGAATTAAGCACAGGTAATATGAATATAGAAAATGTAACGGCAAAAGTTTTTGATTTAAAAACTTCAACCGGAAACACGGATATATATAACGTAAACTGTGAAAATCTGATTTTAAAGGGTACTACCGGCGATATAACACTCAGAAATGTTATTTGCACCGAAAAGTTTTCTGCCGAGAGAAGCACCGGAGACGTAACTTTTAACGGTTGCGACTGCGGCGAACTGTTTATTAAAACCACCACGGGCGACGTTAACGGAAAATTGCTCACCGCAAAAAACTTTAACGTAAAAACGAATACGGGTGCGGTCAGCGTGCCTCAGAACAATTCGGGCGGCAAAGCCGAAATAACTACAACAACCGGTGACATAATCATAAAAACCGATTGATTTTTATTTGGCGCGCACATTATTATTTTACGGAGATAACTATGGCTCTGAACGAAAACATTATACTTAAACATCTTTTTTTACGCGACTTCACCGAAAAAGAATACGACGATTGCGTTTGCGTTATGAGCCCCGAAAGGCGTGAGCGCATAAGCAAGGCAAAAAGTCTGAAAGTGCGCCGTCAAACGGTTGCAGGCGAAATGCTTGCGCGAAAAACGCTTGCCGAACACCACAATATCGACGCTGAAAAAATAGTTTTTAAAACTACTTCTTACGGCAAGCCCTATGCGGCAGGCTGTGCCGATTTCAGCATAAGCCATTCAAACGGCATTGTTGTTTGCGCGCTCGGCAAAAGCGCGCCGATAGGAGTCGACGTTGAATTTATACGGTCTGTGCAGCCCGAAATTTTAAACCGCGTATGCACAAAAAGCGATATGGATTATGTTTTGGGCAAAGCCGCAAACTTAAATGCCATACCCGACAAACTTGAACCTGCTGTGCTTGAAAGGTTTTTTAAAGTGTGGACCGCAAAAGAAGCTTATTTTAAATGTATAGGAACAGGCATAAAAGATCTGAAAAGCATATCGCTTGAAAAAATCGAGAAAAACCTGTATTTCTACACCTTAAAAAACTACGCAGTCGCGGTTTTTGGCACAGATATAAAATGACATTATTTTAACAAGGATTTTGCACTGTTTTTAATTGACAAGTTCACCTCTTTATTGTATAATCGCTATGTAAAACTTTACAATTGACAGTGTTTAAATTAAAGCACCGGCAAACACAAAACTATAATATTTTAACGGTTAGGCAAGTCGGTTTAAAAATACTGACTTGCCTTTTTTGATAAACCGTTTAATTACGGAGGAAAAAATGGAACATAAAAATTGGTATGACTTTAAAGGAACTGCCTGGAAAAATGAGATAAATCTTCGCAATTTTATTCAGGCAAACTACACGCCTTACACCGGCGACGCATCATTTTTAAGTGACGCTACACCGCGTACAAATTCGCTTATGAAAAAGGTCAACGACCTTTTTGCGCTTGAAAGGCAGTCGGGCGGAGTGCTTGATATAGATACCGACACGGTTTTAACTATTACAAGTTTTGAACCGGGATACATCGACAAACAAAATGAAATAATTGTAGGTATGCAGACCGACAAGCCGCTTAAACGCGGTGTGAGTCCGTTCGGCGGCATACGTATGGCGCGTCAGGCGTGCGAGGCATACGGATATAAACTTTCACCCGAAATCGAACAGCAGTTCCGTTTTCGCACCACGCATAACGACGGTGTTTTCAAGGCATATACCGATGAAATGCGCCTTGCACGGCGCTGCCACGTTATCACGGGGCTGCCCGACGCATACGGACGCGGCAGAATAATAGGCGACTACCGCCGCGTCGCGCTTTACGGTGTTGACCGACTTATCGAAGAAAAGAAAAATGACCGCGAGGCCCTGTTTCAAAAAAATTTTGATAATGATACCATAAGATGCGATGAGGAACTCGCAAAACAAATACGGTTTTTAGGCAAACTTAAAACTATGGCCGAACAATACGGATTTGACATAAGCGAGCCTGCCGCAGACACACGCGAGGCAATTCAATGGACATATTTTGCGTATCTTGCCGCTATTAAAGAACAAAACGGTGCGGCTATGTCGCTTGGACGTGTAAGCACGTTTTTTGATATTTATGCCGAGCGCGATATTAAAAGCGGCGCTTTGACAGAACAGCAGGTGCAGGAACTTTATGACGACTTTGTTATAAAACTTCGCATTGCACGACACCTGCGCACACCCGAATACAACGAACTTTTCGGCGGCGACCCGATGTGGATTACCGAATCCGTAGGCGGTATGGGCGAAGACGGCAGAACGCTTGTAACAAAGGGCAGCTATCGCATACTCAACACGCTTTACACCTTAGGTTCTTCACCCGAACCTAACCTTACGGTGCTTTGGTCAAAACAGTTGCCGCAAGCGTTTAAAAAGTTTTGCGCAAAAGTTTCTAAAGATACCGACTCAATACAGTATGAAAATGACGACTTAATGCGCCCCGTATACGGCGACGACTACGCAATTGCGTGCTGTGTTTCGGCAATGAAAATAGGCAAGCAGATGCAGTTTTTCGGAGCGCGCTGCAACCTTGCAAAACTTTTGAATATTGCCCTTAACGGCGGATACGACGCAAAAAGCGGCATACACATAGGTCCGCAAATGGAACCTGTTTCGGGCGACAAACTTGACTTTGACACCGTGTATGACCGTTATGCGTATTACATCCGGTGGCTTGCACGTCTTTATGTAAATACAATGAACATAATCCACTATATGCACGACAGGTACTGCTACGAAAAAATACAAATGGCTCTGCACGATACCGATGTTGAGCGTCTTATGGCGTTTGGTATTGCTGGGCTGTCGGTTGCGGCTGACTCACTCAGTGCCGTAAAATACGCAAACGTTAAACCCATAAGGGATGAAAACGGCTATATAATCGACTACGAAACCACCGGCGATTTTCCCAAATACGGCAATGATGATGACCGTGTTGACTCAATCGCAAAAGACCTGACCCACCGTGTTATAACCGAGCTCCGCAAAACGCCTGCATACAGAGGCGCCACCCACACCCTTTCGGTGCTTACCATAACCTCTAACGTTATGTACGGCAAAAACACAAGTTCTACCCCCGACGGCAGAAAATCAGGCGCGCCTTTTGCGCCGGGTGCAAACCCTATGCACAACCGTGAGCAAAACGGAGCGCTGGCGTCACTTAATTCGGTTGCAAAATTGAGTTATGACGACTGCCGCGACGGCATTTCAAACACGTTTTCAATAACTCCCGAAGCGCTCGGCAAAACCGAAACCGAACAGGTGGACAACCTTGTATCTGTTTTAGACGGCTACTTTGCAAAAAATGCACATCATATAAACGTAAATGTGCTTAACCGCGAAACACTTGTGAAAGCGTATGAGGACCCCGAAAGTTACCCCAACCTTACAATACGGGTTTCGGGATATGCGGTTAATTTTCACAAACTCTCACGCGAACAGCAGCGTGAGGTTATAAGCCGCACTTTCCACACGGCGTTATGATAACGGGCAGGGTACATTCAATACAAACTCTCGGCACTGTAGACGGACCGGGCGTACGGTTTGTTGTGTTTGTGCAGGGGTGCAATCTGCGTTGCGCCTGTTGCCATAATCCCGACACCTGGAACACCGACGGCGGCACCGTTTTTACACCGCAGCAAATAGCGGATAAAGCGGTGCGCTATAAAGAATATTTCGGTGATACGGGCGGCATAACGGTTTCGGGCGGCGAGCCGCTGCTGCAGGCAGATTTTGTTTGCGAAATTTTTAAACTGTGCAGGCAAAACGGCATAAACACTTGCCTTGACACGTCGGGCAGTATTTTGGATAAAAAAGTTAAAGGCCTGCTCAATGTGACCGACAGGGTATTGCTTGACATTAAATACACAAACGCCGAAGATTATATTAAGTACACAGGCTGCGATATGTCGGCACCGATTGCGTTTTTGGAGTATTTAAACGGCAAAAAAATACCCGTTACATTGCGGCAGGTAATCATACCCACAATTAACGATACACCCGAAAATGCAAAAGCGTTAAACAGTATTGCAAAAAGCCGCCCTACGGTTGATAAGATAGAACTTTTGCCTTTTCGCAAGATATGTCAGACAAAATATGACGACTTAGGGCTTGAATTTCGCTTTGGCAATTTGCCGGAACCCACAAACCAAAAAATGGCCGCGCTTAACGGGTATATTGATTTATAAAATGGAAAAACATTCATACACATGCGCCGTTTGGCCTTGTATGAATGTTTTTTATTTTGTTTTTGTACCGTGTTGATACAATAGTAAATTTATGATTTTCTCCAAACTGTTTTGTTAACAATTTCAGTATAAGACTGAATTATCTTTACAACTTTTACAGAAACATTTTCATCTGTATAATCGGGTACCGGTATACCGAGATCGCCGTTGATATTCATATTAACAGCAGTGTCAACCGCCTGAATAAGGCTTTTTTCATCAATTCCGGCAAGAACAAAGCACGCCTTATCAAGCGCCTCAGGGCGCTCGGTTGAAGTTCTTATACACACAGCGGGGAACGGATTGCCTACGCTTGTGAAAAAACTGCTTTCTTCAGGCAATGTACCAGAATCGGAAACAACGCAAAATGCGCTCATCTGAAGTTTATTGTAATCGTGAAAACCGAGCGGCTCGTGTTTAATAACCCTGTCATCAAGTTTAAATTCCGATTCTTCAAGTCGCTTTTTAGAACGGGGATGGCAGGAGTACAGTATAGGCATATCATATTTTTCAGCAAGTTTGTTTATGGCTGTAAACAAAGAGAAAAAGTTTTTTTCGGTATCGATGTTTTCTTCTCTGTGTGCCGACAATAAAATATAACTTTTAGATTTCAGGTTAAGTTTAGTCAATATATCCGATTGCTTTATTTCATCTAAGTTTTGGTGCAAAACCTCTGCCATCGGCGAACCTGTGACATAAGTCCTCTCTTTCGGCAATCCGCATTCTGCAAGATAGCGGCGTGCATGTTCGGAATATGCCATATTAACGTCGGATATTATATCCACTATGCGGCGATTGGTCTCCTCCGGCAGGCATTCATCTTTACAACGGTTGCCGGCTTCCATATGAAACACCGGAATATGAAGACGCTTTGCCGGAATTGCCGAAAGGCATGAGTTTGTATCACCGAGTACCAACAACGCATCCGGATTTATTTGCCGCATAAGTTTATACGAACAGTTGATTATGTTGCCTACCGTAGCACCGAGGTCATCGCCGACAGAGTCCATATATACCTCCGGATCGTCAAGTTTAAGGTCCCTGAAAAACACACCGTTAAGGTTATAATCATAATTTTGACCTGTGTGTGCCAAAATACAATCAAAATAGTTTCGGCATTTATTTATGACCGCAGAAAGCCTTATGATTTCGGGGCGGGTGCCAACAATTATCAAAAGCTTTAATTTGCCGTTGTTTTTAAATTTGATATCCGAATAATCAACCCTCATATTCTTTATCCTTTCATTTTTTAACCCTGCGGTATAAACCTGTTTTATCTGTTACCGCTGAGCAACCGATAAATCGGCTTAATCCGCCTTATTATTAGCACCGCAACACAAGAGAGTGTTGCTGTTATTAAAAACCATAGAAAATAATAACCGATTTTTGGCAAAGGCAGTATCCCCAACAGCTTACCAACCAGCAGACCTACAAACGGATGAATCGTGTAGACAAGCATAGTAGAAACATTTTCGGGAATTTTAATGTTTTTATATTTTTGGCAAATCTTATATAAAAATGCCCACAAGCTGATTGCAATCAGTGGAACGAGACATCTGTTGTTAAAGGCAGGAATATATCCGTCATAAATCATACCGCCCAATATACCAAAAGCAACATATGCTGTTGTTAATATCGCTACCGGTGTTTTAACCGCAAATTCTTTAATTTTCTTGAATATCTGCGGTTTTTTCGCCATTATGCAACCAAAAAAATAATAAAAAAAATAATTAACAGCGAAGTTCAAGCGACCTTCAAAAATATCAGGCCCGATTGTATGCACATCACAAATTCCCGCTATGGCAACCACCGCCAACAAAAATGCGGAAAGTTTCCCGTTTTTCAAAATTAAATAAATCAACGGAGATGTTATTATGTACAATATCAATTGCCACATAAACCAGAGTGGGAAGCAATACTTGTAAGACAATACGCCTTCGATAATTCCAGCAACCGATATATCAACTGGTGAAACCATCGCAACTCCAAAAGCCTTATTGGCTGTTGCAAAAAAGATATAGTATAATGCCGACCATAAAAAGAACGGCATTACAACACTCACAAGCCGTTTTTTCTGCTTTTCAAAGCATTTATTAACAGAATCCACATTTCTGTAAAACAGATATCCCGATGTAAACAAAAAGATAGGAACTGCACCTGTGAACAATCCGTGCGAAATCACAGATTCAATAAACGCCGTAGTAGAACCGGATGGAGCTTCAACAAACGCATGAATACCTACAACCATCATTGAACAAATGAATGAGGTTACGGTTATAAAATTATCTCTGTCTGTCTGTCTGTCTGTCTGTCTGTCTGTCTGTCTGTCTGTCTGTCTGTCTGTCTGTCTGTCTGTCTGTCTGTCTG